>CAZPXM010000141.1:0-9986 GCA_964591015.1 uncultured Gemmatimonadaceae bacterium
CGAAGGCGAGGATGTGGGTGGCGATCCGGTCGAGGAACCAGCGATCGTGGCTGATCACCATGGCGCAGCCGGCGAAGCCCTCCAGGGCGTCCTCCAGGGCCCGCAGCGTGTTGACATCGAGATCGTTGGTGGGCTCGTCCAGCAGGATGACGTTGGCTCCCTGCCGGAGCACCAGCGCCAGATGCACGCGGTTGCGCTCTCCGCCGGACAGCCGCCCCACCTTCTTCTGCTGGTCCGCGCCCGCGAAGTTGAAGCGACCGACGTACGCCCGCGAGTTCACGCGGCGGTTCCCCAGTTCGAGCTCGTCCGCGCCGCCGGAGATCGTCTCCCAGACGGTCCTGTGCGGGTCGAGGCTGTCGCGGCTCTGATCGACGTACGCCCATCGCACGCTGGCGCCTAGCCGCAGCTCGCCCGCATCGGGCCGCTCCTGGCCCACGATCAGCCGGAAGAGGGTCGTCTTGCCGGACCCGTTGGGGCCGATGACGCCCACGATGGCGCCGCGCGGCACGCTGAAGGTCAGGTGCTCGAAGAGCAGGCGGTCGCCGTAGGCCTTGCTCACGTTGCAGGCCTGGATCACCTCGTCGCCCAGCCGCGGCCCGGGCGGGATGTAGAGGCGCGCCTCGCGGTCGCGGACCAGCGCGGCCGCGGCGAGGCGTCCTTCGTAGGCGCGCAGGCGCGCGCGGCTGCGCTGGTGGCGGGCCCGCGGCGTCATGCGCATCCACTCCAGCTCGCGGGCCAGGGTGCGCTGCCGCTCGACCTCGCTCTTCTCCTCGCGCGCCAGCCGTTCCTGCTTCTGCTGGAGCCACGAGGAGTAGTTGCCCCGCCAGGGCAGGCCGCGCCCGCGGTCCAGTTCGAGGATCCAGCCGGCCACGTTGTCCAGGAAGTACCGGTCGTGGGTCACGGCGATCACCGTGCCCGGATACTGCTGGAGATGGTGCTCCAGCCAGGCGACCGATTCGGCATCCAGGTGGTTGGTGGGCTCGTCCAGCAGCAGGATATCCGGTTGCTGCAGCAGCAGCCGGCACAGCGCCACGCGGCGCCGCTCGCCGCCGGAGATCACCGCCACGGGCGTGTCGTCGGGCGGACACCGCAGCGCCTCCATGGCCATCTGCAGCCGGCTCTCCAGGTCCCAGGCACCGGCAGCGTCGATCTGCTCCTGGAGCTGCGCCTGGCGCGCGAGAAGGGCGTCCAGCTCCGCGTCAGCCAGGGGCTCGGCCAGGCGCGCGCTCACGCTCTCGTAGGCCCGCACCAGCTCCGCTGCCGCGCCCAGGCCCTCGGCGACGAGCTGGCCGACGGTCCGGCCGGCGTCGAGGCGCGGTTCCTGATCCAGC
The DNA here is from genome assembly GCA_964591015.1 of uncultured Gemmatimonadaceae bacterium. Classification (GTDB taxonomy): domain Bacteria; phylum Latescibacterota; class UBA2968; order UBA8231; family UBA8231; genus SLHA01. The sequence continues at coordinate 1,332 of CAZPXM010000141.1, forward strand.
AGCCCGATGCGGTAGCCGGGAGCCAGCACGGTCTGGCCCTCGAAGTCGGGCTCGCGGCCGGCGATGATGCGCAGCAGCGTGCTCTTGCCCGAGCCGTTGAGGCCGATGACGCCGATCTTGGCCCCGTAGAAGTAGGACAGCGAGATGTCCTCGAGCACGGTTCTGTTGTGGTAGCGCTTGCTGACGTGCACCATCGAGAAGATGACTTTGGCGGGGCCCTCGCTCATTCGCTCGCTCGCTGGTGGCCGGTGAGATCGCTTCCCTTGCCCTGGCGCCGGCCAGAACCAATGTTAGCGGCGCCATCGGGCGCAACTGCCACCATCGTGCCGAGGAGCCTGCCATGTCCGGTGCCGACCGAGCGCTCGCCCGCATCGACCTGGAGGGCGTCGAGCCCACCTGCCTGTGGCATCCGTACAGCGACGGCCACGTGGAACGCGACCGTCTCGGGGCGTGGCGGGAGGCATTCCGCCACCCGCACTGGAACCCGCACACGCGCTGGCGGGTGGAGACCGACGAGACGGGCCGCACCGTGCTGGCGGTGCAGCACGCCGACGCCTTCCTGATCACCGGCGAGCCGACCTGGGCCGACTACACGGTCACGGCCGGCGTGCGGCAGTACTTCCCGTTCAACATCAACCCGTCGGTGAATCTGGGCTACCGCCAGGACTGCCTCAGCGGCGTGGCCGCCCGCCTCCGCGACGTGCGCAGCTACTATTTCTACTGCCTGGAGAACCACGCCGGCCTCGTCCTCTACCGAGTCGAGGACGACAACCTGATCGTCCTGGCGCGCGAGTGGGTCGCCGTCGATCGCGCCCGCCACCACGAGCTGCGCCTCGACTGCCGGGGCGATCGCCTGACGTGCTTCTTCGACGGGCGCCCGGCCTTCCGCGTGCGTGACGGCAGCTACCCCGCGGGTCCGTGCGGGCTGCGCACCAACAGCAAGGCCGCCTTCGTCGGCGTGGAGGTCACCGTGGACGCGGAGGCGGCCGCGACCAACGCCGCGCGCCGGGCGGCAGGGGAGGCGACGCTGGCCGAGCGGCGCCGGGCGCATGCCCAGCCCGTGCTGGAGACCGAGCTGCCCCAGCCCCTCGGCCGCCCTGGGCGCCTGCAGCTGCGCCGCGTGGAGGCCGAGCGCGCCTGGGGTTTCTTCTGGATCGCAGACCCGGCCGCGTCGGGCCGCCCGGCGGCGGTGGCGGCCTGTTCGCTGGACGGCGAGGTGCGCTGGCAGCGAGAGATCGACCCGCCCCCGTCCGGCGCGGTCGTGCCCAAGTCCTACGACGTCGATCAGGACGGCACGGACGACCTGCTGCTGGCCTGCGGCTCGCGGCTGTGCGTGCTGTGCGGGCGGACCGGCCAGCCGCTCGCCGACGTGCCGTTCCCCCTGGCGGGGCCCCTCATGGGCACCCCCGGCCAGACCGCCCCCATCGGCTATGCCTACGCCCCGCAGTTCCGCCGCCCGCCGGCGCCCCGCGACCTGCTGCTGCTGGACGGCGACTCGGGCGGCGGTCTCAATGCCTGGTGCTACGACCTGGCGGGCTGCCTGCGCTGGCACACCACCCTGCCGTTCCGCTTCGGGCACAACATGTACTTCGCCGACGTGGACGGCGATGGCTGCGAGGAGGCCATGCTGGGCCACTGCCTGGTGCGCGGCGACGGCACGCTGGTCTGGGCGGTGGAGGAGATGCGCTACGAGCCGCTCGGAGCCATGGGCATCCATGCGGACAGCGTGGTCCTGGGCGACCTGACGGGCGACGGCTCGCTGCGGCTGGCGTCGGTGGCCGGCGACGACGGGGTGCTGTTCGCCGACGGCACCACCGGCAAGCTGCTGAATCGGCGGCGCATCGGCCACGCGCAGGGGATCTCCGCCGCCCGCTACGTGCGCGACGTGCCCGGCCTGCAGGTGCTGGCGGGCACCCGCCACCGTGCCTACGGCATCTTCGTGCTGTTCGATGGCCACGGCCAGCCCCTGCACCGCTGGCAGCCCGACCTGGTCAACCAGAACGGCACGCCGGTGAACTGGGAAGGCGACGGCGAGGAGCTGCTGCTGCTGCTGTCGCCCGACTCGGGGCGCGGGCTGTTCGACTGGCAGGGACGCCTGGTGGTGCCCTTCACCGGCCCGCTGGCCACCGCGCACCTCGTCGCCGCCCAGCCGGTCGGGGCCGACCCGCGCGACCGGCTCATCGCCCAGCATGGCGACCGGATCGCCATCTTCGGCCCCGCTCGCGACCCCTGCCCGGTGGACGGCCGGCTGTACGCGCCGCGGCGCGAGTACTGGCGCGGCCACACGCTGGGAGTCGTCTCCCACGCGCACTGGGCAGCCGCTTGAGGCGGCCCGCGGTGTGCGCCGCCGGGCGGTGCCGGCCTCAGGCCTCGGCCAGGATCCGGTCCACCACCTGCTGGCGGTACTCCGGCGACAGCGTGCGGAAGTAGGCGCTGTACCCGGTGACGCGCACCACCAGCTCGGGGAACCGATCGGGGTCGGCGTGGGCCGCCAGGATCTGCTCCTTGGACACCACGTTGATGTTGACCAGGGTGCCGCCCAGATCGTGGTGGCCCTTGATGAGCGCCGCCACCGCCTCGACGCCGCCGATCTGGCGCGACAGACGCTGGTCCAGATCGATCTGCAGCGGCGCGCTGTTGCCCCACCGCGGCTGGGTGGCGGCGACCGCGTTCGACTTGGCCGTGGGCGCGCCCGTCCCGTCCGGCATGAAGCCGGGATCGGGGTTCGTGCTGTGCGAGATCGGCTCGCCGCGCCGCCGGCCGTTCGGCGTGGCCCCCAGATTCCTCCCGAGCTGGGCCACGATGCCGTGCGAGAACATGCCGGGGACGACGGTGAACCCGGCAGGGGTCGGCGTATCGCGCACGAGGCCGGTGTACAGCGCCACGACGCGCTGCGCCCAGCGGTCCGCCGGGGCGTTGCCCGTGCCGTAGCGCGGGATGTTGCGCAGCATCAGGCGCACCGTCTCGGCGCCCTCGAAGTTGCGCTCCAGGACCTGCGCCAGCTCGGTCCAGGTGAGGCGCCGCTCCTGCACGACCCGCTGCTCGATGGCGGCCAGCGAGTCGGCGACCGTGGCCAGTCCCACGCCGTCGCAGGTCAGCCGGTAGATGTCCACGCCCCCGTTGGACATGTCCAGGCCCCGCTCCACCGGCCCGTGCATGAACAGGTTGAGCACGATCTCCGGAGCATTGCGCCAGTGGTGCTGCAGATGCCAGTCGAAGCCGCGCTTGATCGTGTCCACGCAGATGCCCAGGTGGTGCGCGTAGCGTTCCCACAGCAGCTCCATGCCGGGCTCCGCTGCCGCGGCGGTCTCGCCGAACGCGTGCAGGAACGGCGCCACCAGGCACAGGCGCGTGACGTCCTGCAGGCAGTACTCGATGCCGGGCAGCGCCGTCCAGTTGCAGCCCACCTTGGCCCGCATCCGCGCCAGGGACAGCGGCACCCCGTTGCGGCAGTACCCCTCGTCCAGGCCCTTGGCGCACGAGTAGCTGCAGCCGGTGCCGTCGGCGAACAGGTACTCCACCGAACGGCGCAGCAGCTCGGGGTTCAGCCCCTCGTGGACCCGGACCGCGATGTTGATGGGGATGCGCAGCCGGTGCATGGCCTCCAGCACCAGGAACGAGACCCGGCTGGTCATGTCCTGCCCGTCGGCAGGCCGCGGCCCGCCGATCTGCGAGTAGTGCGTGTCGTTGAAGAAGAGGCTCGCGATGCACCACACCGCCTCGTCGTCGCTGGCCAGGCGGCCGGCAGCCACGTCCGCCTCGTAGTAGGGGCGCAGCAGCTCGTCGAGCTGGCCCAGGGCGCCTCCGGAGCCCCACATCCGGTCGATCGACTGGAACCAGGCCAGGAACTGGCAGGCCTCGCGCAGCGTCCGCGGCGGCCCGTCGATCAGCCACTCGTTCATCGCGGCGATCTGCCCGTAGTTGTCGCGCAGCTCCGGGTCGGCGGTGGCGGCCTGCTGGCGGGCGTACTCGACGTGGCGCCGGATCCACTCCTGCACCCCCAGCACCAGCGCCTCCTCGCCGAGGTAGAACGAGGGATCGGCGGGCCGGTTGAGATCGCGGTACCGGCGGATCTTCGCCAGCAGCCCGCCCCAGCCCAGGTCCAGGCCGATGCGCAGGTCGGGGCCCACGTGGTTCATGCCCCCGATCCCGGTGTAGATGAGGTTGTACTGCCGGTGCAGGGCCCGCAGATGCTCCGGGCGATCCTCGGGCCGCCACCCGCCCGCTCCGGGCGGGCCGTGCTGGACCCAGGCGCCCGCCAGCGCGCTGTGGGGGTGGATGTAGACCGGATGCACCTGCAGCCAGCGGCGGAAGTTCTCGCCGATGGCCCGGGCGCCGTAGCAGCCGCCGTCGGGGTGGTTGGGCACCAGCGTGAAGTCGATCGGCTCGTCCCACGGGATCCACCCGTGGTCATCGATGTCGAAGAAGCCGCGGCGCCGGACCTTCTCGGCGGTGTGCTCGCTCTTGGTGCGCCGCAGCGCGTCGATGCGCGCCTGGTAGTCGATGGCCGCAGTCGTGGCGATGGCAGTCATGCGCTCCTCGTCCCAGCGGTGGCTGGCGGATGGTTCAGAAGGCCCGGGCGAAGGCCCGGACGAAGGCCTCGTAGCGGTCGTCGGGAAGCCGATCGATGCCGGCCGCTGCCTGCCGGCCGCCGCCGGTGGCGAAGGCTCGACACAGGGCGTCGGCGCCGGTGGCCGCCTGCAGCGGCGCCCGCACGCTGACGACGAAGCCGCCGCCGGGCAGCCGCGTCAACAGCGCGTGAGCCCGCGCCGGCGCCGCGCTGGCCAGCGCGTTGGCCCACACGCCGCTCACGCGCCGGGCCCACGCCTCGGCCGGCAGGACGTAGAGCGCGTGCCGGGCCGTCTGCAGCTCGGGACGCAGGCCTGCCGCACGCTCCATGTCGTCTCGGTAGCCGGCCGTCAGTTCCTGGAAGGTCGCGTCCCGCTCGGCGAACTCCCAGGGATCCGCGTACGGCTGCACTCGCCGGTAGAGCTCGTCGGGCGCGACGTGCAGATCGGCCACCGTCGCCCCGTAGCTGTTGTAGTTCATGCAGACGCCCAGCTCCCGCAGCCGCGCCAGGGCGGCCGGACTGCAGCCGAGCGTCGCCGCCGCGCCGCAGGCTGCCGCCGCCAGGTTGTCGCCGAACATGCCCACCACCGCCCAGGCCCGGAAGCGGCCCCCCAGATGCGCATCCACCAGGAGGGAGGTGCTGCGCTCCGGCGCCGGGTCGATCGAGGCGCGCAGGCCCGCGTGTCGGGGCACCTCGCCAGCAAAGTGATGGTCGAAGTAGCGCACCCGCGCGCCGGCAGCCAGGAGCCGCTCCAGATCAGCCCGATTCCTGGCCAGCGACACGTCCAGCACCGTCACCTCGTCGCCGGGACGCGCCTGGACCCGCCCCAGCAGCGCGATGTCGCGCTTGACGCCGGTTACCAGTTCCGCGACCGCCGGCTCGGCCAGCCGCAGCTGGTGCAGCGCGCAGATGCCGTCGGCGTCGCCGTTGAACACGTCGAAGATGGCCATGCTTCCCTGTTCGCCAGGCGGGCGCAGCGCGCACGGGACCGGGAATGCCGTCGCCGCGGCCGGGGCCTCAGGGCAGCGGCCCGTACTCCACGCCCGCCCGCAGCGTGGTCACGGGCACCAGCCGGCGCTCGGCCCGCCGCTTTTCGCCGGCCGCGTCGAGCAGCTCGCAGGGCTCCTCGCGCAGCGCCAGCAGCGCCACGTCCGCGCAGGCCCCCGGCTTTAGCGTGCCGATCTCGCCCAGCATGCCCATCGCCTGGGCGGGGGCCCGCGTCACCTTGTCGAGCGCTTCGGGCAAGCCGAAGCCCAGCAGCAGGAACTTGGACACCGTGGTCGCCAGATCGTGCACAGGGCCATCGACGTTGAACCTGTGCAGGTCGCTGGAGATGGTGCCGGGTCGCACGCCCTGGGCCAGGGCCTGCTCGGCCACCGCGAACACGAAGCTCCCCCGCCCGTGGCCGACATCGAACAGGATGCCGCGCGCGGCGGCCCGGCGCGCCTCCGGGCGCACGCGGCCGTCCGCAGCGAGGATCCCGGTGGCGCTGCGGTGAAAGCAGTGCGTCAGGATGTCGCCCGCCCGCATCTGGCCGAGCATCTCCTCCAGACTCAACGGGCTGGCGTTGGGATGGAGCATGAGGGGCAGGCCCGTGGCCTCGCACACCGCACGCGCCCGCTTCAGGGCCTCGCGGCCATTGTCGCCCACCAGGTCCGCGGTCATGCGGATCTTGACGCCGACGATGTGGCGCCGGTAGCGCTCGCACAGACTCGTCGCCTGCTGGACGTTGGCGTAGCGCAGGTCGGTGAGCTCGCCGACGGCGCCGCTGAGCTGGCCGAGCGACGAGATGTGCAGGAAGGCGCGGATGCGCGTCGCGCTGACCTCGATGACGAACTTGTGGAAGGCCGGGTAGGTCTCCGCCCCGGCCGAGCCGGCGTCGAACACCGTGGTGACGCCGCGCCGCACGCAGTGCGGGTCGGGCGGAATCCCCAGATTGGCCCCTTCCCAGACGTGGACGTGCAGGTCGATCAGGCCCGGGCAGACGAGCAGGCCGCGCGCGTCGAGCACGCGGCCGCCGCCGGCCGGGAGTGCCGGCCCCACCGCCGCGATCCGGCCGCCGCGGATGGCCACGTCGGCCACCCCGTCCAGGCCCTGGTGCGGATCGATCACATGGCCATGCTGGATCACCAGGTCGTACAGCGCGCTCATGGCCGTGCCTTCCCCTCCTCCCCCCTGCCCTCTGATCGCGCGGCCCCGGGCCGGCGGCATGTCCCGCGCGCCGACGCCGCAGGGCGCGGGCCACACGCCGCCGCAGACGGCGGGCGACAGCCAAGCAGACAGTTGCCCTGGCGCCGTCACGGCTCTCTATTTTGCGGCACGCATCCACACCCGGCAAATCGGCAGGGCACCGGCGGCTGGGTGCCGAGCGTCGGCGGCCGCCGCGGCGCGCCGTCCCAGGACCCGCGGCAGCCAGCCGGCCCCGGCTGCCGCGGCCGGCGCGTCATCGGAGGAGGGCGCATGGGCAGCGTGCACGTCCCCACAGCGGCGGATGTACGCCGCGCCGAAGCGGTCATCCGCCAGCATCTGAGCCCCGCGCCGCTGATCCGCTCCTACTCCCTGGAGCGCCACCTCGGCCTGCCGGAGGGCCGCCGGGTCTGGCTCAAGGACTACGGCTGGACGCCGGTGGGCTCGTTCAAGGTGCTGGGCGGGCTCAACTGGATGGCCAACAACCTGGAGCGCATCGGCGACCGGCCGGTTGCGGCGCACTCCTCCGGCAACTTCGCCGCGGGCATCGCCTACGCCGGGATGCGCTACGGCAAGCGCGTGATCATCGTCATGCCCGACACCGCGGCCCGGGTCAAGTTCGAGCTGACGCGCTCCTTCGGCGCCGAGATCCGTACCTACGACATCAGCACCGACCACCTCACCGGGCAGCGCGACGCGCTGACCCGCCAGATCGCCGCCGAGCTGGGCGGCGTGCAGGCGTCGCCCTACGACGACGAGCACGTGATCGCCGGCAACGGCGTCGGCGGCCTGGAGATCGCCGCCGAGTTGCGGGGGCTCGGGCGCGCGGTGTCGCACTTCGTGGCCGCGGTCAGCGGCGGCGGGCTGATGGCCGGCCATGCGCTGGCCATCGCGGACGCCTTCCCGGCCGCCACCATCGTCGGCGTGGAGCCCGCCGGCGCCGCCGATTTCGCGCAGTCGCTGCAGGCTGGCACCCGCGTGCGGTTGGAGCGGCCCACCAGCATCTGCGACGGCCTGCTGTCCTACGATGTGGGGGAGCGCAACTGGCCCATCCTGCGCCGGCTCGTCCAGCGCACGGCGGTGGTGCCGGACGAGCAGACGTGCAGCGCGATGGCCTGGCTGTACGCGGCCCACGGCTTGCGGACGGAGCCCTCCGGAGCCATCGCGGTCGCGGCCCTGCTGGCGGGCCTGGTCGACCTCGGCGGCGAGGGCGATGTCGTGGCGGTGATCAGCGGCCGCAACGTGGACGAGGACCGCTTTCGCGCGTGGATCGGCGCGGCAGCGTCCTGAGCCGCGGCGTTGACAGCGTCGGTCGGCTGCGGCTTTCTTGAGCGCCGCGGCGCGCGGACACCGCACTCGTCCCGCGCCAGCCACGCGCGGCAAGATCGGCGGCGTGCGCGGGCCGCGACGAAGGCCGAACAGGCCGACCAGAGAGAGGAGTCCGGCATGATCAGGCTCGGGGTCATCGGCTGTGGCGGCATCGCCACCCATCAGCTCAACTGCGTCTGGGAGGATCGGCGGTTCGCACTGGTCGCGGGCGCCGACATCCGCCCCGAGCAGCTCGAGCTGTTCCGCGAGAGATTCGGCATGCAGCGGGGCTACGCGGACTACCGCCAGTTGCTCGCCGAGGGCGGGCTCGACGCCGTGATGATCTGCACGCCGACCTACCTGCACGCGGAGATGGCCATCGCCGCCGCCGAGGCCGGCCTGCCGGTGTTCTGCCAGAAGCCGATGGCCATGTGCTCGTACGACTGCCACCGCATGATCCAGGCCGCCCAGGTCCACGGGACCAAGATCCAGATCGGCTTCGTGCGCCGGTTCGACGCGGACTGGGGGACCCTGAAGGCGGTCGTCGACAGCGGCGACCAGCGCCACGGCAAGGTGCTCGAGTGCCGGGT
>CAZPXM010000142.1:0-7380 GCA_964591015.1 uncultured Gemmatimonadaceae bacterium
CCCGGCACGGCCGAGATCTCCTCGGCGGGGTTGGTGCGACCGCGCTACTACCGCAAGAACATCAATGCCTGCCTGGACGCGCCCTCGTTCTCCTGGGTGGACAAGCAGCAGCAGCGGCGCACCGGGGGGATCAAGAGCGGCGGCTCCAACGCCGGCAGCGCCGACCGGGCCATCGACGGGGATCCGGCCACGTCCTGGGGTCCCAGCCGCGGCGATCCGCCGGAGAGCTGGTGGCTCGAGGTCGATCTGGGACGGCTGGTGACGGCCACCAAGGTGGTGGTCCAGTTCGCCGCCGACGCCGATCCCTTCGAGGAGTTCACGATCTACGCCTCCGATGGCACCCCGGCCTTCGCCTCGGCCTCGGTGACGGACGCCCCCGACTATCAGGTCGTGGCCAGCGTCACCAAGGCCAACCGGGAGCACCGGCTCGAGTTCGAGCTGCGCGACGCCTATAACAGCGACGTGCCCCACCGCAGCGTGCGATCCGTGCACGTGCAGCTCACCGCCTGGCGGGATCCCCAGACGCGCCCCCGCCTGGCCGAGCTGGAGGTCATCGCGCTGGGCGACAACGTCGTGCTGGGCGCCCGCGAGCGCGGTGGCGACGTGGCGGCCTACAGCGCCGGCGGCGTGGCGGCCAACGCCATCGACGGCGACGGCGTGACCTTCTGGGATTCCAGCCGCTGGTACACCTTTCCGGAAGCCCACTGGTACCTCCACCTCGACCTGGGCGCGCGATTCTGGATCGACACCATCGTCCTCATCACCTACCCGCCGGGAATCCTCGGGGTGAGCGTCACGCCGCCCGTGCACCACACCATCGAGGTCTCCGAGGGGACGCCGCAGCCCGGCATGGCCCAGGCATGGGCAGCCAAGGGTCCGTACGTGTGGACCGAGGTGGACCGCGTGGCGCAGAACCCGCCCGCCGGCGCGGACCGCCCGCTGTACGTCCTCACGACGGCGTTCGCCCCTCGGAAGGTCGCTCGCATCTTCTACGATCACCTGACTCCCCAGAACGTGAGCGCGGGCAACATCCGCGTGCGCGAGCTCCAGGCGTACGGCGAAGGCTACATCCCCAAGGCCGCCCTGCAGTCCGAGCTCATCGACCTGGGGGCGGTATCGGCCATCTCCCGGCTCGAGTGGGCGGCCGACACGCCGCCCGAGACCGGGGTCGAGATCCGGACCCGCACCGGCGACACGATCATCGAGGAGACCAAGTATTTCACCGCGGACGGCCAGGAAGTGCGCGACCGGAACAACAGCGGCAGCGCGCGGGACGAGTACGAGGGCCTGCCTCCCTTCCGGCGCGGCGCGATTCAGCGGCAGGTCAAGGCGGGGGCGGGGTGGAGCTCCTGGAGCCGGCCCTATGTGGAGCGCTCCGGTTCCTTCCTGTCACCCAGCCCGCGCCGGTACGTGCAGATCGAGGCGGCGCTGGCGACGGACGCCGTCGACGCCGCGGCGACGTTGGATCGCATCCAGCTGTCCTTCTTCCGGCCGCTGGCGCGCAGCGTCGTGGGTGAGATCGCGCCCGTCGAGGTCGCCGCCGCGGGGGAAGAGGCGGTGTTCACCTACTACCTGCGGCCGACCTTCACCGCGGACAACCGCGGTTTCGACGAGCTCCTCGTCCTCACGCCCAGCCCGGCGCAGCTGCTGGCCGTGCGCGTGGCCGGCCAGCCGATCGTCCCCGACTCGGTGCGCGTCACACCCGATTCGCTGTGGGTGCGCCTGCCGGTGCGCCAGCAGCAGGGCAGCCCGCTGTTGGAGGTGCAGTTCCGGTGCGCCGTGCTGCTCAACGGCACTCCCCTGGAGGCCTTCGTGGGGCTGGCGGCCGATCCGGGCGCCCTGCAGCGAGTCGACGCCGGAGATGCCTGGGATGGCGTGGACAGCCAGAGCATCGTGGTCGGCACGCCGATCGAGAGCGCCTTGCTGGAGTGGACCGGGCCTGCGACGGTGGTCTGCACGCCCAACGCCGATGGGCACAACGACGCCTGCTCGTTCGAGTTCCTGATCCACAAGATCAACGTGCCTTGCCCCCTCGGCGTGCGCGTCTTCGACCTGCGGGGCAGGCCGGTGTGGGAGCGGGGCCAGATGGGAGCCGGTGGCCGCTACCGACTGACGTGGGATGCCCGGGATGCCGCCGGCGAGCTGGTTCCGCCCGGGCTGTACCTCGCCCGCGTCTGGCTGGAAAGCGCCCAGCAGCATGCGGTTGTCCATCGGGTGGTGTCCGTAGCCTACTGAGAGGCGGTGCCGCCGCCGACCGCCTGCTCCGGCGATTGCCGGCCGGAGCAGGCGGCAGGTGGCCCGTCTCTCTCGTGCCCGGCCGCGCGGCGGGCGGCGCGCACCGTCTGCCGCGGCCCCGGGAAGGAGTCGCCGACCATGCCACGGATTGGGGGGGCTGTGTGCCGCGGGAAGGCTGCTGCGGCCTGCGCGGTCTTGAGCCTGGGGGTGGCCGCCGGTCTCAGCGGTCCGGCGCGCCCCGCCGCAGCGCAGCAGATCACGACTCCGTACGTCTTCGCCATCAGCGGGCAGCGGCTGGTGCTGGACGCCATCGACCCGGTCATGCGCAAGTGGTACTTGCCGCAGGATTTGTACCGGTACTACAGCTGGCGGAGCTGGGAGTACAGCAACTACGCTCGCGAGCAGTACCGCCGGTACACCAACATCGAGCTGGAGGGCGAGCGCTGGTACGACCTGTACGGCAATTACGTCACCCGCGGCTGGCAGATCTACGACTGGCGCCAGGAACAGCCGCTGACCTTCGGCAGCGCCATCCTCAAGCAGCCGCAGTACTCCAGCTGGTTCGACAACCTCGTCATCGCCTCCGACGCCAAGGGCCAGCACTACACGGCCGTGACGATCGGCAACGAGATCCGCACCACGCTCACGCCGTTGACGTTCTCCAAGCCGGGATTCTCGGGCCTGCAGTGGGACTACCAGTCGGACAAGTACATGGCCACGCTGCTGGCCTCGCGGGTCAGCTCGCCGGGATTCGCCCAGAGCAAGGATCAGGTGGCGGACGCGACCGACTTCACCAATCTGCTCGGCTTCCACGGGAACATGCAGATCGCCGATTTCGTCAAGCTGGGAGCCACCTTCATCAACACGCACACCGGGCGGACGGACCGCCGGCTCGTGCTCGACGACATGCGCTACGGCCAGTTGAGCACCGTACAGAACGGCGACGTGGTGCGCTGGGTCGCCATCCGCATCGCCGACGATTCGCCCGCCGACGGCCGGGCCGGGGGTGCCTACTTTTCTTCCACCCTGTTGACCCGGCGCGTGGACGCCGACGGCAATGTCATCAAGGAGTGGGGGCCGGAGGAGGCCCCCCTGCTGATCGAGGGAGGGTTCCAGCGGCGCGGGTACCTGGCGGCCGACGGCGCCGAGACGATCACGCTCACCTACAACATCCCCGACCCGGGGCTGGTCGACCGCCTGGGATTCGACCTCGTCCTGGCCAACGACTACCGCGTCGAGGTGGCCTCCAATCTCCAGACCAGCTCGCAGGGATACCCTGTCTACCTGCTGGTGGCGCGCGCCGCGGGCAACGTGGACGACAACTCCAACCAGCGCATCGTGCGCTTCGAATACGGCCTGCCCACCGGCAACGAGATCTACGGCGCCACCATCGAGGTCACCGACGTGTTCGGGATCCGCCTGCGCGGCGAGTACGACATCAACCGCCAGCACCGGCGCTTCCCCAACGTGAACCACACCCAGCATCGGCGCGCGGACGCGCGGGCCGATGCCTACTATCTGAACGCGACGAAGATCGCCTATCCCTGGTTCGCCTACGCCGAGTTGTTCGCTCTGGACCACAACTACTCGACCTCGGTGTACATGGTGGATCCGTCGGGGATTCTCGACTACGGCGACAAGGTCCAGTACCTGTACGACCTGGTCGACGACAACGACGATCAGGATCGGCTGCCGGACTGGTCGCGACGGAACCAGCGCGTCGACGACAACGGCGTGTTCCCCGGCCTCGACGAGAACAACGACTACCGCTCGGACTTCAACCAGAACGACAACGTGCGCCCCGACTACGAGGAACCGTTCCTGCGCTATGCCGTCGATCCGCCCAAGTTCCTCTTCGGGGTGGACATGAACCACAACACGATCATCGACCGCCTGGAGGATGACGAGGAGCCCGACTATCCCTACCCGCGCGACCGCCGGGGCTACAACGCCTACCTCGGCGTGGAGATGCTGCCGGGCGTTCGCCTGCGCGCCGGCCGCCTGCGCGAACGGCAGTGGACCGAGGCGCGCCGGAACGACGCCACGTACGCGCTCCTGACGCTCGACCGCGACTACCCGCGCATCGGCCGCCTCCAGGCGTTCGAGGACGTGCGCCTGGTCCGCGACGACATCTCCGACGACGTGTGGATCTGGCGCCAGCAGCCCGGCACGAAGGGCGGGCCCGAGCTGTTCAGGGACCCGCTGCGGGCCCGCGACACGTTCATCAGCACCTCGTACCTCGGGTTCGACTACACGGGCATCGCCAACCTCAACTCCGCCCACAAGGCCAAGCTGGAGACCTACCGGCAGCGCACCCGGAGGATCCCCGTCTGGGTGGACGCGCGCCGGGACACGCTGCGGCCGGCGGATTCGTGGTCCTTCGGCCTGGTAAACAAGATCGACTACGCCTGGTCGTGGCGGGACCTGGTGACGGTCATGCCCAAGCTGAAGAGCATGTACTGGCACGAGAGCCTGGGCGCGACCACGCTGGCGCACGAGCTGACCGAGGCCCAGCTGCTGATCCTCCGCTTCCCGATCCTGAACCGGTCGCTCGTCGAGGTGGGCACCGAAGTGACCCAGTTCTGGAACTTTCGGGACAAGTACGCGGACTTCGACGGGTTGGTGCTGGCGGCGCAGTTCGGCAATAGCACGGCCTACCTCGGCTACGAGCTGAGGACGAACATCGGCGTGGAATATGAGCGCAAGGTCTTCATCCGCAGGACCGAGACGAGCACGCTGGCCTTCGTCAGCGTGTACGCGGGCCTGGGCAAGTGAGGCCGTCGGGGCGCCGGCCAGGCGGCTGTGGCGCGCTGGCGCGGGGCTGGTGGCGCTGGGAACCGCGCTGGCGCTCTGCCGGTCGCTGGCCGCCGTCCCGGGCCCGGCACCGGCTCCAGCCCCTCCGGCGCGCACGGTGACGCTGCTGTACACGGGCTCCACCGACGGGGCGGTGTGGGCCTGTCCGTCGTGCTCGGGGACCCCGCAGGGCGGTCTGGCCCGGCGGGCGACGCTGATCCACCGCCAGCGCCAACAGACCCCCGATCTGCTGCTCGTGGACGCGGGCGACCTGCTGTCGGCGCGGGCGCGCCTGTCCGGCGACCGCCGCGTGCTGGCGATCTACCGCCTGCTCGCCTACGACGCCATCAACGTGGGCGACCAGGAATTCGTCCACGGGCTGGACTTCGTGCGCAGCGAGATCGCGGCCAGCGGCATGCCGTTCGTGTCGGCCTGTCTGCACGACTCGGCCTCGGGCGCCCTGCTCTTTCCTCCGTACGTGGTCCGGGAGGCTGGCGGCGTGCGGGTGGGAATCCTCGGGGTGGTGGATGCCCTGGCGTTCATGGGCCTGCCGGCCGCGGCCCACCGGGGGGTCAAGGTGAGCTCGGTCGCCGTTGCCCTCGCGAGCTGGCTGGAGCCGTTGCGGGCGGCCTGCGATGTGCTCGTCGTCCTCTCCAACCTCGGAGGGCAGGGAGACATCGATCTGGCCGAGGAAGTGCCCGGCATCCAGGTCATCATCGGCGCGCACGCGGGCGGCCCGCGGCGCGAGCCGCAGCAGGTGGGCAGCACGCTGCTGTGCCGGCCGGGGCACGGCGGGGAGTATGTGGGCCGACTGCAGCTCCAGCTCGATGCAGCCGGCAAGGTCACCGGCTGGGCCCACGAGCTGCTGCCGGTGGCCGAGAGCCTGCCCGCGGACTCGTCTGTCGCGGCGCTGGTGCGGGATCTGCCCCTGTGGGCGACAGGCAGCCAGAAGGAGGTCCTGCCCTCCTTCCAGACCGGCCGTCTGCACGCACCGAGCGACCTGTGTGCGGACTGCCACCGGCCCGCGGCGGCCGCCTGGGCGCGCAGCGCGCACGCGGCCGCCTTCGGGGTGCTGCCGCCGGAAGCGCAGGGCAACCTCGGCTGTCTGCCCTGCCACGCCACCGGCTGGGCCAGGGGAGGCTACGTCGACGCGGAACGGACCCCGACTCTGCAGAACGTCGGGTGCACGGCCTGTCACGCAGTCCCGCGCAAGCACCTGTCCTGGCCCAGCCGGGCGCCGGTGGCCCGCGTCGCCGAGGCAACCTGCCGGGAGTGCCACACGCCGGAGTACACGCCGGGGTTCGACTTCCAGCAGCACTGGGCCCGCATCCGCCACTGAGCAGCGGGCTGGCCGCCGGCCGCGCGGCCCCTGGGCCTGCAGCGCCCTGGCGCCAGACGGCCCACTGGCGCCAGACGGCGCGCACCGGCTGTCCGACCGCGGCGGCACGCCGGCGGCTCGCTCTGCCAGGATCAGCGCAAGGCGCTGCCGGCTTCCGTGTAGACTAGCTCGCCGGCATGGTCGGCCCGCAACTGCTCGACCAGCGCGGTGAAGGCCTGTGCCAGCGCCGCTGCCCGCTCCTGCTCCAGCCGGGCGCGGATTGCCTGCCGCACGCGCGGCTCGTCCGGTGCGGGCGGGCCCGCGGGCATCCTGTCCAGCAGACGGAACACCGCGTACACCGCCAGGCCGTCCCCTCGCTCGATCCGCACCGGCGGCGGCGCTGGCCAGGCGGTGGCGCGCCGCGCCGCCGCGACCAGGGCAGGAGGCTCGGCGAATCCGCGCCCCCCGTGGTGACTGAAGCTGAACACCCAGTAGTGATCGGTGCTGTCGGGCGGCGGGTACCGCCGCACGCACCGCTCCAGATCCTCGCCCGCGCTGGCCGCCGCATACACCTGCTCGGCCGCCTGCGCGTCGGGCAGCACCGCCGCCTCCACCAGCAGGCGCTCGGGATGCGCCAGGCTGTCGCGAACGGCCTCGTAGCCGGCCGCCCATGCCGCCGGGTCCATCACCCGGGCCTCGACCCTCTCGGCCCGCAACGCCTCGATGAGCAAGTCTTCGTACTTCTGGGTCTGCCAGCTCGCGAACGCGGCTTCCCTGTCCAGCCCGAGGCGCCGGGCCTCTGCCGGATAGAGCAGCGCGGTGATCGTGCGCCCCCGAACGTACCGCTCGACTTGCTCGCGGTGCCACGGGGCGGGCAGGCGCGCCGCCGATTCCTCGCCGCGCAGCCACTGGACGTACTGGCCGACGGATACCTCCCCGGTGGCTGTCCGCACCAGCACCCGGGCGCTGTCCGCCGGCTCGAGAGGAGGCACGCGGCCCCAGGCGCGCTTGCCGCGTTGCACCAGCAGGTCGAC
>CAZPXM010000142.1:7480-9935 GCA_964591015.1 uncultured Gemmatimonadaceae bacterium
GCGAAGGCGGCGCGGGCCGCGCGGATCTTCACGTTGTGCACGCGCTCGCGGACCAGCGAGTCCTGCGCCGCCACACCCAGCGGCCGTCGCTCGCGCACGGTGAAGAGGTAGAAGCGGCCGTCGGGACCGGTCAGCGGCGGAGAGATCTCCCCGGGCCGGAGCGCGAACACCGCCTCCGCCAGCGGCCCCGTCACCTCCCCCTCCCGCCAGTAGCCCACATCGCCGCCGCGCGCGCCCGTGTGCCGTTCCACGGAGTGGCGGCGCGCCAGCTCGCCGAAGTCGGCGCCCGCCGCCAGTTCCGCGGCCAACGACTCGGCGACCGCCGCGGTGGCTGCGACGATCTGGCTCACGCGCACCTCTGCCGGCAGGACGATCGCCGCGGTGGCCAGGGCCTCCTGCACGTCGCGCTCGTCGACCGTGGTCGCCTGCACCACGCGCCGCTCGAACAGCATGTCGCGCAGCCTGTCGCGCACCGCCACCGCCAGCCTGGAGCGGACGCCGGCGCCGTCGCCGAGCCCCAGGCGGCGCGCCTCCTGGACCAGGAGCTGGCGGTTGACCAGCGTCTCCAGCAGCCACCTGTCGCCCCGGCGTCGCAGCGGGCCTTCCAGGCGCTGCCGGGCTGCCTCCAGATCCGCCGCCGTGATCTGGACATCGCCCACCCGGGCCAGCACCTCGCCCCCGCCCGCACAGGGACGGATGCCCCCGATCAGGGTGGCGAGCAGGACCACGCAGGCCGCACGCCGTCTCATGAGCAGGCCTCGCCGCCTCATGGCTCCATCTCGAGCACCACGACCGGCATGGGCGCCAGGGTCTTGAATCTGGTCGCATCCTCCAGCGAACCGATGCCCGCCCCCACGTGCATCGGCACGGCCACTCGCGGCTGGATGATCCTGGCGGCCTCCACCGCCTCTTCGGCGGTCATGACATACGTTCCGCTCACCGGCAGCAGCGCGACGTCCGCCTTCACGCTGGCCATCTCCGGGATGGCATCGGTGTCGCCGGCATGGTAGATCCGGCGACCGCCGCCCGCGATCACGAACCCCACGTACCCGGCGTCCTTGGGATGGAACGGCCGGCCGGGGCTGCGGAACTTGTTCGTGTTGTACGCCGCGACGGCCTCGATGCCGATGCCGCCCACAGTCAGGGTGTCGCCCGCCTGCACGACCCGGACCGGCGGCGGCAGGCGGCTGGCGGCCGCTGCCACGGTCACGACCACGGTGTGCGGACCGCGGACGCGCGCCACGTCCTCGGGCGAGCAGTGGTCGTGATGGTCGTGCGTGATCAGGATCAGGTCTGCCTTGGGCTGATCGCGCTGCAGGCGATAGGGATCCACGTAGACGACCCGCCCCTCCACCTCGATGCAGAACGCGTCGTGTCCCAGCCAATGGATGCCTGTCGTCATGGTCGTCACCTCCGTCGTGTCTGGAACCTGGGCCGAGGCGGCCTGCGCCCCTGCTGCCGCCGCGACCCCTCCCGGCAGCCCCAGCGCGACCACGGCCGCCACTACCAGCCGGAGCCGCCGCCGCGGCGCGTCGAGCCTCACCTCGCCGTGTTGCGCCATCGCTCTCTCCTCCTGCGCGAACGTGGGCTCTGTGGGCCTTGCCGGCCCCTGCCGCAACGCCGCTAAGGAAGCGCGCGGCTCGCACCCGGACAATACCTCCGCCGGGCCGCCTTGCGCCTGCCCGAGCCTGTGCGTATCTAGCGGCGCGCGCCGACCCGGATCCGCCGGCCGCCGCTGCCGCCGTCGGCGCGCCCGCTGCTGGCAGCTTCGCGCAGGAGATCGCCCATGCAAGCCCGTGGGACCGACTTCGTGATGTACGAGGTCTCCGACCTGGAGCGCAGCGTCGCGTTCTATCGAGACGTCCTCGGCCTGTCGCTGGCATCGTTCCATCCGGAGTTCTCGTGGGCCGAGTTCGCCGCCGCCCCGACCACCCTGGCGCTGTTCGCTCCCGCGCAGTTCCGCCCGCAGGCGCCGGCCCCGCGTGCCGGCGGCGCGGCCGTCTTCCTGGCCGTGGCCGACGTGCCGGCAGCCGTGGACGAGCTGCGGCGCCAGGGCGTGCCGGTCCTCGTCGAGCCCTTCGAGACACCGGTGTGCTGGAATGCGGCGGTGGCAGACCCCGACGGCAATGTGGTCGGGCTGCACCAGCGCAAGGACGGCACGTGGGGTTGATGGCCGCCAGGGGCAGCAACGCGGCGCTGCCCGCGCCCGCTCCCGCGCCCGTGCCCGCGCCCGCGCTCGCCGCCGCTGGCGGTGCCGCGCCTCGGAGTCCGCATGGCAGCGCCGACATTGCCGGCTGAGCGGCAGGTCATCGGCCTGATCGGCCTCGGCCTGGTCGGTTCGGCGCTGGCCGCGCTCTGGCTCGAGCGCGGCTTCCACGTGGTCGGGTACGATGTGGACGCCACACGCGGCCGCGCCCTGCTGGCGCTGGGCGGTACGCTGGCTGCCGCTCCCGCG
>CAZPXM010000143.1:0-9914 GCA_964591015.1 uncultured Gemmatimonadaceae bacterium
GGCATTCTCTTGCGCATGCACCCAAGCAGCGATCTCAAAGGAAGGTATGCATGGAAGTATCAGTGTTGCGCGGCGAGCTGTGGACCGGCATTGAGGCAGTCCTTGATGCTGTTCCAACGAGACCAGCTATGCCTATCCTCGCTAACATGGTGCTCTCTGCGACCGAGGATGGACTTCAGCTGGCTGCGAGCGACCTGGACCTGTCTCTTCGCACGATCGTGCCCGCTCAGGTCCATGAGTTCGGTTCTGTAGCTGTGCCGGCGCGCACTCTGGCAGAGATAGCGCGCGAGTGGCCGGAGGCCGAGCTCACGATTGCCTACTCGGACGATACTGTTCGGCTGGAGGGTAGCCTCGGTGCCCAGGGCACTGGTAGGGCAACGTACACGTTGGCAGGAGTATCGGCGGACGAGTTTCCGCCCTTTCCGGAGGGCCTGTCGGGTACTGCCCTGAAGCTGAACAGCATCGAGGGCCTGAGCGCAGCGACCGTGGGGGACATGATCCAGCGGGTGTCCTTCGCCGTGTCCAGGGAGGAGACACGTCCGGTGCTCGGTGGAGCCCTGTGGCGCATCGACACCAGCGGAGTCCTCCTGGTAGCCACCGACGCCCATCGTTTCGCCCACTACCGGCACCGCGCGGATCTGACTGCTCAGATTGGCACCTCGACGCGCGAGGCGATAGTGCCAGCTCCGGCGCTGGCGCGCATGGCCAGGCTGCTGAGCAACGCGCCGGAAGAGACGACACTCGAGTTTGCGGATACGCATCTCTCCGTGCAGGCCGGACCCACGGAACTCGTAACAAGGCTGATAGAAGGACCATACGTTGACTACGACCAGGTGATCCCCCGCAACAACAGGCGCCGGCTGGAGGTTGCCCTGGACGATCTGCTACCTGCCGTGCGTCGCGTTTCGGTGCTGGCTAGCTCCTACACGCATCAGATTCGCCTAGCGCTCACGCCCGGGACTGTGGAGCTGTCGGCGAACAGCCCCGAGCTAGGCGGCGAGGCACGTGAGGTGATCTCGGCGGCCTACGACGGAGAGCCGATGCAGACTGGCTACAACGCGCAGTACCTCATCGAGATTCTGCGGCGGATCGGCTCGAAGTCTGTGGTCTTTGAGCTGGGCGGGGAGCTGACTGCAGCGCTTCTGCGGCCTGCCGACCAACAGGAGTCCCAGGACTACTTTTGCCTGCTCATGCCCTTGCGTGTCGCAGGCTGACAGAGAGCGTCTCTGGCCAAGCTCCGAGGGACGTGTCGGCGGTGTTCTGTTTGCTCGTCCAGCGGCGCAGCTGTCAGAAGGTCTGATGTCTTCAGCGCGGCTGTCGCTACTCGCTCATAGCCCGGAGTTAACCGATTGGGCCCGAGCGGCAACGCCGCCGCAGCTTACCGGCTGAAGACGATGCCGATTGCCAGGAAGCTGGCCAAGGTGGCGCACCTGCGCCACGCAAGGCCTGGCGAGCCAGTCCTTGCGTGTGGACGACGCGCTGGCCGAGCTCGACCGGCCACGGACAGCGCTGCTACTGGAGGGCGTCGATGGATTCGAGCAGGTCATCCTCGGCGGCCGCGAGCCGCTCACTTCGCCAGCAGCGGCGCGCTTCCTCTGCCCGGGACCTGCGCGATGGGGGGTCGCCGGTATCGGGGCCTGAGGCGCTCGGTGTACTTATCGAGCGCGCCGTTGGAGTCCTGGGAGCAGCTGCCAGGCTGGCTGAGTGTCGCGCAGTGCTGTCGTGGCCCGAAGTAGTGGGGCCGCTGCTGGCGCGCCACAGCCGCGCGGTGCGCGTCGTCGGCCGGCGTCTGGAGGTAGCAGTACCCGCTGCGGTCTGGCGGAATCAGCTAAGCCTCATGCAGCAGGAGCTGGTCGGTCGGGTGAACTCAGTCGCCGGGAGTGCGGTCATCGATGGCCTGGTTCTGGTGAACCGCGAGATCTCTCCGAAGGCACAGGCTGCGCAGCGGGCGCGGTCCAGGACACAGGAGTGAGTGCATGTCAGAAGCCTCAGCACGGCAGATCCATTCGTCCGGCCCGGGCGACACCGGCGCCGAATACACGGCGGACAGCATCCAGGTGCTCAAGGGCCTGGACGGTGTCCGGAAGCGGCCCGCCATGTACATCGGCGACACCGGCGAGAACGGCCTGCACGAGCTCGTCAAGGAGGTGGTCAACAACAGCATCGACGAAGCCATGGCCGGCCGCTGCACGCGCATCGAGGTCGAACTGCTGGGGGACGGCAGCGTGCGGATCACCGACAATGGTCGAGGCATTCCTGTCGACCGCCATCCTGCCGAGAACAAGTCCGGCGTCGAAGTGGTGATGACGATGCTGCACGCGGGTGGCAAGTTCGACAAGAAAGCCTACCAGGTCTCTGGCGGTCTGCATGGCGTCGGCGCTTCGGTCGTCAATGCGCTTTCTGAGTGGTGCGTGTGCGAGGTCTGGCAGCATGGCCGCCTTCACCGGCAGAGATACCGTCGGGGCATTCCGGAGACCGAGCTTGAGGTCGTCGGTCCGGCGGACCGCACGGGAACGCGAGTCACGTTCAAGCCGGATGCCGACATCTTCGAGACCACCGAGTTCCGTTACGAGACGATCGCGCACCGCCTGCGAGAGCTGGCCTTCCTCAACAAGGGACTCGAGATCCGCTGCAGCGACGCGCGAACCGGGCAAAGCGACAGGTTTCGCTTCGAGGGCGGACTGCAGGAGTTCGTGCGCTTCCTCAACCAGGGCCGGAATGTCCTCCACGCCGATCCCATCTATCTGCAGGGGCAGAAGGAGGGGATCTCGATCGAGGTGGCCATCCAGTACAACGACGGCTACCAGGAGAGGATCTTCACCTACGCGAACAACATCAACACGAGCGAAGGGGGCACCCACCTGGTCGGATTCCGTGCCGCGCTCACGCGCACGATCAACAACTACATCGCGCACAACAACCTGCTCAAGAGCAGCAGGCTCTCGTTGGCCGGCGAGGACACTCGCGAGGGGCTGGCGGCTGTCGTCAGCGTGAAGCTGCCCGAGCCGCAGTTCGAGGGTCAGACCAAGAGCAAGCTTGGCAACAGCAACGTCAAGGGGCTGGTGGACTCGCTCACCAGCGAGTCCCTGGCCACATACCTGGAAGAGCATCCGGACGTAGCCCGGCGGATCGCCGAGAAGATCGTCGAGGCAAGTCGGGCGCGGGAGGCAGCGCGGCGGGCGCGGGAGCTGACGCGGCGCAAGGGCGTGCTCGACAGCGCCTCGCTGCCGGGTAAGTTGGTGGACTGCTCTCTCCGCGATCCCGAGGTGACGGAGATCTTCCTCGTCGAGGGCGACTCGGCTGGCGGCTCGGCGGCGCAGGCGCGCGACCAGAGCTTCCAGGCAGTGCTGCCCATGTTCGGCAAGCCGCTGAACGTCGAGAAGGCGCGGCTCGACCGCGTTCTCGGCAACGAGAAGCTCTTGCCCATGATCACGGCGCTGGGGACCGGCATCGGCGACGACTACGACAGCAGCAAGCTCAGGTACGGCAAGGTCATCATCATGGCGGACGCGGATGTGGATGGCAGCCACATCCGCACGCTGCTGATGACGTTCTTCTTCCGCTACATGCGGGGCCTCATCGAGGGTGGCAAGCTCTACCTCGCTCAGTCGCCCCTCTTCCTGGTTAGGAAAGGGAGGCAGGAGATCTATGCCTTCGACGAGGCGGAGCGCGACACGGCGCTACGGGCACTGTCCAGCAACGGCGACACCCGCGGCATCGTCGTCCAGCGCTACAAGGGTCTGGGCGAGATGAACCCCGAGCAGCTGTGGCAGACTACCATGAACCCCGCCACGCGCACCCTGCTGCGCGTCAGCCTGGAGGACGCAGTCGAGGCGGAGCACATGTTCGGTCTGCTGATGGGCGACGACGTCGAGCCCCGGCGCCAGTTCATCGAAGTCCACGCCCTCGACGCCCGCAACATCGATCTGCACGCATGAGAAGACGGACGGCCTTGCGCCGGCCGGCGCCCTATCGCCCCTGACTGGCTGCGGAAATGCCCGAACCAAGAGATACCAAGATAGTCCCGGTGAAGATCGAGGAGGAGCTGAAGGTCTCCTACCTCGACTACGCCATGAGCAGCATCCTGGCCCGCGCGCTTCCGGATGCTCGCGATGGTCTGAAGCCTTCGCAACGCCGCATCCTGGTGGCGATGGACGACCTTGGCCTGGCCCCCACCCGGGCCTTCCGGAAATGCGCCAAGATCGCCGGCGACACTTCGGGCAACTACCACCCGCACGGCGAGGCGATCGTCTATCCGACGCTCGTGCACCTGGCGCAGCCGTTTCGCATGCGCTACCCGCTGATCCAGGGGCAAGGCAACTTCGGCTCCATCGACGGGTACCCCCCCGCAGCCATGCGATACACCGAGGCGCGCCTGAGCTGGCCCAGCACCGCGATGCTGGCGGACCTGGACAAGGACACCGTCGTCTTCGCTCCCAACTACGACGAGACCCGCCAGGAACCAGAAGTCCTGCCGTCGAAGTTTCCCAATCTGCTGTGCAACGGCTCCATGGGCATCGCGGTGGGCATGGCGACCAAGATCCCGCCGCACAATCTGCGCGAGGTCGTGGCGGGCCTGCGGGCGCTCATCGCGGATCCGCAGATCTCCATCGACCGGCTCATGGAACACATCAAGGCGCCGGACTTCCCGACGGGCGGGGTGATCTACGGGGTGAGCGGGGTGCGCCAGGCCTATCGCACCGGCCGCGGCAGCGTGTGTGTGCGCGCCAGGGCGGAGATCGAGACCTCGAGAGGCGACCGCCAGCAGATCGTGGTCACCGAGATCCCCTTCCTGGTGAGCAAGTCGACGCTGCTGGAGGGCATCGCCGAGCTGGTGCGGGACAAGACCATCGATGGCATCGCCAACATACGGGATGAGTCTGGCCGCAGCGGGCTGCGCATCGTCTTCGAGGTGAAGCGTGAGGCGCACGCCGACGTGGTGCTCAACCAGCTGTATCAACACAGCATGCTCCAGAGCACCTTCGGCGTCATGCTGCTGGCCATCGTCCACGGGCGGCCGGAACTGCTCACGCTCAAGGACATGCTGCAGCACTTCCTGGATCACCGCCACCAAGTGGTGTTGCGCCGCACGCGCTTCGAGGTGGACAAGGCGGCGGCCAGAGCGCACATCCTGGAAGGTCTGCGCATCGCCCTGGACCACATCGACGAAGTCATCCGCACCATCCGCGCGTCGGCCAGCCCTGAGGTCGCACACCAGCGCCTGATGGCGCGCTTCGCGCTGAGCGTGGCCCAGAGCCAGGCGATCCTCGGCATGCCGCTGCAGCGCCTCACCGGGCTGGAGCGGGACAGGATCGCTGCCGAGTACCGGGCCCTGGTTGGCCAGATCGCCGACCTCACCGATGTGCTGGCCAGTCGCGCGCGGCAGTTCGCGATCATCCAGCAGGAGCTGGCGGAGATCGAGCGGCAGTTCGGCGATGAGCGCCGGACGTCGCTGGTGTATGCGGCCGAGGAATTCGACATCGAGAGCCTGATCGCCGACGAGGACATGGTCGTCGCCGTCTCGCGGGCCGGGTACATCAAGCGGATGCCTCCCGATGCCTACCGGGTGCAGCGGCGTGGCGGCCGGGGGGTTACCGGGATGAGGCCCCGCGAGGAGGACTTCGTCGAACATCTGTTCGTCGCCTCCAGCCACTCGTACGTGTTGTTTCTCACAGCCACCGGGCGGTGCTACTGGCTCAAGGTCTACCAGATACCGACGGGAGACCGCTCCGCGCGTGGGCGACCGGTCGTCAATCTGCTGCGCCTGGGGGAGAACGAGAGCATAGCGGCCGTGGTGCCGGTGCGGGAGTTCGCGCCAACGAGGTATCTGTTCACCTGCACCCGGGAGGGAATCGTCAAGCGCACCTTGCTGTCGGCCTACCAGAACGTCCGCCGTGACGGCATCATCGCCTTGAACGTCCTGGAAGGAGACGAGCTCGTCGGTGCCGCCGTCACGGACGGGGGGCAGGATATCGTGTTGGTGACGCAGAACGGCATCGCCATGCGCTTCGCAGAGAGCGAGGTGCGACCGATGGGGCGAGTCGCCACGGGCGTCAAGGGCATAGACCTGCGGTCCGGCGACCGGGTCGTGGACATGGTAGTGGTCGACCGGGACGTCGACCTTCTGACCATCTGCGCATCTGGCTACGGCAAGCGGACAGCCCAGCAGGACTACCCGCGGAAGCATCGCGGCGGCCTGGGAGTCATCGACATCAAGACGAGCGGCCGCAACGGTTCGGTCGTCGCCTGCAAGGCGGTCCGCGAGGGCGACCAGGTGATGATCATCACCCAGAACGGAGTCCTGATCCGACTTCCCGTGGCCGGGGTCAGCCGCGTCGGGCGCAACACGCTGGGTGTTCGGCTGATCAGCCTGGCTGAGGGCGATCGGGTGATCGCCATGACGCGGGTGCGCACCGAGCCGGAGAGTGAGGGGGGGGACGACGGGGCGACCGCCGCACTGCGTTCCAGCGAGCAGGACCTTGCTGGCGACAACCCATCTGGGACGTCATGAGCTCCTGGCATGCTCGTCGGTTGGCGTGCCGCGCTGAGCGTAAGGAGAACAGCCCGTTTCTTGACGCTGCATCGGGTGGCCGCTATATTGCCGCGTCATTCGTGGTTCCGTCATCCGTGGAGGGTTAGACCTAATCGGTAAGGCAGCGGTCTTGAAAACCGCCGGGCTCAGGCCCTTGAGGGTTCGAGTCCCTCACCCTCCGCCACTGCGCATGTGGCCTTGGCGCGAGACGCCCGAACCGGTCGGAGAGGTGACCGAGTGGCCGAAGGTGGCAGCCTGCTAAGCTGTTGTATGGGGTAACCCATACCGAGGGTTCGAATCCCTCCCTCTCCGCCATCCTCCAGTTGTTGCTGCGCCCTCGTTCAATGGTAGGACACGTGACTCTGGATCACGCTATCGGGGTTCGAATCCCTGGGGCGCAGCCACCAAACCGGCGCGCGTGAGCCGGGTGTGCTCACGCGCGGCCTCTTTCCAGGCCTGTCAGTCGTTCTGTCGCCTGCTGGTCTTCCCCGCCTGCTTGGCTCGTCCCCGGGGGGGCTTCCCGCGTCCGCCATCCGGGTTGACAGCGTTCGGGTGCCCGCCTAGTGTAGCCTGACGCTCGCCAGCGCAAAGTGGCTGCGGGTGCCCAATGGTCGCTCGCCTGGGACGCCTTGCCGCTGTTCGCGGCCGTCCGCAGGCAGGCAAGTCGCTACTGCCAGCAATGAGACAGAGCACTTCGGAGTCGCTGACGGCCTGGCTCTTCCTGGCCCCGGCGCTGTGCGTTTTGGGCGCCTTCGGGCTGTTCCCGATCGGGTATGCGCTGTTCGTCAGCCTGCACGACTGGCGGATCCGTCGCGGGGCACTCCTCGGCCTGCGGCACTACCGGCGAGCTCTGGGGGAGCCCGAAGCGCTGCTGTGGTTCGTGCTGGGCTGCCTGCTGATCGTGGTGGTGGCGCGGCTGCGCGGCTCGCGCCTGCTGCACCGGCTGTCGCTGGGTCGCTGCCAGCGGCGTGCAGCTCTGGCGCTGCTGCTCGGCCTGGGTCTATGGCTGGCCCTGGTGCCAGGTCTGCGCGGGCTGTGCGCTACCGGCGACCCGCGCCTGTACAACGGACTCCGCGTCACGGCGCTGTACGCTCTCGCGACGATCCCGGTACAGCTCAGCCTCTCGATGCTGCTGGCCTACCTGCTGCTGATGAGCCTGCGGGCGAAGGGGTTCTTCCGCGTCGTGCTGTTCCTGCCCTACGTGACCCCGGTGATCGCCTCGGCCGTGGTGTTCCGGTCGATCTTCAGCCCGGATCCGGCCTCCTTGGCCAACCGCCTGTGGACGTGGTGCGGTTTCGGCCAGCTGCGGTGGCTGTACGAGAGCCGCTCGGTAGTGGCCTTGCTGCTGCGCGCGGCTGGTATGCAGGCCTGGCCAGTCTGGATCGACACCTTCTTCCCCAGCCTGGCGCTGACCAGCATCGTCGTGTACAACATCTGGGTGTACATAGGCTACGACACCGTCATCCTCCTGGCCGGCCTGAGTGCCATTCCGCGCCATTACTACGAGGCCGCGCAGATCGACGGCGCGAGCGCATGGCAGTCGTTCCGTCACATCACGCTGCCGCTGGTCTCGCCCACGCTGTTCTTCCTGTCGATGGTGGCGGTGATCGGCACCTTCCGAGCCTTCAACCACATCTACATCATGCGGACCGCAGGCGCTCGCGACAGCGTCGATGTGCTCAGCGTTACCATCTTCGACGTGCTCTTCGAGAACCACAATGCCGGCTACGCCGCGGCCCTTGCGTTCGTGCTGTTCGCGGTCATCCTCGCGCTGACCGCGCTCCAGAATCGCGTCGTGGGAAAGCGGGTGTTCTATGGCGACTAGGCCGGCTGGTCGCCGGTGGCGCCGGGCAGCCGTCTATGCCGGCCTGAGCTTGTGGGCGGCGGTGTCGAGCTTCCCCTTCCTGTGGATGCTGCTCTCTTCGTTCATGACGCGCGGCGAGACGCTGCGGCGGGCGCTGTGGCCCGAGCGTGTCCAGTGGGGCAACTACGCCGAAGCGTGGCGCGAGGCCAGCTTCGGCCTGTACTTCCGCAACTCCCTGGTGATTGCCGCAGTGCAGGTGGGCGGCACCCTGCTGTTCTCGCTGCTGGCAGCCTACCCGCTGGCACGCCTGCGCTTTCGCGGTCGCGAGCTGGTCTTCGGCTGTGTCCTCGCCACGCTGATGATCCCCGAGAGCGTGACGATGGTTCCGAATTTCCTCACTGTCACCTGGCTGCACCGCGCCACCCCCATAGCCTGGCTGAACAGCTGGCCGGCGCTCACCGTGCCGTTCATGGTCAGCGCCTTCAGCATCTTTCTGCTGCGGCAGTTCATGCGCAGTCAGCCCAGCGAGCTGTGGGACGCGGCCCGCATCGACGGCGCGGGGCACCTCCGCTTCCTCTTCCAGATCCAGTTGCCCCTGTGCCGCGCGCCGCTGCTCACCGTCGGCATGTTCAGCTTCATCGGCTCGTGGAACGCCTTGGCGTGGCCTCTGCTGGTCACCAATACCCCCGACTGGCGTCCGATCTCGGTGGGGCTCCAGCAGTTCGTCAGCGAGGCGGGAGCAGAGGTCCATCTGCAGACGGCTGGCGCCTGTATCGCCACCGTGCCGGTGTTGGTGGCCTACTTCCTGCTGCAGCGCGAGTTCACCGAGGGGATCTCAATGGCGGGGCTCAAGGGTTAGCGATGGGAGCAGCGATCTCCGCGCTCTGGAGCCGCCTCGCCCTGGGCATCCTCACGGCTGCCCTGGCCGCCGCGTGCAGCGAGGGCAGGCAGCCAGCCGCCACGGCGGACGAAGTCGAGCGAGCGGATCCCTCGGGCCAGAGCCTCGTGTTCTGGTACCAGCACACCCGCGAGCGCGAAACCGCGCTGCTGGAGATGATCCGCGACTTCAACCGGGCCAACGAGTACGGGATCCAGGTGCGCGGCGAATACGCCGGCGACTACGATGCGGTCTACAACAAGATGATCGTCGGCCTGCAGGGCGGCACGGTGCCCGACGTGCTGGTCGCCTACCAGAATCAGGCGCGCGCCTACTATGCCGCGGACGGCATCGTCGCCCTGGATCCGTACATCGACTCGCCGCGTTGGGGGTTGAGCGACAGCGCCCGGGCCGACTTCTTCCCCGCCTTCCTGCAGCAGGATCGGGTTGACGGGGTGCAGATCTGTTTCCCCCCGAATCGGTCCATGGAGGTGCTGTACTACAACCGAGACTGGCTGCGGGAGCTGGGCTACGACCACCCACCGCAGACGTGGGAGGAATTCCGCCAGATGTGCCGGGCCGCCCATCGCCAGCCCTTCAGCCGGGCGCAGCCCGGGTGCCGCAGTCTCGGCCTGCTGCTGGAGATCGACGCCAGCCGGCTGGCGTCGCTGGTCTTTGCGCACGGCGGCGACCTGTTGTCG
>CAZPXM010000144.1:0-9641 GCA_964591015.1 uncultured Gemmatimonadaceae bacterium
GTTCACCACCTACTGGAACTGCGCGCCCGCGCCGCTGCGGGACCTGGTAGGCTGCCTGCTCGGCCGGCTGCTGCCGCGGCCGCTGCTGCGGGCGCCCGGCGCTCCCTCGTTCGCCCGCCTGACCGTGACGGCCCAGCCCGGGCGGCGCCTGGTGCACGTGCTGGCCTACGTGCCCGAGCGCCGTGGCGCCAGCGCCGACATGATCGAGGAGCCGATCACGATCGCCGACCTGACCGTGGAGCTGCGCGTCGACGACCGGCCACCGCGCCGCGTGTACCTGGCTCCGGGCGGGGCGGAGCTGCCGTTCGTCGTGGCGGCCGGGTACGTGCGCGTCGCGGTGCCGCGCGTGGATGGGTACGCGCTGGTGGTGTTCGAGGAGTGAGGACGCCGGGCGCCGGCCGCCCGCCGCGCGCCGCCACCAGGGAGAGGAGGGAGCGGTGTCCCATCGCATTCCCGTGACCGTGCAGCCGGAGATCGCGTTCATCTCCATCGGCACCGAGGACTTCCAGACAGATGCGCGCTGGCAGAGCCTGATCGACCTGCTGGCGCGCCACGGGCCGTACAACACGCTCACCGTCAGCATGCGCTGCCAGGGGCACCCGCTCGTCGCACCGGAGACGCGGGCGCTCTTCGCGCGCCTGGTGGACCGGGCGCGGGCGCGGGGACTGGGCGTGGCGCTGGACCTGGATCCGCGCCTGGCCCGGGCGGAGTTCCGGCGCCGCTGGCCGGACGAGCTGCAGCGCGTCGTGTACGTGCAGCGCTGCCGCGTGGCGGCGGACGGCAGCGCGCGGGGCACGGTGCACCCGGAATCCTGGCAGGACCACATGACCTGGGGCGGCACGCCCTACAGGGTGGAAGCGGGCCGCTGCGTGCGCGCGCTGGCCTGGCGCGTCGCGGGCGACGGGCTGGTCGTCCCGGGGTCCCAGCGCGATGTCAGCACCGCGATGGTGGTGGAGGACGAGGGCCCCGCGGGAGTGGCGGTGCGCGCGACAGGACTGCGCGGCGCCGACGAGATGGTCGTGCTCGCGGAGTTCACCTTGTTCACGCCGGACGTGTTCTCGCCGCACCTGATCTCCTACCAGCAGGAGCTGCTGGAGCTGTACGCGGATCTGCCGCTGGTGGGCGTGGTCAAGGACGAGTGGGGTTTTCCGCCCACCGTGGCGTCGATGCTCGAGCATCGCTCTTTCTGGTACTCCCCGGGCTACGCGGCCGCCTATGCGGGCGCGACCGGCGGCCGGGACCTGCTGGCGGACCTGCCCCTGCTGGCCGTGCCGGTGGCCGGCCGCGAGGCGGAGCGGGTGGCGGCGATCGCCGCCTACAACACGCTGAACCTGCGCCGCCAGGCGGAGATCGAGACCGCGTACTACGAGGGGGTGAAGAAGGTCTTCGGCGCGGCGGCGCTGGTGACCAAGCACGCCACGTGGTACCCGCGGATCAACGGCATGGAGGTCTGCAAGAACGGGCTGTCCTGGTGGGCCGCCCGCAGGGACATCGCCCAGACCGACGAGATCACGCCGCTGAGCGCCGCGCTGGGCATGGCCAAGAAGTTCGGCGCGGCGATCTGGCTGAACGAGGGGTACGCGGAGCGTCCCGAATGGTACCGGCGGAACATCTGGCGCTACGCGCTGGCGGGCGGCCGCATGGTCTTCCACCCCCTGTTCCCCACGATCGCGGGGCAACATCCGGACCCCGACGATCCGCGGCATCCCACCCACAGCCGGCTGCTCACGGCCGAGCTGATCCGCGCCGAGGGGCGGGTGCGGCTGCTCGGCTTCATCTCGCGGGCGCCGCTGGATTGCCCGGTCGCCTTCGTGTTCGGCCACGAGCGGGTGGCGAACTGGGCCGGCGGCGGCTTCCTGGACTACGGGGAGGAGCTGTCGCTGGACCTGTGGCGGCACGGGTACGCGGTGGATCTGTACCCGTCCAGCGAGATCGTGGCCGGCACCTTCGCCGTCGACGCGGACGGCTGGCTGCGCGTGGGCTGCCAGCAGTACGAGGCGATGATCCTCTACGGGCCGGATCTGTGTCCGCCGGCGGTGGCCGAGTTCTTCCAGGGGCGCGCTGCCCTTCGCACGGCCGGGGTGGTCATCGGGCCATGGGCGCGCGACGACCGTGGGCGGCCATGGGACGGCCTGGCGCGCCTGCCGGCGGACTGGCGCCGCCTGGACCTGCGCGCCGACGCCCTGCCCTTGCTGCTGGCGGAGCTGGAGCGGCGGCGGGTGCCGCGCCAGCCACCGCTGGCCGAGCCCTATCTGCTGTTCGGCAGCACGCAGATCGGCATGCCGGCGCCCGCGGGTCTGTGCCGCCTGGTGGACGGGACCGTGGTTCGCATCGCGGCCACCTGGGTGTCCGATGGCGGCGACCCCATCCGCGAGTCGATCGAGATCGGCGGGCTGACCTTCGCCGTGGAGGCCGAAGGGTTGTTCGCCGCGCGCGTGGACGATCGCGGCAGGATCGCGGCGCTGGCCGCCGGCGGCCTGCGCCGCGTGGCGGCGGGGAGCTTCCGCCTCGAGTTGCCGGAGCCGCTCGACCTGGCCCTGTGGCGGCAGGCGGACGATGGCTGGGCGGGCGTGGTGCAGGGTCTGGCCGACGACGCGCCGCTGCCGCCGGCCCTGCAGCGGCTCACCGACGCGTGGCTGCGCCTGTCGCTGCCGCCGGCGTACCCGAGCCAACAGACCTCCGGCTGACCAGACGGCTGCGGCAGGGCCGGCCGCGGCCGGCGCGGCGTGGCGCAGGCGCCGGCTCCAGCCTCAACTGCGCCTGAGCACCGTCACGTCCAGCGGCTGCTCGCCGCGCGCCAGGCGGCCGGCCAGGCGCGCCTCGGCGGCGAAGCCTGCCTGCTGCAGGGCTGCCTCCACGGGCGAGTCCGCGTCCACCAGACACTGCACGGGGGCGGCCGGCCAGCAGAAGCCCGCGAGCAACTCCGGCACGCAGGCGACGAAGGCCGGGTGGACGAACACGTCCAGCAGCCAGCACCGCTCGCCCCAGATCGGGTCGGGACCGAGGACCGCGTACGCCACCACGGCCCCGGACGGGGTGCGCGCCACCTGCACCTGCCGCGTGCCAGCCTGCGCCTGGCGGACGTCCTCGACGAAGGCGCTCTCGTAGCAGGCGGGTCCATGGCAGTGCGCCCGGACGCTGCGCAGCCAGTTGCCCACCGGGCAGGCCAGCAGGGCGTTGGCGAACCCCAGGTCGCCCCAGGCCAGCGGCCCCACGCTCACCGGTGCGGGGGCGAAGAGCCGGGCGAAGACCTCCGGGTCCCGCTGGTAGCGCATGTATCCGGAGCCGGGCGTCATGCTCTCGAAGCCGAAGCTCTGGTAGATGTAGTAGGGAGGGCGCCCGTACCCCGTGCCGAGCACCAGCAGCTCGCCGCCGCGCCGGCGGAAATCCTCCATCTGCGCCCCCATGACCGCCCGGCAGACCCCCTTGCGGCGGTGCGCCTCGGCCGTGAACACGTGCCCCAGGTCGCCGACCGGTCCGGTCTCCCATACCGAGACATTGGCCACCGCCACCCCGTCGAGAAAGCCCAGGTAGTAGCGGCTGCGCACGCCGGCGGCCCGGCCCGCGAAATCCTCGCGAAACTGCCACTGGCGCAGCTCGCCCTTGTGCTTCAGCAGGCCGAAGACCGTGCCGGCGTGCTCCGCGTCGGGCGCCTGCACCGCCAGCACGCGCAAGGTCTCGCCGGTGCGGAGGCGAACGCTGTCCAGTTCTTCGTGCATCGCTGCTGTCTCCTTCGCTTGCGGGTACGGATGGTTGCGGCTCGTGCGCCCCCGAGGCGGCTGCGCCGCGGTTGCGCGGCGGACGCGCCGGCCCCATAGTTGCGCGCCCGCGGTCGCGTGCGGTTCGCGGGACCGAGCCGTGGCGCACCGCCCCGCCGCAGCCGGGCGACGGGGCAACGCGGCCGCCTGCGACCGCGCGCGGTGAGCGGACAAGATAGGGAGCGAGACCGGAGCCTGCCGCCTGCACCGGCGCGGGCGCCGCGCCGCAACAGGCACGCCATGCCGAACGAGTTCGACCTGATCGTGGTGGGCGCGGGGCCGGCGGGAGCCAGCTGTGCGCTGTATGCGGCGCGCGCGGGCCTGCGCGTGCTGCTGCTGGACCGGGCCCGGTTCCCGCGCGACAAGGTGTGCGGCGACTTCGTGCCGCGCCGGGCGCAGCGTTGTCTGGAGGAACTGGGACTGCTCCACCGACTGCTGGCCGCGCCGCACGTGCGGCTGTCGCACCTGCGGCTGGTGGCGCCGAGCGGGGCGGCCGTGACCCTGCCGTTCTGCCCGGCGCAGGCCAAGCCCCCCGGGTACGCCGCCTACGTCTGCCGGCGGTGGCATCTGGACGCGCTGCTGGTCGAGGCGGCCAGGGAGGTCGCGGCGGTGCGCGAAGGCTTCGCCGTCACTCACGTGCTGCGCGATGGCCAGGCCGTCGTGGGGGTGCGCGGCCACGGCGAGGGGACGCCGGAGGAGAGCTTCGCCGCGCGCCTGGTGGTGGGCGCGGACGGACACCGCTCGGTGCTGCGCCGGCAGCTCGGCCTGTACCGGCTGGAGCCGCGCCACTGGGCCGCGGCCGCCCGCGCGTACTACCGCGGCGTCGACATGGACCCCAGCACGGCCGAGGTGCACTTCCTGCCGTGGGTGCGCTCCGGCTATCTGTGGTTGTTCCCGGCGGACGACGGCCTGACGAACGTGGGCCTGGGCGTCCGCCAGCACGAGCTACGGCGCCAGGGCCGCGGTCTGCGGCAGGCGCTGGCGGCGGCCCTGGAGACGGAGCCACTGGCGGCGCGTTTCTCCCGCGCGCGGGCCGCCAGCCCTGTTCTCGGCTGGCCGCTGCCGCTGGGGAGCCGGCGCCGCCAGGTGCACGGGCCCGGGTTCCTGCTGGTGGGAGATGCGGCGGGGCTGGTGAATCCCTTCTCCGGCGAAGGCATCGGCAACGCCATGTGGTCGGGCCGGCTGGCGGCGCAGAGCGCCGCGGGCGGCGCCGCGGGCGCACCGACGACTGCCGCGCTGCGCGGCTACGCCACCCGGTTGTGGCGCGATCTGGGCCCCGAGCTGCGCCTGGCGCGCCAGCTCCAGCGACTCGGGCGGTACCCGAGTCTGCTGAATCTGGTCCTGGGCCGGGCCGCGCGCCGGCCGGAGGTGGGCGACTGGCTCGGACTCATGCTGTGCGGTCAGGTCTCCAAGGCGGCGCTGCTGTCGCCGCTGACGTACCTGCGGCTGCTGGCGCGCTGAGCGCGGTGGGGACCGCCAGGGATCCCCGGGCCTGGTCGTCGCGGCCGCTCGCCGCCCCGCTCGCCGCGCCGGCGCCTAGCGGCTAGGCCACCGGGGCGTCCGCCAGCGGCGGACGGCAGGCCAGGAAGCGGGCGACCTCGTCGAGGCGCGGCAGGGCCGTGCGACCGCCGAGCTGGCGGCAGTTGAGCGCCGCCACGGCGCTCGCGAAGCGCACGACGTGCGGCGTGTCCCAGCCCTGGAGCAGGCCATAGATGAAGCCGCCGTGGAAGGCGTCGCCGGCACCGGTGGTGTCGACCACCGCCACGGGATAGGCGGCGTACGCGCGGACGCCGCTGGCATCGCTCACCACGCAGCCGCGGCTGCCGCGCGTGAGCACGGCCACTCGGGCACCGTACCCGCGCAGGCGCTCGACGAGAGCGGCGGGTTGGCTTGCCGGCGCCCACGCCCGGGCAAAGGGCTCCGAGACGATCGCCACGTCGACCAGCGGCAGCAGCTCCTCCAGGTAGTCGCTGGTCCACGTCCCGTCGAAGACCACTTCCGCACCGCCCGCGCGCGCCCAGCGGGCCGCCTGCACCGCGCCGGGCGTGGCATCGTCCAGGTGCAGGATGCGGGCGCCGGCCAGCTCCTCAGGAAGCAGGTGGCCGGGGCCCAGCGGCGGGCAGGTCTCGGGACAGCCGGCAAAACCCCGCTCGCCGGTATGCCGCTGCACGAGCACCAGGGCCACGCGCGAGCGCGCGCCCGCCACCCGCCGCAGGCGATCCACGTTCACGCCCTCGCGCTCCAGCTCGGCAACGATGAAGGCGCCGTCGTCGTCGTCTCCCACGGAGCCGATCAGCGCGGTGGAGACGCCCAGACGCGCCAGCGCCACCAGCGCCGTGGCGACCGGCCCGCCGCCCTGCCGCAGATAGGCGGTGGCCAGCAGGCCGTGCCCGAACGCGGGGATCTCGGGGACGACGAACAGCATGTCCACCGTGCACATGCCCAGCCCGATGACCTGGGGGCCGCCGGCCGCAGCCGGCGTTGCGGGTGTGTCCGGCGCGGGGCCCGGGCCTGCCTGTCCGCCTGAGCGGCCGCTCACGGCGTCGTCTCCTCGTCCAGCGGTCCGACCGCGGCGGTGCGCAGGGTGCCGTAGTGGCTGTCGAAGAGCGAGCGGTCGCCGATGGCGTGCATGCGTCGCCACATGCGCCGCGTCATCGCCAGCAAGAGCGAGCGGTGGGCCGGATCGGCGGCCAGGTTGCGGCACTCGCCGGGGTCGGACTCCAGATCGTACAGCTCGTCGATGCCGCCCGGGTTGAACACGAACTTCCACCGGCCGTGCCAGACGATCCGCTGGGTATAGAGGAAACGCTGGCCGAAGAACTCGGCATAGGCATCCTGCCACTCCGTCGCGGCCGCCGTCCCGGCGAGCACGGCGCGGAAGCTGCGGCCGTGCGTTCCCGGGAGCGGCTCGAGGCCGCACAGATCCAGCAAGGTGGGCGCCAGATCCACGGCGCTGAGCACGTGGCTGCGGTTCCCGTCGCGGCTGGCCCCGGCCGGTTCGCGCGCCAGGGATGCGCCACCCTCGCCGCGCGGACGGCCGGCGGGCAGGCGGAAGACGAGCGGGACGTTGTACACCGGTTCGTACGGCGTGCCGATGCCCTTGGTGAGCAGTCCGTGGGCGCCCATCATGTCGCCGTGGTCGGCGGTGAAGAATACGATGGTGTCGGCGTCGCGGCCGCTGGCGGCCAGCGCCTCCAGCAACCGTCCGACTTCGTGGTCCAGGAAGCCGACGACGGCCCAGTAGCTGGCGATGATGCGGCGCCACTGGTCGGGGCGCAGCGGGCGCCAGACTTCCTGCAGGCGCCGGACGATCTCCGGCCGGCCGACCAGCTCGTCGCCCAGGCTGGCGGGCAGCGGCACGCGCTCGAGGTCGTACTGCTCGAAGAAGGGCCTCGGCGGCACGTAGGGATCGTGCGGCTCCGCAGTGGAGACCAGGCAGCAGAACGGCTCGTCGGGACGGGTCCGGTGGCAGAGGAAATCGATGGCGCGATCGAAGGCAGGGTGGGTCCGGGGGCCGTCGGCGATGGCGGCGATGCGGTAGGGGCGGTAGCCCGGGTGCGACAGGACCAGCTCGGTGCCGGGAACGGGCTCGCCGCGGCCGCGGCTGCACTCCAGCTCGTACTCGTGCCAGCCGAAATCCTCCAGCCGGTTGCTCTGCTCCACGTGCCACTTGCCGAAGTACGCGTTCCGGTACCCGGCGGCGGCCAGCCGGTGGGAGAAGCAGCGGCAGCGACCGGTGCGCAGGTCCACCCACTCGGGGCGCTGCGTGTGGGTGCAGTCCCACACGCCGTGGGCCGACGGATAGAGCCCGGTCAGCAGCGACGCGCGCGCCGGCGAACAGATGGCGTTCACCGTGTAGTAGCGATCGAACCGGATCCCGCCGGCCGCCAGCGCATCCAGGTTCGGGGTCCGGCAGTCAGGGCTGGCGACCGCCGCTGCGCTGGTGTGGTCGGTGAGGATGCCGAGGATGCTGGGGCGCTTCGCCATCGGGCCTCCGAGGATGGCGCAACCGGCGCCGCGGCGGCCAGCGCGCGGGCCCCGGAGCACCGGTGCCGGCCGGGGGCCGCGGTCCCTGTCAGAGCAGCGGACCGATGCTCTGGACCCGCACCGCTTCCCCGGCCGCCGCGCTCTGCCCGGGTTCCAGCAGCACCAGGCCGTTGGCCCCGAGCATGGACGTGAGCATGTGCGATCCCTGAGCCGGCAAGGGGTCCGCCTGCAGCCGCCCGCCAGCGCAGCAAAGACGGGCACGCAGGTACAGACGCCGTTCGCCCCGGTTGCGGGCGGCGGTGGCCAACACGGCCGTCGTCTCGGCCAGACGCCAGGCCGCCGCCGGCCACCCGGATGCCTTGCGGACGGCCGGCCGGACGAACTGGAGGAACGAGATCATGCTGGACACCGGGTTGCCGGGCAGGCCGAAGTACGGCTTGCCGGCCAGCACGGCGAAGAACAGCGGCTTGCCCGGCGTCATGGCCACCCCCCACAGGACGGTCGTCGCGCCCAGGTCGGCCAGCACCTTCTTGACCAGGTCGTACGCGCCGACCGACACGCCGCCCGAAGAGACGAGCAGGTCCGCGTCCAGCGCGCCCGCAATCGCGTCGCGCAGCTCGGCCTCGCGATCGCGGGCGAGGGGCACGACGAGGGGCTCGGCGCCGGCGGCGCGGGCCAGTGCGGCCAGCGCGTGGGCGTTGGCATTGACGATCCGGCCGGCGCCCGGCTCGTCCTCGACCTCGGCCAGCTCGTCGCCGGTGGACAGAATGGCCAGCCGCGGCCGCCGGTACACGGTCACGATGCTGCGCCGCAGCGCGGCCAGCGTGCCGATCTCGGCCGGCCCGCAGCACGTGCCCGCCGGCAGCACCGGCTGGCCGGCGGCCATGTCCTCGCCGCGCCGCCGGATGTTCGCGCCGGCTCTCTCCGGATTCAGGATCAGGATGCGGGCGCCGATGCCCGGCGCTTCCGCCCGCGTGTACTCGACCCGGATCACCGTGTCCGCGCCCGCGGGCAGCGGCGCGCCCGTCATGATCCGGCTGGCCTGACCCGGGCCGACTGCCGCGCGGCCGACAGCGCCGGCCGGGATGTCGTCGATCATCGTCACGGCGGCCGGCTGCTCCGGACTGGCCGCGGCCACGTCGGCGAAGCGCACCGCGTACCCGTCCATGGCGGAGTTGTCGGCAGGGGGGATGTCGCCGGCGGCGGTGACCGGCCGGGCCAGCACGCGGCCGGCGCAGGCATCCAGGCCGACCCGTTCGGCGCCCAGCCGGCGGACATGGCTCAGCACCAGTTCCTGCGCCGCCTCGGGGGACAGCAGCGACTCGCCTGCACTGCTCATCGAAGGAGTCCCGGGGTTGTTGGACAGCGTCCGGGCGAGCAAAGATAGGGCGGCCTGCGGGCGGCTCAAGACGCGGCCGGCGCCTGCGGCCGGCCGCGGCGGCTCACCGCGTCAGCGCCCGGCGCGGCTGCGCGGCGCGCGGCGCGCTCTCCTCCTGTCGGAACTGGTGCCGCACGGACAGCAGATTCGCCAGCGCCAGCAGGGTGCCGGCGACGACCAGCCACTTCAGCCGGCTGCCGTGCCGGCCGCGCACCCGCTGCTCGAACAGGTAGATCGCGAAGACCGCCCAGACCGGCACGCTCATCCAGATCTTGGCGTCGCGCGCTCCGAGGTAGGCACCGGGGCTGCCGAGAAACCATGCCAGCCCCATGGCCAACCCCAGGGTGAACACCCAGAAGCCCGCCGCGGCGAACGCGTAGGTCAGCCGGGCAGCGGTGCCCAGGGCGGGCAGGTACCTGTTGAGGCGCCCGCGCTTGAGCGCCCGGTTCTGGACCAGGTAGGCGGCTGCGCTGCAGCCCGCCAGCGCGAACCCGAGATAGCCCAGCACGGACGCGCCG
>CAZPXM010000145.1:0-748 GCA_964591015.1 uncultured Gemmatimonadaceae bacterium
GCATTGGGCGATCGGTGGGAGCGCCGCCACCGCGGCGCTCCCACCGATCGCCCAATGCATTCAGCGGCAGCCAATTGCCAGTCCTTCGGGGCGGCCGCGCCGCGGCCGCGGCACTCCCGCCCGCGCCTGGCATCCGCCTTGCGATCGCCCCGGCGTCCCGCAAGACGGAGGTGGAGATCATGGACTTCAGCGAACATGCCCGCCTGCGCGCGGCGCAGCGTTGTCTCTCGCCTCGCGACGTGGAGCTGGTGCGCGCATACGGACGCCGGCTGCACCGGACCGGGATCGTCTTCTGCTTCCTCGGGCGGCGCGACCTGCCCGCAGGCCAGCCTGTGCCGGAGCGACTGGCCAGACTGGCGGGCACCGTGCTGCTGGTGAGTCCGGACGGCGAGCTGATCACCGCGTACCGGAATCCGGCAGCGTGGAGGCAGATCCGCAAGAAACCCAAGCGCCGGGCCGGGGCCGGCGGCGGCACGGAGGCGCGGCCGCGCCGCGGCATGGGCTTGCCCGGCGTGCGGGAGCCGCGCGAGCGCGCCTGCGGATGATGCTTGACTACCCCGCCCCCGCGGCCAATCTTGGGCGCCAACCGACGCCCGCCAGCCGGCGCGAACGGACGCCCAGGAGCGACCGGCGAGCGCCGGCAACCGCCGCGCCCCCGGCGCGCGCCGGCGCCCGCCACGCGCGCCAGCGCGGCGCCAGAGCGCCGGGGACGCAGCCTGCCGGTGCGGGCGCGCGGAGCCTGCTGGCG
>CAZPXM010000145.1:758-9564 GCA_964591015.1 uncultured Gemmatimonadaceae bacterium
CGGGCAGTGGAGCGAGAGGGAGCGCCGATGATCGACGCCGAGGAGCTGGAGGCCCAACTGGCCAGCCTCAAGTACGCGCGGTACCGCCTGCAGTTCGCCGCGGCCACGCCGCTGGAGCTGCCCCCGTACAAGGGGTCCACCTTCCGCGGGGCGTTCGGGGCCGCCTTCAAGCAGATCGCCTGCATCCGGCCCGACCGCGAGTGCGCGTCCTGCCTGGTGCGGGAGCAGTGCGCGTATCGCCGCTTCTTCGAGACGCCGGTGGACGCGCCGCCCGCCGCAGGGGGCAACGGGCGCACGTACACGCACGCCCCGCATCCCTTCCTGATCGAGCCGCCGCTGGCGGGGCGGCAGCACTACGCGCCGGGGGAGCGGTTCGCGGTGGGCCTGGTGTTGATGGGCGAGGCAGTGGCGCGTCTGCCGTACTTCGTCTACGCGTTCGAGCGGAGCGCCGCGCGCGGCGTGGGGCGGGGCCGCGGCCGGCTCGAGCTGCTCGGCATGGAAGCCTGGTACGGCGCGGAGTGGGTGCACGTGTACGAGCCGGCCAACGGCATCCTCACCGCCGACCTGCCCGTGTTCGCCGGCGCGCCGCCGGCGCGGCGGCACGCGGATCCCGGGCAGCCGCTGCGCCTGCGCCTGCGCACGCCGGCGCGCCTGAAGAGCGGCGGCCAGCTCGAGCGCACGCTGCCCTTCGGCCTGCTGGTGCGCAGTCTGCTGCGGCGTCTGGCAGACCTCATCCAGTTCCACTGCGCGGCGCGCCTGGAACTGGACTTCGGGGCGTGGGCGCGCGCGGCAGCCCAGATTCCGTGCGTGGAGGAGCGGCTCCACTGGCAGGACTGGGAGCGGTACTCGCGGCGCCAGGATACGCACATGCGGCTGGGCGGGGTGGTCGGCGAGGTGGCGTACGGCGGCGACTGGGCGCCGTTCGCGCCGCTGGTGCGGCTCGGCGAGGTGGTGCACGTGGGCAAGGGCACGGCCTTCGGGCTGGGCCAGTACGAGGTCATGGACGAGGAGGTCGGCGCATGAACGATCGAGAGCGCGCGCTGGTGCTGGCCGGGCTGCTGCACGACGCCGGCAAGTTCGAGTTCCGCGCCAGCGCGCAGCGGCAGGCGCACGCCAGGTACGGGGAGTACTTCGTCAGCGAGTTCCTCGGCAAGGTGCCGAGCCTGGAGCACCTGGTGGAGCCGGTGCGCCGGCTGGTGGCCTTGCACCACAGCGGCGACGCCGGCGACCCGGTGTTGGCCGAGGCGGACGGCCTGGCGGCCTCCGAGCGGACGGCCGAGCCCAGCACGCAGACGCTGCGGTCGCTGGTCAGCGTCCTGTCGCTGGTGGATCTGGGGCCGCGCCGCAGCGGCAAGCCGCCGGCGGACGTGCACTGCTACGCACCCGGCAAGGTGGAGTTCGCCCAGCCGTTCCCGGAGCGCCAGCCCGGGGTGACCCTGGCCACCTGGCAGCCGGATCCCGAGGCGGCGTACGCCCAGCATGCGCGCGCCTGGGAGGAATTCTGCGCGGACGTGCGGCGCCTGCCGGAGGCGCCGGCCGACGCCTGGATCGCGTCGCTGCAGTACGTGGCCGCCAGGCACCTGACCCGGGTGGTGTCGGCCGCGTACAAGTCGGAACCGGACATCGCGCTGTACGACCACGGCAAGGCCGTGGCGGCCATCGCGCTGTGTCTGGAGCGCGCCGGGGCGGAGCGGGAGCCGTTCGCCCTGATCCGCGGCGACGTGTCCGGCATCCAGCGGTTCATCTATCAGCTCGCCAGCCCGGAGGAGGAAGGCACGACGCGGCGCATGGCCAAGCGGCTGCGCGGTCGCTCGCTCTACCTCGCCCTGCTGGTGGAGACCGCGGCGCGCGTCCTGCTGCAGGCGCTGGATCTGCCGGACACGAACCTGCTCTACTGCGGCGGCGGGCACTTCCTGGTCCTGGCGCCGCAGGGGCCGCGGTGGACCCAGGCAGCGGCGGCTGCCGAGGAGCGGATCAACCGCTGGCTGCTGGCCGCGCACCGCGGCGCGCTGGCGCTGGCGCTGGGCACGGTGACCGCCGCGCGGGAGCAACTGCGGGACTTCGGCGCCCTTATGGAGCGCGCGGCCGCGGCGCTGGAGGCAGCCAAGGCGCAGAAGTTCCGCGCGGTGCTGGAGCCGGCGCTGTTCGCGCCGCAGGACTTTGGCAGCGGCATGGACGTGTGTCCGATCTGCCAGGCCGACTTCGCCAGGAAGGAGGGCTCGATCTGCCGCCAGTGCCAGGCGCACGCCGCGGCCGGCCAGAGCCTGTGGCAGGCCCGGTACCTGGTGCGGCTGGACCTGCAGGCGCCCACCAGGGACGCGGCATCCGAGCTACCGCCCCAGTCGCAGTGCGAGCTGGCCGCCGATTTCGGCGAGCTGGGGTGCCACTGGGTGCTGGCGCCGGACCGCGAGGCGGTGCGGCTGCTGCTGGCTGAGGCGTCGCCGGCGCGGTACGCCCGGGCGCACGTGGAGCGCCTCAACGACACCGAGTACCTGGAGGAGCTGCGGACGCCGGCCGCCGCCGCCCGGCTGGCGGTGAGTTATGGCTGGCGCGGCCTGGCGCAGTACGCGCCTGCGGCCGCGGCGGGCGACGGGCCCATGGAGTTCGCCGAACTGGCCGCGGGCGGCGCGGGCGGCGCGGGCGCCCAGACCGCCGGCCCGCAGGGCGCCGCCGCGGAGACCGGTGCTCGCCCGGCCGCCGCCGCTGCAGGCGCCACGGGCGACGCCGCGCAGCCGGGCGCGGAGCAGCCGTACGCCCTGCTCGGCTGGGTGCGCGCCGACGTGGACTTCCTCGGCGAGGTGTTCGCCGTGGGCCTGCGGGAGCGCCGCTCCCTGTCGCGGGCGGCGGCCCTCAGCCGCGAGCTGGACGGCTTCTTCGGCGGGTACGTGAACCACCTGGCAGCGCGGTGCGGCGTGTACCTGGTGTACGCCGGCGGCGACGACGTGTTCGCGGTGGGCGCGTGGCGCCAGGCGCTGCGCTTCGCCCGCGAGCTGCGCGCCGACTTCGGCCGGTTCGCCTGCGGCAACCCGCACCTGACCCTGTCGGCGGGCGTGCTGCTCAGCAAGCCCAGCTTCCCGGTGGGACGCGCCGCCCAGCTGGCCGGCGAGCTGGAGGAGCAGGCCAAGCGGTACCCGGCGTCCAGCCGGCTGGTGGGCCGGCAGCGAATCGTCACGGCCGCTGCCGAGCCCGCGGGCCACGGCGCGCGCCCCGCGCCCGCCGCGGCTGCGGCCGACTGGCGGCAGGCCGCCCCCACCAAGGACGCGGTCGCGCTCTTCGGCGAGGTGGTCACGTGGGGGGAGCTGGACGAGCTGCTGGCTTACGGCGACCAGCTCCTGCAGCTCGTGCAGCAGGGACAGGTCACCACCCACCTGCTGTACCGCATCCTGGCGCTGTCGCTGGACAGCCGGGAGGCGCGCCCGGAGGCACAGGCAGCCGGCGCGCTGGCTGGCGGAGAACCCGGCCTGCAGATCCGCCGGCTCGTCCGCAATCACGTGCGGCTCAAGTATCTGCTGGCCCGTCACGGCGTCGGGGCGAGCGCGGTGCGGGCGGTTGCCGCCCAGGCCGGCCAGCCCGGCCCGGTCGGGCCGGCCGCCAGACCGCCCGAGAAGAGCGCCGTGCTGGGCCGGCTGGCAGTGGATGCGTCCGGGCTGTTCGAACTGGCAGTGGTGCCGTTGTCGTACGTCCTCTATCAACTGCGCCGTCCGGCGCGTGGCAAGGAGTGAGAGCGGGAGATGGAAACGACCGCAGATTTCGAGCGCTGGTCCCCGAAGAAGCTGGACGAAACAGCGCACGCAGAAGCCAGCGACCTGGTGAACAGAGGCGCCAGGATGACCCAGATCAGGGCGGTGTACAGCGCAGTTCAGCGAATGCGGACGGTGCAGCGAGTACGGCAAGACCAGGGGCGCGCGGCGGATGAGGTGAGGGCGGAGCTGACCCGCCACCTGATCTTCTTCAAGCCCCGCCTGGCGTACGCTGCCGCACGGCACAAGGAGCTCCGGGGTCTGCAGCAATTCCTGACCGGCAAGATCGACGAAGTACTACAGAGTTCTGCCTTTGGGCGAGCACTGGAGAACTTCTTCGTGCTGATGGAGTCGCTGGTAGCCTACTTCTACTACGAGGGAGAGAAGTCGAAGGACGCTGGGGCGCACACAAGGCCTTCAGGACCTGAGCAGAGGGGCGGAGCACACCGCGCGCAAGTGCAGCAGGCACCGAGAGGCGCAACAAGGAGCGAGCAGAGAAATGGCTAGTTTCGCAGGTCACATCCTCATCCGCGGCAAGATCGAGTGTCTGACCGGTCTGCACATCGGCAGCGGCAACGAGACGAGCGAGATCGGGGGCGTGGACTCGTTTGTGCTGCGCGATCCGCGTACCGGGTACCCATACATACCCGGATCTTCGCTCAAGGGCCGCATGCGGGTGTTGCTCGAGTACGCCAAGGACGTAGTCGGCATCAACAAGAAGCGCGATGGCGGTCCTCATCACTGCTTGACAGCGGAGGAGCAGGCCAAGTGCGCGGTCTGTCGCGTATTCGGGACTCCCGCTGACGAGACGCGAACGTGCGGCCCTACTCGTCTGCTCGTCCGGGATGCGTACCCAGACGAGCAGACCGTCTCGGAATGGGCCGCAGTCGAATCGGATCTGTTGTACACGGAGGTCAAGGCGGAGAATCTCCTCGACCGGCTCACGTCTGTCGCGAATCCACGCTTCATCGAACGCGTGCTCAAGGGCTCGATGTTCGATCTGAACATGGTGTACGGGGTGTACGCCGTAGATGAGCAGGACGACCGCAAGTTCCTGGAGAACGTAGTCCTGGCGCTGCGTTTGCTGGAAGACAGCAACCTGGGCGGCAGCGGCAGCCGCGGGTACGGCCAGGTTCGCCTGCACATGGCGCCCCCGGTGTGCCTGAGCTGCGACGACTACCGCACGGGCAAGGCCGCCACGCAGCGGCCGCCGGCCAGCCCGCAGCGGACCGAGTGCACCATCCCCGTGGCCCAGTTCGCGGTGCCGCTGGACCAGGAGCCGCTGAAGAGCTGGCGGGCGCAGCGCGAGCAGGGAGCGCAGGCATGATGATCCGGGTCATTCTCGAACCGCGCGGCGCCTGCACCGAGCGGCTGCACAGCGACACTCTGTTCGGGCTGCTGTGCTGGGCCGTGCGCATGGTGCACGGCAACGCCCGGCTGGAGGGCCTGCTGGCAGGCTTCGCCGAGGGCCGGCCGCCGTTCCTGCTCAGCTCGGCGTTCCCCTACCGGCAGCTCGCCGCCGCAGCAGGGGCACGGCCGGCGCGGGAGTTCTTCCTGCCCGTGCCGCGCCTGCCCCTGCCCGCCGGACGGGACGGGACGGAGCGGGCCGACTGCAAGGAGTTCCGCCGCTGCGAGTGGATGCCGTGGGGAGAGTTCGTGGCGCTGGCCGCCGGCCGCACGACCCTCGCTCGGTTCCTGGCCGAGGGAGCCTGGCGCCGGTGGCGGGCCCCCGCGCTGGCTGGCCGACTGCGCCTGCGCGCCCGCATCGACCGGCTCAACGGCGCCACCACGGGGGCGGGGACGCTGTTCGCGGCGCCGGAGCTGTGGGTGGAGGGAGGAGGGCTGTATTTCCTGGTGCAGCCGGCCGCGGAGCCGGCCGCGGACTGGCTGGCCGGTGCCGTGGGCTTCCTGAACGATTTCGGCTGGGGCGGCCAGAACAGCATCGGCCTGGGGCGCCTGGAGGGGCGGCTGGAGCCGGCCGACGAACTGCCCGCGCCCGCCTCGCCGGCCAGGCTGGTGACGCTGTCCCTGTACCACCCGCGCGCGGACGAGCTGGAGCTGCTGCGGGCAGCGGCCGCCCGCTACGAGCTGGTGCGCCGCAAGGGCAAGGTGGGCGGCCACTTCCTGCACACCCCGGAACTGGACACCCAGGACTTCTGGAAGCGGGCGGTCATGATGGTGGCGCCCGGGTCCACGTTCCCGCCCCTGGCGGGGCGGCGGTGGTACGGCGACA
This sequence comes from uncultured Gemmatimonadaceae bacterium, assembly GCA_964591015.1. GTDB lineage: Bacteria > Latescibacterota > UBA2968 > UBA8231 > UBA8231 > SLHA01. Next base: position 6,732 of record CAZPXM010000145.1, read on the forward strand.
ACCCGATCGTCAAGGGCCGCGACGACGGCCTGCCGTTCGACGTCCAGCAGTACGGGTACGCGTTGACGGCGGCGCTGGCGGCGGCCGAGGGTGAGTGACATGGACATGTACCTGCGCTGTCTGACCCCCGTGCACGTGGGCACGGGCAGCACGCTGGAGCCGTTCGAGTACATCCTCGCGGACGGGCACCTGGTGCGCGTGGACCTGGAGGCCGTGATGCGCCGGCTGGACGAGGCCGCCGTGGACGCGTTGAGCCGCTGGGTGAGCGACGGTGCGGACCGGATCGCCGGGAGCGCGGACAACCGCGAGCAGTCCGCGGTGCGCCGCGACCTGCACCTGCTGGCGTTCGCGCGGTCGCGGCGCGACGCCGAGCTGGAGCAGGCGTTGCGCGGGGATCCTGGCCTGGCGCGGTACCGGGCCCGCACCGGCCTGCGCGAGTACGAACAGGTGATGGAGCAGGCCAAGGATCCGGCCGGACTGCCCGCGCTGGCCGGCAGCTCGGTCAAGGGCGCGCTGCGCACCGCCCTAGCGTTCCTGGCCCTCCAGGAGATGGAGGAAGCCGAGGCCGACAGGCTCGTCGGGGCGCTGCGCGGCAAGCTCAAGCCGTCTGCCAGAACCCGCAAGGACGACATCGGCCAGGAGGTGGAGAAGCGGGTGTTCCGCTGCGGCGTCGCCCGCGGGGGCGGCGGGCCGCAAGGGGAGGCACGCGTGCGTTTCGACGACATCCACTACGACCTGATGCGCGTCATCCAGGTGGGCGACGGGCAGCCGCTGACGGCGCCCCCTGCGCCGGGCGCCGCGCCGGGCGCCCCGGCGGGCGCGGCCGGCCCGGAGTTGCTCGTGGCCAGGGTCGCCAGCTGCGCGCCGGCGCGGGACCGCCGCAGCGGCAACGTCCGGCTGGCTCCCCAACGCCAGATGAGCCCGCTGGAGGCGCACGCGCCGGGCAACACCTTCGTCTGCCGGCTGCGCATCGACGCCAAGCTGCTGCTGCAGATCGACGCGGCGGCGAAGCGGAAGTCGGGTGAATGGCTGGAGTTCGCCGCGCGCGTGCGGCGCGCCTTCGGCCCGCAGGCCCTGGAGGCGCTGCAGAAGGGGGACGAGGAGGCGCTGCGCGCGGCCATCCACCAGCGCCTGCGCCGCGCCTGCGCGGAGTTCGCCCGCACCGTGCTGGCCCGAGAAAAGGAGTGGTGCCAGCGGTACGAGCACGAAACGCGCGAAGTGGCGGCGACGTACGAGAAGCTGGCCGCCGTGCAGGAGCCGGCCGCCCAGCCTCCCGGCGCGACCCTGCTGCGGCTGGGCGGGGCCAGCCACATCCACAGCACCACGGTGATGCTGGCGATGATGGGGCGGCCCGAATGGGACGAGCGGCGCAAGGTGCTGGGCGAGGTCTTCGACAAGTTCAAGATCCATCTCGGTCCCCGCGGCCGCCAGCTCCAGAAGCCGCCCGCAGCCGAGCAGGTGCTGGACCGCTTCCCCAGCGCCCGCCGCTTGGTGCAGGGAGAGGGCCAGCGGGCAGCCGCGCCCCTGGGCTGGCTGGCGTGGGCCGACGACGGCGTCGCCCTGCCGGAACCCGTGGTGCCGCTGGAGGCGCTGGTGCGGCCGGCACCCGCGCCGCGGCGGGCAGCAGGCGCCCCGCCCGCGGGCGGTCGGCCGTCGGGGCCGCGCGGCGGTTCGGGCTCCTCGAGGCCGTCTGTGCCATCCTGGACCGGGCCGTCGACGGCCCGCCGAAATCGTCGCATGACCCGCCCGCAGGACCCTCTCACGCCCCCGGGGCTCCCCATGCCCGGGCGGCGGAACTCCTGACGCAGGCCCGGCGCCTGGGCCCACACACCGGGGCGGAAGACCCCGTCGGTCTGGCCGTCTGGCTGCTGGGCCTGAAGGCTGACCCGGCGGCGGATCCGGACCCGTAGGCCGTTGCCCGACCCGGCTGCTATGCCCGGGCGGGGCCTGCACGCCGCCTACACCGCCCAGGGCGCCCGCATCGGCCGGCCGAGCATCCGGTTGGCCTCGTCGTCGCCCGGGAAAGCCTCGGCGTCCGGGTCCCATCGCAACCGGCGTCCCAGGCGCAGCGCGATGTCGCTGATGAGGCACAGCGTCGTGGACCGGTGGGCCACCTCGGCCGGGGCCACGGTCTCGTGCCGCGTGCGGACGCATTCCAGGAAGTGGAGGGCGTGGTTGTCGCTGCGCGTCAGGTGGATCTCGCCGGGCCCGATGACCGAGCGCAGCAGCGACGGCGGGTCGGGCCAGGATCGCGCACGCGTTGCCCTGGGCCATGACCCAGCCGTCGGGGCCCTCGAAGCGGGCCCCCACCTCCGGCGAGTTCACGTCGTTGTGGGTGCTGGTGAAGATGAGTCTGACGCCGTTGGCGTAGGTCATCTCCACGTGCCAGTCCGTGGCGGTGTCGTTGAAGCCGTCGGTCGGGTAGGTCCCGCGCCCCTCGATCTCGACCGGCCCGGTGCGGTCGGTGCCGTTGCCCCACTGGGCGATGTCGAGGGGGTGGACGCCGCAGCCCGAGATCCAGCCGGCCGAGTAGTCCGAGTGGCACTGCCAGGCGCCGCCGTGCTCGCTCTGGCCCACGTAGGGAATCTCCGGGGCCTGCCCCAGCCAGAGGTCGTAGTCGAGTTCGGGCGGCACGGGCCGCGGGGGGCGCACGGCATCGGCCCAACTGGCGCGCTCGCACACGCGGACCGTGTGGACCTCACCCACGCGGCCGTTCAGCGCCATCTCGCACGCCAGCCGGAAGGGCCCGTACGACCGCTGGTGGGTGCCGTGGAGAAATACGCGGCCGTGGCGGCGGACGGCATCGGCCAGGGCCCGGCCTTCGCGCACCGAG
>CAZPXM010000146.1:0-2744 GCA_964591015.1 uncultured Gemmatimonadaceae bacterium
TGCCGCCGCCCTGCCGGTTCTCGCCATGCGCGGTGAGGCGCGGGCCATGGGGGGTTCCTGCGCGACCGTTCAGTCGGGGCGGATCGTCGGCGAATACGCCGCGCAGACCCTCCCGTCTCGTCGCGCGCCGGCCGGGCGAACCGTGGCCTGACCGTGGTCAGACGTAGATTCCCCTGACCTCGGTGGGGCGCGCTCCGTCCGCATCCGCGTCCCGACTGCCGTGCAGGGAGGCCGCGACGCGCGCCGCCACGCGCGCGGCTTCCTTGCTCATGTCGTTGATGCCGATGCCTGTCCAGCCGAAGCCGCAGATGTGCAGGTGTGGGTCGGCGGCCTCCACGCGGGCGCGCCAGGCCAGCAGGTCCGAGTACCCGGCCTCGAGCTGCGGGATGCCGGACTGCAGGCGCAGGACGCGCGCAAAGCAGGGCGGGTCCGGCAGGGGCAGCAACTGGCGCAGGTCGCCGTAGGTGCGCGCGACCAGCTGCTCGTCGTCCAGCTCCAGGCGTTCGGGGTGGCGCCGGCCGCCGACCAGGGCCTCCAGAAGCTGATGCCCGGCCGGCGCGCGGCCCGGGAACATGTGCGAGGAGAACAGCGTGCCCAGGGCGAAGCGTCCCTCGCGCTCGGGCGCCAGGTAGCCAAAGCCGAACGGGACGCGCGCGGTGTGCGTGAAGCCCAGCACCACGGTGGCCAGCAGGGCCTCGGGCAGGGAGGCAAGCGGGGGCGGCCCGAGCTCGGGCACCCCGGCCAGCAGAGGCAGGGCGGCGTTGGCGGAGGTGGCCACGATCAGGTGGCGGCAGGCCAGCCGGCCCCCCGCGCACTGTACCTCCCAGCCGCCGGGCGCGCGCCGCAGCGCCGTGGCTGCCTCTCCAAGGCGAAGCTGACGCCGTGCGGCCAGGCTGGCGGCCAGGGCTTGCGGCAGGCGTTCCATGCCGCGCGCAAAGCTGATCATCGCCGGGAAGCGGCGGCCGGCCTTGCCGGAGACGCGGGAGGTGCGGCGAAGCTGGTGGAGGGCGCCGCGGATCACGCTCCCGTGTTCGCGTTCCAGCCGGCGGACCCCGGGCATGGTGGCGTCGATCTTGAGCCGCTCGATGTCGCCCGCGTACGTGCCGGTGTAGACCGCGTCGGCAAAGGGCAGCATGGCGCGCCCGAAGCGATAGGCCGCCCACTCGGCCACGCTGGGGTCGCCCGGCAGCGGTCGGCGAAAGAGGTCGCGCAGCACGCCGATCTTGGCGCCCAGAGGCATGACCGGGGAGGTGAGCACCTTGAGCGGGTGCTGAGGGATGCAGAGCAGGCGGCCGTGCACGCAGACGTAGCGCACAAAGGTCTTCAGCGGCGCGGTCTGGAGCTCGTCGGTGAGGCCAGCCAGCTCCACCAGGCGCTGGCTCTCGGGGGTGTTGTCCAGGAAGCCGTGCGCGCCCCACTCCGCCTGGTAACCCGCCTCCGCATAGGTCCGGACGGTGCCGCCGGCGCGCTCCTCCCGTTCCAGCAGCAGCAGGCGGAGGGCTGGCTGCCGAGCCAGCAGGAAGTGGGCGACGGCCAGACCGGAGAGGCCGCCCCCGATGATGCACACGTCGAGCGCGCTCGCGGCCACGAGTGCTTCACTCCTCGGCACCGAGGCAGCGACTCGCCTGCCTGGCGTGCGCCCCGCCAACTGCGGACGGCCAGCCGGTGCGCCCGCAGTCGGGTCAGGCTGCCTGCCGATCGGGCCGGCGCACAAGCTCCGCCGGGAGCCTGCGCGTGTCCAGTCCGCAGCAGAACGCCTGATCAGGGACCGCGCCCAGAGTCAGACGTCCTGCCGCGGCAGGCGCTGCCGCACGGCGGCGATGATCGTTGACGCCTTGGCGATCGCGTCACTGGCCTCCGGCTCGGTGTACGCGTCTGCGGGCACGCCGTCGGGCAGACCGTTGGGGTAACGCGTGGTGATGTAGAACTTGTCCAGGGCAGCGCCGGTGGGCCGCAGATCAGCAAGCTCGGGCCGGAAACTGGCCGCATCACGCAGCAGGACGGCCACGGAGTGACCCCACACCTCTTCCAGCCCCTGGGGGCGTACAGGAACGCCTTGGCCGCCTTCTCTGCGGCTTGCTGGGCGTGGAAGCAGGCCAGATTGCAGTGGCCGCTAGCCGCGAGGATGCGGGCCGCTTCCAGGTCCTGTCCCGCCTGCATCAGCCACCGCAACCCCTGGGTTTCAGGCGGCAGCCTCATAAATCACCCTGCCTTCGGCGGCGAGTCGCCGGACGAATGCCCTCGTTTCCCGGAGCTGGGCCCACTCGGCGGGAGTGTAGACCAGCAGGTCGGTGGCGACCTCGGGCTGGATCCACTCGAACACCAGCTGGATGCGCTCGCGGAACGGCAGCTCGGTGTCCAGCACCACCACCAGATCCAGATCGCTGTGAGGACCGGTCGTGCCGGCGGCCATCGAGCCGAAGACCAGCACCAGGCGCACCTGTGGTCGGGCCCGGAGCAGTCGGGTCACTCGTTCCAGCTCGTGCTCGAGAGCCTGTTGCCGCGCCTGGGCGCGCCGCGCCACGGCTTGCCTGGAGTAGTCCATGCGGCAATGATACCCCGGCCGGAATTCGCCGGCAACCGCTCCGGGGGGTGCGGTGCGGCGTGTGGCCAGGCCGGATGCTGCCTTGCCGGTGATACCGGTGGCGATCCTGACCTGCAGGACGCGCCGGTCCGCCGCGCAGACTCTGTGCGCGCGGCGATCGGGGGGCCATCTCAGGCCGAGCTGCTGGCGGACCATCAGG
>CAZPXM010000146.1:2844-9532 GCA_964591015.1 uncultured Gemmatimonadaceae bacterium
CAGGAGCGATCGATCTGCACGATGGCACGCTGGCGGACTGGCACCGGCTGTTTCCGCGAGCGACTCTCAGCGAGGCGGACTTCATGTTCGTACACCACTGGAAAAGCGGGCGGGATGGCTTCGAATCTAGGGCAATGCCGGGTGAGCCTCTGGATCACGAGAGCTTCGCCGATATTCCCGCGGTCCTGGACCCGGTCCGCATGTACTTGGGGTGGACCGGGTCTCCTCCCTGGATCTGGCCGGGCCTCGAATGGTGGGACGATGACTTCTTCGATAGCCGACCTCTCGTGGACCTCCAGGGGAGGCGGAAGGATACATGGCAGGTAGCGATCGATGGCGACCATAGCGGTGGGTCGGTGACAGGGGCGCCATGGGATGCCGATGAGCCGTCAGAGCAGATGCAGATGTACGGCTTTGCCTGGGCGTCGGGGACGTTCGACTGCCGCTTCCCGACCTGGTCGCTGCGAGAGGCGCCGTACTTCGACGGCAGCGGGGGCGTGGTGCGGAGCGACGCCGGCTCGTACTCAGCGTATGCATGGGCCGAAGTCATGCTGACTCCGTGCGACACGCTGTATGGCCCGGGGCCTCCGGCGCTGTCGTTGCTGGAGACGGGACGGGTCTTGGGAATGAGCCTGTACTTTGTGGATGCCCACCTGGACGGGACGCTGGGTACCGATTGTGCAAGCACCTACGGGCTTGGGTGCATCGATCTGAACCTGCGGAAGACAACCGAGTACTGGGCTTCCTCGTATCTGTGGGCGCACTTCGTCCTGATGCCGCCCGGAGTGGAGCCGTCCGCGGACCCGACCCACGCGTTGCCCTGTTCCTGGGGGCGGGTGAAGGCGGCGGTGACGGGAGACCGGCACTAGGCGGTGGGGCAGTGGAGGGTGGTCGCCCGGTGCCGGCGCGGGGGCGGAAGCCCTGGACCTGCGGGCGCTACAACGCCTGGCGTTCGGCGGTCCTGGGCTCGGTCTGCAGGGGCACGCCGTCGAGTTGCAGCGCCGGTGCGCCGGGGGCAGACTCCACGACATAGGTGTAGTCCCGGCCGGCGGCGCAGGGGAAGCCGGCGGTGCCGCCGGAGATGCCGGTGAACGGATGCACCGCTCGCACCAGGATCGCCCGCCAGTTCTGCTTGCCCTGCAACAGGCCCTCGACGATGAAGCCGGGCGAGCGGATGGCGTCCCGGTGCCGCGCCTGCACGGCCGGGCTGAGGATGCACTGGATGAAGCCGGTCTCGTCCTCCAGCGTGGCGAACATCACGCCCTTGGCGGTGGCGGGCCGCTGTTTGAGCATGGCGACGCCGGCGACGACCACGGGGAGCGGCTGCGCCTCGTCCCGCGGGATCAGGCGATAGCAGGCGGCGATGGACTGCACGCCCAGATCGGCGAGCACGCGCCGCGCCAGGGTCATGGGATGGACCCGGGCAGCCTCGTGGGTCTGGATGTCCCAGACCACGCGCTCGGCCGCCGTCAGCTCCGGCAGCTCCGGCAGGTCGCCGACATCCAGCAGTGCCAGGTGCGCCAGGGGCGGACTGGGCGCGTCCAGCGCTGCGGCCAGGCGGGTGCTGGCCACGCCGCTGGCCCACAGCGCCTGACGGCTGGAGCCGCACAGGCAGTCCAGCGCCCCGGCCCGCGCCAGCGCCTCCAGGATGGGACGCGGCACCGTGACCCGCCGCAGCAGATCCTCCAGATCCACATACGGCCCGGACAGGCGCGCCCAGACCAGACGCTGCGCCATGGCCGCGGTGAGGCCCTTCACCGCGGTCAGGGGCTTGCGGATGGCGCGCCGGCCGTGGGGCCCCGGCTCCAGCTCGTAACGCACCGAGGAGCGGTTGATGTCCGGCGGCAGGACCTCCACGCCGCAGCGGCGCGCCTCTTCCTCCAGGGTGAGCAGGCTGTACATGCCGGGCCGGTGCTGCATGATCGCGGCCAGGTACGCGTCCGGGTAGTGGAGCTTGAGCCAGGCCGAGTGATACACCGTGCGCGCGAAGGCGGCGGCGTGGCTGCGGCAGAAGCCGTACCCCACGAAGTTGGCCACTTGGTCGAAGACGCGCTGGGCGACTGCTTCCGGCACGCCGCGGCCGACCGCGCCGCCGACGAACCTGGCGCGCATCTTCTCCATGTCCTCGGCGCTGCGGTGCTTGGAGATGAGGCTGCGGAAGTCGTCCGCCTCTTGCAACGGCATGCCGGCGAAGCGGTGGGCGATCTCCAGGATCTGCTCCTGGAACAGGATCACGCCGTACGTGCGGCGCAGGATGGGTTCCAGATCCGGATGGTCGAAACGCACGGGTTCCAGGCCCTGGCGCCGGCGGATGAACGGGTGCACCATGTGGCCCTGCAGCGGCCCCGGCCGGAACAGGGCCACCTGGGAGACCAGATCGTCGAACACCTGGGGCTGGTGCGAGGCGACCAGGTGCATCTGCCCCATGGATTCGATCTGGAACAGGCCCAGGGTGCGCCCCGTGCGGATGAAGGCGTACACCTGGGGATCCTCCAGGGGAAGCGAGTCCACGTCCACGGGGCGACCGTAGTGCCGCTGCGCCAGCTCCGCGGCCTCGCTGATGGCCGCCAGCATGCGCAGGCCGAGCACGTCCAGCTTGATCAGGCCCAGCGCCTCCACGTCCTCCTTGTCGAACTGCACCATCTTGACCCCGTTGGCCGAGGTCTGCACCGGGCTGAACCAGCACAACGGCTGCCGGGACAGCACCATGCCGCCGTTGTGCAGGCCCAGATGGCGCGGGCACTCCGCCAGCCCTTCGATCATGTCCAGCAGCAGCTCGAAGGCGGGAGCGTCTCCCCCCAGCACGCGCTCCAGGTCCGGGCGGAAGTGGCGCACGTGGCGGGGTTCGTAATGGCCGGGGACCACGCGCGCCAGCCGGGCGACCGTGGCCATGGGATAGCCGAAGGCCTTGGCCACGTCCCGCAGGGCCAGGCGCAGGCGATAGGTGATCAGCGTGGCGGTCATGGCCGTGTGCTCCGGGCCGAAGCGCTGCTCGATCCACGCGATCACCTCGTCGCGGCGCTCGCTGTCGAAGTCCACGTCGATGTCCGGGGTGCCCTTGCGGCCGCGGTGCAGGAAGCGCTCGAACAGCAGGTCGTGCGCCAGAGGATCCACCGCGGTGATGCCCAGCAGGTACGCGACGATGCTGTTGGCCGCCGAGCCCCGGCCGGCGCAGCGGATGCCGCGGGCGCGGGCCTCGGCCACCACTTCGCGCACGATGAGGAAGAACTCCTCCAGGCCCAGATCCTGGATGACTTGCAGCTCCTTGTCGAGCTGGGTCCGGGCTGCGGCGCGCGCGGACGCGGCGAAGCGGCGGCAGAGGCCTTGCCGGCACAGGTGGCGCAGGTACGTGGCGGGAGTGTGAGAGGCGGGCACGCGCGCCGCCGGCGGGGTGACCTGGGCGGCGACGAGTTCCACCGTGCAGGCGGCGGCGATGCGGGCCGCGCGCGCCAGCGCCGCCGGGAAGGGCAACAGCGCGCGCATCTGCGCCTCGCTCTTCAGATAGGCCTCGGCGTTGCGGGGCCGTTCCGGATGCGGCGTGGCCAGAGCGATGCCGAGGCGGATGCAGGTGAGCAGGTCGTAGCGCCGGTAGTCTTCCGGCACCGCATAGCGCACCTCGTTGGTGGCCACCGTGGGCACCCCGAGAGCGGCGGCCAGGCGGTCCAGGCGCTTGGCGAGCCGCAGGTCGTCGGGATGAAGGCCGTTGACCAGCTCGACGAACAGCGCGTCGGGGAAGATCTGCCGCAGGGCGAGCACCCACTCCGAAGCGGCCGTCCAGGCGCTGCGGTGCGCTTCCTGCCAGAGCCTGCCCTCCCGGCCGCCGGTGAGGCAGATCAGGTCGACAGCATGCGCCCGCAGGAGTTCCAGGCTCACGGAGGGTGCCGTCGAGCGGTCCGCGTGAAGGCGGGTCAACAGCGCGTTCAGCCCGGCATACCCCGCGCGCGAGCGGGCCAGCAGCACCAGCGGAAAGCCCGCGCACCGCACCTCGGCGCCGAACACGGGGCGGATGCCGTACCGCTGGCAGGCCCGCTGGAAACGCACCGCGCCGGCCACGCCGTGCACGTCGGTCAGCGCCAGGGCTGGCTGTCCCAACTGATGGGCGCGGCAGGCCAGCGCTTCCGGAGAGGAGCCTCCCCGAAGGAAGGAAAACCAGCTCCGCGCGTGCAGGTGGACGAACATGGCCGCCTCGCTCACTCGTCCAGCGCCGCCAGGGAGAATTCCTCTTCTGGCAGGAATGGCGCGTCCGTGGTGCGCCGCGGCCGGAAGAGGCGCTGGGGGAAGCGGCGCACCAGATGCTGGCGCACGGTCTCCCAGGAGGGACGGCGGCGGAACAGCGATTCCTGGACGGGAACGGCGCGGCGCAGGCCGCCCACGGTCAGCGCGAGCCGTGTGACCGGCACCGGCGCCGGGAGAGCGGCCAGCGCCTGGGTCAGCAGATAGGTGGCAGGACCTTGCAGCGTGGCGGTGCCGGCATAGGGTGGCTTGAGGGCGCGGACACGCGCCACGCCCCCGGCTCCCCGCTGGGTGACCGCCAGCCGGATCCAGGTGGGAACGAAACCGGCGGGGCGGCGCTCGTCCGCAGCCCGGACCAGCGCTCCTAGCCAGGGGTGGAAGTCCAGCACGGTGCCGGGCGTCCAGCAGCAGGTGCAGGCCACGGTGAGCGAACGAGGCATGTAGGCGGGTATCTGCGGGGGATGGGGCGCCGGATGCAGCCAGGCGAACAGCCGCGACCCCTCCGTGCCGAACTGCGCCTGCAGCTGCGGGCGGGTCAGGCGCTGCAGGTCGGCCAGCGTGCGCACGCCGCACCAGTGGAGCAGGGCCAGGGTGCGGGGGGAGATGCCCACCTCGGCGAGTCGTTGCACCGCCGCCGTGCGGAAGAACGCGGCCGGCGTGGCGAGGAGACGGAGCTGACCGGGAGGGGCGCACAGCGCCGCCAGCATGGCGTGGGCCGGGAATCGCGCCCAGCCGCCCTGGGCGTGCCAGGCCGGCAATACGGCCTGGAAGGCGGCGGGGTCCAGGCCCTGCAGCACGACCCAGAAGCCGGGCAGCCAGGGGGCTTCCTGGCGCGCGAGCTGGGGGGTGAGCGGGTAGAGTCGGGCGCACAGCTCTTCTGCGTAGGCTTCCTCGGCAGGCAGGTCTCGCGGGACAAAGCGGGCCTGGGGGAACAGCATGCGGGCGCGGGGCAGCGACATGCCCGGAACCAGGCCCCGTTCCCGCAGGGCAGGGCTGCCCGCGCACACGCGGTTGCGTTCGTGGACGATGATGGCTTGTCGGCTGGCCTCGCGCTCGCCGGGGCCCGCCGCCGCGGCCCACGCGGCGAAGTGCGGCATGTACAGACAACCGAAAGGCTGCGCCGAAGATGAGGAAGCCCGGGTCGCCATCTCTTTCCAGGCGGAATGGAGTGCACAAATGTGCACCTAATCTACGCACGTGGAAGGATGGGAGCAAGTTCTTTATGACGGGCACGGACCGAGCGCTGCCTTGCCGCCGTCCAGCCGGCTTTCATAGGTTAGCCCCTGCTTCCGCCTGCCGTCGGCATGCCCGTAGTCGCCGCGGTCCGGCAAGGAGCTGTCGGCGCGGCCGCAGATCCGCCAGCCGAGGCTGCGGGAGCGGAGGAACTGGCATGCTGGCCGAGTACCTGCCGCGCAGCCAGGCGGCGCTGAAGCGCCACCGCAAGCGCCTTGCCCCCTACCTGGAGCCACTCCGCGCCAGCTCCGAACTGAGCGCGCGCACCGATCTCGAACTGGTCCTGCTGGCTCTGGGCGACACGTCCACCCGGAACATCCTGACGGCCTACTGGCAGCGCGGCGGAGAACACCCGCTCGCCGCGCTGCGCGACGAGGACGTGCGCCTCCTGGATCGGCGCATCGCCCAGGCCATCGTGCTGGCAGCCACCTGCGATCCTGCGGTCCAGGTCCGCCAGGGGCTGGCGCGTTCCCAGCCACCTCACTGACCGGAGGCGCCCATGCCCGACCTTGCGACCCGCAGCTCGGCGCGGCTCCACTACGGCTGGTACGTGCTGGCGGCCAGCACGCTGGTGGTGTTCGGCTCCCTGGGGCTGGCGCGCTTCGGCTACACCATGGTGCTGCCCGCCATGCAGGCTGGTCTGGGTCTGAGCAACGCGGAGGCGGGTGGTCTGGCGACGGCGAATCTGCTCGGCTACCTGCTGCTGTCGGTCAGCGGCGGCGCGCTGGCCTCGCGCTACGGGCCGCGCCGGGTCGCCGCGCTCGGCCTGGTCGTGGCCGGCAGCGGCCTCGCGCTCACGGGCCTGGCGGACAGCTTCGGCGCGGCGCTGCTGTGGCGGGCCGTGACCGGCGTGGGCAGCGGCGCCAGCAATGTCCCGGCCATGGGTCTGCTGGCTGCCTGGTTCGCCCGCCGGCGCCGCGGGCTCGCGGCCGGCATCGGGGTGACCGGTTCCTCGCTGGCGCTGATCGTGCTGGGCCCGGGGGTGCCCCGCCTGCTGGCCGCGGCAGGCGCCGCGGGCTGGCGGGTCTGCTGGTTCGTGTTCGGCGCCGTGACGCTGGCGCTGGCCGCGCTGGCCTTCGCCGTGCTGCGCGATTCGCCCGCGGCACTGGGGCTGCTGCCGCTGGGAGCCGGCGGCCCACCTGCCGTGGGCCACGGCGCCGCGCCGGCCGCGGCGACCACCGCGTCACCCGCCCCTGGCGGGCGGTACGCCGCCTCCCGGCAG
>CAZPXM010000147.1:0-9504 GCA_964591015.1 uncultured Gemmatimonadaceae bacterium
GGACTGGGTGCAGATGCGCTACGGCGGCGGGCAGCAGTACGGTCTGCAGTACGGTCTGGTGCAGATCGACAACGCCGAGGTGACGATCGACAACTCGCGTTTCGAGTACAGCGGCGAGCACGGCGTGTGGCTGGGCAACTTCGCGGATCCCAGCGCCGTGGTGCTGACGAACTGCTCATTCCAGGACAATCGTTCCCGGGATCTCTACTGCGTCCATGCCTCGCCGACGGTCACCGCCTGTTCGTTCGCCGGCGGCGGGAGTGCCATCTGGCTGGCGGGCACCAGCTATCCGGTGCTGGGGGCGGGGATCGCGGCGGATGATGGCATCTGGGTGGAAGGCACGACACTGGCGCGCAGCGGCACGTGGATGAACGGGGGCATTCCGTACATCCTGCACGGGGGCGTGAGCATTCCCGATGGCGTGACGCTGGCGCTCGCGCCGGGGGTGATCGTCAAGGGGGACAGCTACTACAATTCGCTGCAGGTGCAGGCGGGTGGGAATCTGCTGGCGGTGGGCATGGAGGCCGCCCCCATCGTGCTGACGTCTTACTGGGACGACAGTGTGGGCGGCGACACCAACCAGGACGAGGGTGCTTCGGCACCCGGGCCGGACCAGTGGGGCGGCATCTCGTTCCAGCCGGGCAGTGCTGGCGCGCTGGACTGGGTGCAGATGCGCTACGGCGGCGGGGTGCTGCCGGGGCAGGTACAGGTGGGCAATGCCACGGTGGCCATCAGCAACTCGCGCTTCGAGCACAGCGGCGAGGACGGGGTGTCGCTGTACGACGTTCCCGCCGGGGGATCGGTCACCATCGCGGACTGCGTCTTCCAGGGCAGTGTGGGCGACGGCATCCAGTGCCGCAACGCGTCGGCGCAGATCACCCGCTGCCACTTCCAGGGCAACGGCTCGAGCATCGCCCTGCACGAAGACAGCCAGCCGCTGTTCACCGGCGACCTGACCGGCGAGGGGGGCATCAGCCTGTTTGCGCACACGCTCGTTCGCGACGAGGTGTGGCGCTACGCGGGGCTGCCCTACATCCTGGCCGGGGCCCGGTCAGTCCCTCCCGGCCTGTCGCTCGCCATCGAGCCTGGGGTCATCGTCAAGGGGAATAACTACTGGCATTCCCTGTACGTCTCCGGGGAGCTCCAGGCGCATGGCGCCCCGGACCGCGCCATCGTGTTCACCTCGATCCAGGATGACCAGGTGGGGGGAGACACCAACGGGGACGGACCGGCCAGCTTGCCGGAGCCCGATCAATGGGGTGGCGTGGTCGTCCAGGACGGCGGCAGCGCCGCCCTCTCCTACTGCCACCTGCAGTATGGCGGCGGGAACCCTCCGGCCCTGGTCACGGCGCAGTCGGGCGGCCAGGTGACCCTGGCGAACTGCCTGCTGACGCGCAGCGGGGAGCACGGTCTGTTGGCGCAAACGGGCGGCCAGGCCGCCCTGCACGACTGCGCGATCGTGGACAACAACGGTTACGGCGTCTACAACAGCACGCCGACGCTCACGCTGGATGCCACCGGCAACTGGTGGGGCGATCCCACCGGTCCGTTCGACGATTCGCCTGCCGACGGGCGGCACAACCCGGCCGGCCTGGGCGCCCAGGTGAGCGACTACGTCGCCTACGATCCGTGGTTGACGGTGGTCCCGAACACGGGCATCCCCGTGGGCGGCGAGGTGGACACGACGCCGCCGGCCATCGTCGCCGGACCGGTTCCGATGCACGTGGGCGACCGCTGGGCGATGATCCAGTGGACGACGGACGAGTACGCCACCTCGGTGGTGGAGTACGGCGTTACGGCCGCTTACGGCAGCCAGGCGACGGTCCCCGGACACGCGCTGTACCATATGGTCGCCCTGCCCGATCTGCAGCCGGAGACTCTCTACCACTACCGGGTCGGTTCGGCCGACGCGGCGGGCAACGGTCCCGTGTGGAGCGGGGACGGTGTCTTCACCACCCAGCCGGAGATCGTGCAGGACCGGGTGCCGCTGGTCGAGTTCGTGGGCGGGGCCCCGAACCCGACGCAGGGCGCCAACGAGGTGCGGGTGACCGCGCGGATCGCGCTGGGCGTGCCGCCGGCCGCGGGCAAGCTGGCGTTCGGCCGCGAACAGGTGGCCGCGACGCCCGACAAGACGGACCGCGCCGGCAAGGCGGCGCGCGTGCAGGCGCTCTCGGTGAGCAACGAGTTCCTCGCGCTCGAGGTGAACGAGTCGGCAGGGTACTTCGGGCTGTACACGGCCGACTGGCGGCACCTGTTGTACGGCGACGGCGGCACCTCGTGGGCCAAGGTCCGCATCGACGACGTCGTCTACCGCTACGGGAGCGGCGACGGGTCGTTCGTGCAGTACCCGACCCAGGAAGGCAGCGGGTACGTGTCGAGCTGGCAGGTGGGCGACGTGCTGGTGACCCAGCGCGTGAGCCTGGTGCGCAATGCGGTCACCGGCCGTGAGGATGCGGCCTGGGTCCACTACTCGCTGTACAACCAGGGGCGGGTGCCGCACAGCGTGGGTCTGGTCCTGCAGCTCGATACCATGGTCAACTGGAATGACGCGGCGCCGCTGAGCACCAGCTACGGGTACAGCGCCGTCGAGCAGGAGTTCGGGCCCGCCAACATGCCGACCTTCTGGCAGGCGTTCGAGGCGGGGCCCACGCAGGGGCCGGAGTACCTGGTGGGGCAGGGCACGCTGGTGGGCGCGGGGGCGGTGCCGCCGGATCGCTTCGTGGTCGGCGGTTGGCCCGACCTGGTCGACATCGAATGGGATTACGTGGTGTCCGGGTACCCGTACGGCGACAGCGCCGTGGCCATGTGGTGGAACCCGCAGGAGCTCCAGCCGGGGACGTCGCGCACCGTGGCGACCTTCTACGGTCTGGGCGAGGGCGCGGTGAGTACCGGCACCCTGGCGCTGAACGTGGCTGGCCCCGTGGAGCTGGCGGCGGTGGGGCCGGCGCTGGCGCCCAATCCCTTCGAGGTGATCGCCCTGGTGTCCAACACGGGGAGCGAACCGCTGGCCGACGTGACGGCGAAGCTGGAACTGCCGCCAGAGCTGGCCCTGGAGGGCGACCAGGCGGCTGAGCGACTGCTGGATCCGCCGACGCTGCAGGCCGGCGAGACGCGGCAGGTGGCCTGGCAGGTGCGGGCGACGCCCGCCGCGGAGGGGCAGACTCTGTCCTACACCGTGCGGGTCGCGAGCAGCAGCCCGGGCGTGGATCCCAACGCGGTCACGCGCACCGTGTGGGTGCCCCAGACGCAGGCCCTGGAGCAGTTCATCGCCGGCGCGGAGCTGTTCCACGGCGAGGATCCCGGCTTCGGCAATGGCCTGCCCATGGCCGCCGTCGACGGGGCGTTCGACGGGGAGGCCGAGCACGTCACGGCGATGCTGGATGTGAGCGGCTGGGACCCGGGAACGCACGAGGTGGCCGTGCGCGGCCGCGACTCGCGCGGGATGTGGGGGCCGCTCGGCTTCCTCTTCGTTGACGTGACCAGCACGCCCACCGGCGATCCGTGGGACGCCAGGCAGTTCGTGCTGCGCAACGGCCCGGAGGCGGAGCTGATGGTCCGCACCGGCGACATCGACAACCTGAACTTCGGCTGGCCGCTGGGGTTCGATCCGTTCTCGGGGGCGGACACGCCGGTGCACGGGTTCCCGTGGGCGGTCGATCCGCTGGATCCGCCTGGGACCGACCGCATCATGGTCGTCTCCAGCTACACGGGCAGCCCGCCGCTGGGCACGATCGATGGGTACACGGGGGTGACGAACCGGCCGGAGAACGCGGTGGCGCCGGTGGTGCTGGAGTTCGATCCCACCGGTGTGCCGATCCAGGCTGCCACGCTCCAGCTCTTCGTCGACGATATCCAGCCGGGCGCGTACGGCAGCCGCTACACGGCCCAACTGGACGGCCAGCCGTTCGCCGAACTGACCGCCATCCTGAACACGATCGAGCAGGGCGGCCCGATCGGCAAGATGCTCACCGTGGCGGTGCCGCCCGTGCTGCTGCCCGAACTGGCGGATGGGGTCGTCAGCCTGTTGATCGACGACTTCACCACGGGCGCAGGCGACGGCTATGCCATCGACTTCGTGCGCCTGTTGATCAATCCGAAGGGCTTCGTGAGTCGGGCCGCGGTCGCCGGAAGCGTGGTGGACCCCGCGGGTGCGCCGATCGGCGGGGCCCTGGTGTCGGTGGGGGGGCTGGCCAGCACCCGGACGGATGCGCAAGGCTGGTACGAGCTGGCCGATCTGCCCGCCGGTCTGGCGGTGGTGCGCGCCTCCGCGCCGGGCTTCGAGGACGGCTGGGTGACCGCGAACCTGCTGGCCGGCCAGACGACTCGCGCCGACCTGGTGCTGTTCCCCAGCGGCGTCCAGCAGCTGGTGCCGCTGGTCGACTTCCTGGAAGCGACGCCCACGCCGACCGAGGGCGCCAAGCTGGTGACCGTCTCGGCGCGCATCGGTCTGGGCGTGCCGCCGGCCGCCGCCAAGCCCGTGTTCAGCCGCGGGGAAGCGACCGCCGTCCCCGACAAGACGGACCGCGCCGGCAAGGTGGCACGGGTGCAGATGCTCTGGGTCGCCAACGAGTACCTGCAGTTGGGCATCGACGAGTGGAACGGGTGCTTCGACATCGATGCTGCCGACCTGCGCGCGCTGTTGTACGGCAACGGCAGCACCTCCTGGGCGAAGATCAACATCGACGGACGGATATATCGGTACGGGTATGATGGCGACGGCTTCGTGGTCGAGCCCACCCAGGAGGGCAGCGGCTACGTGTCGAGCTGGCGGATCGGCGACGTGGTCGTGACGCAGCGGGTGAGCCTGGTGCGCAACACGGTGACCGGACGGGACGATGCCGCCTGGATCCAGTACGCGGTGCGCAACGAGGGCTACGCCTCCCATGCGGTCGGTCTGGTGCTGCAGCTCGACACCATGGTCGGCGGCAATGACGCCGCGCCGCTGAGCACCAGCTACGGGTACAGCGCCGTCGAGCAGGAGTTCACGCGTGACAACATGCCGACCTACTGGCAGGCGTTCGAGGTCGGGCCGACGCAGAGCGCCGAATGGCTGGTGGGCCAGGGTACGCTGATCGGGGCGGGGGCCGTGCCGCCGGATCGCTTCGTCGTGGGCGGCTGGCCGAATCTGCTCGATATCGAGTGGGACTACACGGTTGCCGGTTACCCGTACGGCGACAGCGCCGTGGCGATGTGGTGGAACCCGCAACTCCTGGTGCCGGGCGGGTCGCGCACGGTGGCTACCTTCTATGGGTTGGGCGTCGCGGCGGTGAGTTCCGGCGCACTGACCCTCAACGTGGCGGGCCCGGCGGAGTTGAGCGTGGTCGGCAACGCGGTGTGGCCGAATCCATTCGAGGTGAACGCGCTGGTCTCCAACACGGGCAGCGGGGATGCCGCGGGAGTGACCGCGACGCTGGAACTGCCGCCCGAGCTGACGCTGGCTGCCGGCGAGACGGCCACCAAGGCCCTCGAGCCGTCGACGCTGGTCGTGGGCCAGACTGGACAGGCCTCGTGGCAGGTGATGGCCGCCCCCGGTGCCGAGCCGCGCACGTACGCCTATACCGTTCGCGTGGCGTCCACCACTGCTGGGGTGGAGCCGAACCAGGTCACGCGCACGGTGTTCGTGCCGCCGGTGCAGACCCTGGTGCAGTTCATCGCGGCTGCGGAGCTGATCCACGGCGGCGAGCCAGGTCTGGGCGCGGGCATGCCGATGGCGCCAGTCGACGGCGCCTTCGACGAACCGGTCGAGGACGTGGTGGCGACGCTGGACGTGAGCCGCTGGACCCCGGGCGTATATCCGGTGGGCGTGCGCGGCCAGGACTCCCGCGGTGTCTGGGGGCCGCTGCGCTACGTGGATGTCCAGGTGACGGAGCCGCCGCTGGCGGGTGGCTGGCAGTTCGGGTTGCTGGTGGTCAACGCCCAGGCCGAGGAGCAGGAGTTGATGATCGGCCAGCATCCGAACGCCACGGCGGGGATCGATGCGCTGCTCGGCGAGGTGGAGGTGCCGCCGCTGCCGCCCAGTGCGATCTTCGACGCGCGCCTGGCGGTGCCGGGGTTCAACGGCGCGTGGCGCTCGCTGCACGAGATCGCGGACACCGACGTGTTCGACCTGCTCCTGCAGGATGGCACCGACGGCGACCCGATCACCGTCTTCTGGGACCCCGCGCAGATCCCCTCGGGAACCCAACTGCGGCTGAAGGATGCCTTCGGCGGGCTCCTGGGTGTCAACGTGGACATGGCGAGCCAGTCCAGCTTCCAGGTGCCCGCCAACGTCCAGGCGCTGCAGATCCACTACTCGGCCGGAGTGCCGGTGTGCCAGTACACGTACGAGCTGCCGGCCGGCTGGAGCATGGTCTCGCTGCCGTGCGACGTGGACGATCCGAGCCTGAGCACGCTGTTCCCGACGGCGATCTCCCTGTTCAAGTTCGCCAACGGGTACGCACAGGCCAGTACCTTCGAGCCGGGTGCTGGCTACTGGATCAACCTGCCGGCAGCCACGACGGTGGAGATCACCGGGGCACCGTGGCCAGAGGGGGCGCTGGCCGCCAACCTGGCCGGTGGCTGGAGCATGGTGGGGCCGGGCAACATCGCCCTGGATGTCGCCGGCTTGCGGCAGAACTACGCGACGCTGATCTCGGTATTCGGCTTCAACAACGGGTACTACACGGCCTCCGCCATGGACCCGGGCGGCGGCTACTGGGTGAACCTGGCCAGCGCCGGGCAGATGGACCTCAGCGGTGCGGTCGCGCCGCTGCAGTCCGCCAAGTCCACTGCGCTGGCGGGTGCGGTGGGAGCCTCCGGCCAGGCAGTGCTGTGGGCCGAGGCGGGTGCGGTCCGGCAGGCGCTGCCGCTCGGCGTGGCGGCGGCGCAGGTGGTCGCGTTGCCGCCAGCGCCGCCCGCCGACGGGTTCGACGTGCGGGTCGAGCTGGGGGCCGTCTCGGCGTGGCAGGTGCCAGCCGGCGACGCGGCAGCGGAGTATCCGGTCCGCCTCCAGGGGCCGATCGACATGCTGCGCTGGCAGGTGCCGGCAGAGGCCAGCGGTCGCTGGCAGTTGGTGGTCGACGGCCGGGCGATCGACCTGGCGGGCGAGGGCGCGGTGGCAGTGGGCCCGAGCAGCCGGGTGGCGATTCGCGCCCTCGGGGCGCAGCCGGCGGCGTTCGCGCTGCACGCCAACTATCCGAACCCGTTCAACCCCAGCACGGTGATCGGGTACGATCTGCCGGAGGCGGCGTTCGTGCGCCTGCGGGTCTACGACACGGCGGGCCAGGTCGTGCGGGAACTTGCAGCCGCAGCCCAGGCCGCTGGACGCTACACCGTGGAGTGGGACGGACGCGACGGCAGGGGCGAGCAACTGGCCAACGGCGTCTACTTCTGCGAGCTGGTGGCAGGTGCCCAGCGCGCGGTCGGCAAGATGATGCTGATGAAGTAGTCGCCAGCGCCAGCGACGCTGGCGGCTGGCGGGCCGGCGGTGCGCCGGCGCGCGGGCCCACGGCAGTCGCGAGTCGATGGGGCGCCCCCTCGGGAAGGTCTCCCGGGGGGGCGTCTTCTTTGGGCGCCGGGAGGCCCGCTGCGCAGGCTCCTGAACTGCGGCGAGCCGGCGCGTCCCGGCGCCCGCGGCGCCCCGTCTTCCCGGGTGCCGCCGCGCCGCTGGCCGGCAGGCCGGGCGGCGCGTAGCTTACGCGCCATGCCGCCGCTTGCGGCGCACCGGACGGCCCCCAGCGCGGCGGGCGCCCGGGGGGAGTGCCGCGACCAGGACGAGGTAACCCTGCCATGCCCGATGCCGATGCGACTCTGCCCGACGAGGGCCGCCACTACGCTTTCCGCCACCATCGCAGCGTGTTCGAGTTGCCGGCGTGGCCGGCGCTGCCGGCATGGCGGCGCGAACGCGAGCGGATCCGGGAGCATCTGCGGCTGTGTGCCGGCCTGAACGAGCGGACAGCCGCTTTTCCGGCCCGCGGGCGGGTGGTCAGCTCCTTTGCGCACGGGGAGCTGGTCGTCGAGAACCTGTGCATCGAGACGCTGCCGGGCCTGTACGTGATCGGCAACCTGTACCGGCCCAGCTGCCCCCAGGGCCGCCTGCCGCTGGTCCTGCACCCGCACGGGCACGCCATGCGCGCGCGCACCGTGCCGCTGCCGCTGTACTCGGTGCCGCACCGCGCGATGAACCACGCCCTGCTGGGCTTCGCCGCGTTCGCCTATTCCATGATCGGGTACGACGAGGACGCCGCGCAGCTCGAGCACGGAGGGCTGCTGGTCGGCGCGGAGAAGGAGATCTGCAACACGCTCGGCTTGAGCATGTTCGGGCTGCAGCTCAACAACTCGATCAAGGCCCTGGACTATCTGTGCTCGCGGCCGGACATCGATCCGCAGCGGGTCGGCTGCACGGGCGAGTCGGGAGGGGGCACGCAGACCTATTTCCTGGCAGCCATCGACGAGCGAGTGAAGGCGGCGGCGCCGGCGGTGATGCTCTCGGGGCACTTCCAGGGGGGCTGCACCTGCGAGAACGCGCCGCTGCTGCACCTGCGGTACAGCAACCTGCACTACGCGGCCCTGATCGCGCCGCGGCCGCTGCTGCTGCTGGGCTGCACCGGCGACTGGACCCACCATCTGCGCGAGCGGGAATACCCGTGTCTGCGGGCGCTGTATGCGGCATACGGAGCCGAGGACGCGATCGCCTGCTTCTACCAGGACGAGCAGCACAACTACAACCGCGCCGCGCGCGAGCGGGTCTACGCCTTCATGGCCCAGTGGCTGCTTGGCGCAGCTCCGGGCCAGCGACTCCGCGAGGCGGCAGTGCCCGTGCCCGAGACGGCCAGGCTGCGGGTGTTCGCCGCCCCAGTTCCCCCGTATCGCCGGGCGATCCGGACGCAGGCGCAGCTCGTGGACATGTGGCGCCGCCTGCACGCCACGCCCGCGCCGGCCGCCGCGGTCGCCGGCGCGCTCCAGCTCGAGCTGCCGCCGCGCCATGATGTGCTCGTGCGCAGCCAGACGCCTCGCCACGTCTGCCGCCGGGACCGCACCGTGCTGCACGCGATCAACTACGGCCGCTTCTCCGAGGACAGCAGTCTGCAGTGCCGCTTTGGCCTGCCCGTCCGGGGCCAGCCTTCCTTCCTGGTGGTGCGTTCGTGGCCGGACGGCGACGCGTGGCGCCGGTTCGCCCAGGAGCCGCCGCCGGCGATGCGGCGGCTGCTGGAGGCCGGCTGCGGCCTGCTGCTGCCGCTGCTCTACGGCCAGGAGACGGCGCCGGCAGTGGCTGGCTGGCGGCAGACCCGCCAGGCCAGCTATCTGGCGACTACCTACAACCGGACCGATGCCATGCAGCGCGCCGGCGACATCGTCACCACGGTGCGGCTGGCGCAGTTCGAGCTGGGGATCGCGCCGCAGCGCCTGGCGATCGTGGCGGACGGCGAGCTGGGCCTGATCGCCATGGCCGCCTGGGCCTACCTGTGTTCGTGCCTGCGTGTGGGGCCGCTGGCGGCCGACCTGGGCGGTGTCGATCTGCAGGAT
>CAZPXM010000148.1:0-9418 GCA_964591015.1 uncultured Gemmatimonadaceae bacterium
GCCGCGACCCCCACCCCTGCCGTGCCTCATGAACCTGCTCCCGCGTTGGGCGAGGCCACCTCAGCGCCTCGCTACAGGGAACGCTGCTTCTTGAACTGCTCCACGGCCTCGCGGACGGTGCCGCTGACGCCGGTGATCACCTCCAGTCCCGCCTGTTCGAGAGCGCTCTGGGCATTCGGGCCCACATGGCCGGTGAGGATCACCTCGGCGCCGCGCTGCTTGAACTCCTGCACTGTCCGCGGTCCCGCTCCACCGGGCAGCGACGTGGCGGGGTTCGAGAAGGCCTCGAACTTCATCGTCTCGCTGTCCACGATGAGAAAATACGGGCACCGCCCGAAGCGCGGCTCGACCTGAGCGTCCATGGAGCCGCCGGTTGCCGACACGCCGATCTTCATCTCCGCCCTCCCTCGAGGATGCGCAGCGGGGCCAGGTTCGGACGGCTGTCTGCCGTCACCTCCAGCCGCGGCCGCAGACGCTCCCACAGCGCCCGCAGCTCTGCCGCCGGACCATCGGTTCTACTCTCCAGAACGCTGACGCCTCGCCGCTGCGCCTGCGTGTAGGCCGGCGAGTAGCGGAGGCGGCCTACTGGCTCGATTCGTCTCGCCCGCGCCTCCGCTTCGAGAGCCTCGGTCAGCTCGGCGTTGAGGTCCCACTTATTGATGCACAGCAATGCCGGCACGCCGAAGTGCGCCGCCAGAGCCGCCACGCGCCGGAAATCGTGCTGCCCCGCCACCGTCGGCTCGCTCACGATGAGCGCCAGATCCGCACCGCTCAGCGAGGCGATGACCGGGCAGCCCACCCCCGGCGAGCCATCCACCAGCAGCAGACCAAGGCCGCGCTCGGCGCCGAGCGCACGCGCCTGCCGGCGGATCAGCGTCACCAGCTTCCCCGAGTTCTGTCCGCCCGCCTCCAGGCGCGCGTGCACCAGCGGCCCGTGCCGCGTCTGCGAGACGAACCAGCGACCATTCTCCACCGGCTCGAACCGGATGGCTTCCTGCGGACAGAAACGGGCGCAGACCCCGCACCCCTCGCAGGCCAGCGGGTCGACGACGTGGCGTTTCTGACCGTCCAGCGGGCGGCAGGCGATGGCCCCGAACCGGCACAGCTCGACGCACCGACCGCAGCCGTTGCACAGCTCGGGCTGGATGCTGGCCCGGTTGCCGCCGGAGAAAGACTCCTCGCGCTCCACCTGCGGCTGCACCACCAGATGGAGGTTGGCGGCGTCCACGTCGCAGTCCGCCAGCACCTTGTTCGGCGCGAGCACGGCCAGGGCCGCCACCACGCTCGTCTTGCCCGTGCCGCCCTTGCCGCTGATCACCACCAGCTCCCTCACGCCGCCAGTCTCCTCTCGATCTGACCGAACATCTCCAGGAAGCGCCCCGCGTATTCCGGGAAGACGTCCACCAGCAACTGGCCGCGCGCGCACGCGGCAGCGATGCGCCGGTCGTCGGGAATCTCCATGATCACCTCGAGTCCCTGCGCCGCGCACCAGGCCCGCAGCGCCGGCATGCCGTCGTCAGCGCGGTTGGCCACCACGGCGCCGGGCGCGCCCAGCTTGCGGACCATCTGTGCGGCCAGCTCCAGATCGTGGAGACCGAAGGGCGTGGGCTCGGCCACCAGCAGCACGAAGTCCGCGCCGGCCGTGGCCTGCACCGCGGCGCAGGCCGTGCCCGGCGGCGCGTCGACGACCACGACGCCGCCGGCCGGTAGCCGCTGCTGGGCGGCCCGGATCACCGGCGGCGCCAGCGGCTGGCCGATGTCGAGGCGGCCCGAGATGAACCGCACCGGCCCGGCCTGTCCTTCCTCGACGGTGCCGATCCTCCTCCCGTGCTCGCAGATGGCGGCCTCGGGGCATACCCGCCGGCAGCCGCCGCAGGCGTGGCACAGCTCCGCGAAGAACAGAATGTCCGCGCCCAGATCGACCAGCGCGCTGAACTGGCAGAAGGCCACGCACTGGCCGCAGCGTGTGCAGCGCTCCGGATCGATGCGCGGGACGAGCAGCTCCACTGGCAGCTCGCGCTCGAGGCGAGGCCTGAGGAACAGATGCCCGTTGGGAGCCTCGACGTCCGCATCGACAAAGGTCACCGGGGCGCCCGCGCCGGCCCCCGCGCGCGCCAGGGCCATCGCCAGACTGGTGGCAACCGTGGTCTTGCCCGTCCCCCCCTTGCCGCTGGCCACTGCCAGGCGCAACGCCTGCCTCATCCCTGCCCCCCTCGGGGCGCGCTCCGTTGCCGACCGCCAGCGGAGCCGGTCAGACCCGGAGCCCGTGCCGGATGGCCGCGGGACCCGGACCGGGGCCGCCGAGTTCTGTCTGCCCCCGACGGCCCCTCGGCAACCCTTGTGCGGGCTACTCTTCGCCCTTGTCCTGCTGGCCCAGTTCCTCCAGCCGGTCCTGCAGCATCTTGAGCTGCTTCTGGAGCGCCGTGATCTGCTGCTCGATGGCCACCCGCTCGTTGACCTCCGTGTATCCGGCCGGCGGGACGGCGCCCCACCCGTAGGCCGCGGGCGGCGCCCAGGCATACCCCGGCGGCGGCGCATAGGCCGGCGGCGGATACCAGCCGCCCCAACCACGGCGCCAGGCCATGGCCCGCCCGCCGCCACGTCCCATCCCTCGCCCGTACCCCATGCCCATCCCTGGACTCGGGTTGAGGAACCCTGGCACCTGATAGCCTGCGCAGTAGCCAGCTGCGCGCCCGGTCATGGGTCCCATTCCCATGGGCCCCGTCCTGTCTCCGCGTGGCATTGTCTGCCTCCTTCCTGATGGGTGTGGCACTTCGTGCACGCCGCACCCCCACGTGCGGCGCCTTGCAGATGCTCCTACGCTTCGCGCCCCCAGCGGCCCCCGCCGCCGAATCGCCGCCCGTGTCGGTAGGGACCCGGCGTGATGTTGACATCCGGAACAGCCTGGGAGCTGGCCGCCGGCCCGGGTACGGGCCAGCTCGCCGGCGAGTCGGCGCTGCCCCCGCCGCCGCCACTACTGATCCGCTCCGAACCGCAGGCGGCACAGGCATCGGGCACGCGGCTGCGGGCCGGCAACTGCCAGCGCCAGCCGCACCTGCCGCACTCGAACTGCGCCGCTGCCCCCAGATGCACCGCCCCGCCCGAGATCACCAGCGCCTTGCCGTGCAGCAGGGCGTCGGCCACCTTGGCGCGGGCCTGGGTAACCAGCCGCCCGAAGGTCGCGCGGCTGATCTGCATCCGCCGGGCCGCCTCATCCTGGTACAGCCCTTCGGCGTCCGCCAGCCGGATCGCCTCCAGCTCGTCCAGTCCCAGCACGACGGTCTCCAGCAGGGATGCCGGGATCCCGCGCGGCTTGAAGCACGTGGCGCGGAACGACGCCTGGACAGCTCTGATCTTTGGGGGACGTGGCATCGCGCTGCTCTCGGCTGCCCTGGTCTCGCCGGCATCCGCCGGTCGAACCGGCGCGCCGGGCGCCGTCACCGAACCCGCGCCGATGGCGCTGCCCCGACGCGGATCTCCGCCGACGGCGTTATGAACATATGCTCATAACCCGCCTGTGTCAACGGCCCCGGCGGGACCATTGGGAACGAACCCATGGGAGTACTACGGGCTACTAGCTGAAGAAGCTGAAGAGAACGATACCGGGACCCGGGTCCTGCCGCCCTCAGTAGATCAGTCCCCCGATGAAGTTGCCGAGGGCCAGCCCGGCCCGCACGAAGGGATTCTTGGACTTGCGCATCTCCCGTTCGCTCTTGCACAGCGCCACCTTGGCGCCGTACGCATCCGTCCGATCGTAACGCGAGGACAGCAGGTAGTTGCCGTACGCCCACCAGCCGCCGGCGGTACTGAATCCCTGGGTCGCCGCTCGGTAGGCCTCGAAGGCGCCGGCCTCCATGTGCTGGGTGCCCTCCATGATCAGCTCGGCCCCGGCGTACAGCATCAGGCCCCCGCGTGCGGCGATCGCGCCCAGGCCGTACGACGCCAGCAGCTCGGCGGCGTACTCCTCGCCGAACAGGTGCGCGTACTTCGCCATGAGTTGCTCGCCAGACAGGTCGCCCTTCAGGTGGGCGGCCATCAGCCGCGCGGCCTGCCGCGCATAGTCGTTGACCATGAGCGACATGCCGGTATCGAGCCCAACACGCATTACCGTCGTCGGCATGCCCGCGATGTCGCGGAACACGCCGGCCGCGATGTCCTCCAGCGAACCCTGGCCGTCGGTCACCTGATTCCTGATGTACTGCTCCACCTCGTTGGAGCCGGGCAGCATGTGGAAAGCGAAGCGGGAGACCTCCATGGCGGGATCCGTGCCGTGCCTCCCCTTCGTCTTGTCCATGGACCCGGTGACATCGCCCGCTCTCTCGCCGCCCTTCTTGGCCAACTTCTTGAGGACTTGCCCCCCTTTGACAATCGCCTCGCGGGTGCCCGTGCCCTCCGGATCCACGAACTTCGCCGGGTTGCCCGCGGCGTACAGGTAGGGATTCAGCTCCTCGGGCAGGGAGGCGGCCAGCCAGACCGGATCGCGCGACAGGAAGCGCCCGGCGACCGCGTCGTAGTACCGGGCCTGCGTGTGGTACAGACCCTGCGATCCTTCCTGACGCACCCCGTGCTCGCCCAGGTAGGTGAACGGTTGCGTGGCGGAACCGGTGTGCCCGATCACCATGCCGTACGGGGTGTAGCCATAGGTGTCGGTCACCGCGCCGGCGGCGTCACTGAGGAAGAGCGTGGACCCCAGCGCGTCGAAGTGGTAGAAGAAGGGACGGTTGCCGGCTCGGTGGTCGATGCCGTAGAGCAGCCGGCCGCTCGGGGTCCAGACATAGCTTCTCAGCAGTTCCCCGGATGCCGCGTCGCGCTCGCTCACCACCACCGGAGCGGCCAGCGCGTAGTTGTAGTAGTAGCGCGTTCCGGTGTCGCCTTCCTGGCGGCAGACCAGATCGTGCAGCCCGTTGTACTGCAGACGCACCGCGCCGATGCCGGTCAGGCGACCGGCACCGTCCCACGCCAGACTGCCCCAGGGAGCAGCGGTCAGCCGGCCGCGAGCGTCGTACGCGTACCCGCTGGCCGTGAGCTGACAGGCCGCGTCCACGGCAAACTGGTCCCCCCGCGACTGCAGGCCGGCCAGCGGCTCTCCCGGCAGGGCCAGATCGGCGCGCGTGATCTGGCTGCGGGCGTCGTACGCATAGCGCTGGCGCGCGACGCTGCCCTCCGCGCTCCCATCCTCGATCGTGGTAGCTCTGCCGGCGGCGTCCAGCGTGAACGCAGTGCCGAGCCCGTTGGACCGGCCGATCCGCACGAGTCGGCCGTCGTCGTCGTAGGCGAAGGTCACACGCGCGCCGGTCAGGTCGTCGCTGACCGAGGTCAGCAGATTGCGGGCATCGTACCCGTAGCGGACGGTGAACAGACCGCCGGCATAGGTCACCGCCTGCAGGCGACCGCCGGCGTCGTATGCGGCACCGAACTCGACGCCGTCCGCCCCCGCCGTGCTGACGACCCGGCCGAGCGCGTCGTAGCCCAGGCTCAGCCCCTCGGTGGCAGTGATCCGGTCGCCGGCGTTGTAGGTGAACTGGAGCACGGTCCCGTCGGAGTACTGCTCGCGGATCACGTTACCGGCGGCATCGTACGCCAGCTCCCCGTGCTGCCGTCGGGGAAGAGCACCCGCACCTGCCGGCCGCGAGCGTCGTACTCGTACCGCCAAGTGTTGCCCACGGGATCGCTGCGACTGGCCAGCCGGCCCATCGGCGTATAGGCGAACGACCAGGCGCGGCCGTTGAAGTCGGTGATGCGCGACACCAGACCCAGCTCGTTGCGCTCGTACTGCAGGGTGCGGGCGCCGGGTCGGGAGATGCTGGACACCATCCCGCCGGCATCGTACGCGAACGCGCTCTCCACACCGAGCGCATCGCGCAGGCGGAGCACCCGCCCGGTTGCGTCCCGGGTCATCTGGACGGTGTTGCCGAGCGGGTCTGTGACCCGCACCGGTCGGCCCAGCGCGTCGTACCCGTAGGTGCTGACATGGCCCAGAGGCGTCGTGCTCGACGTGACCAGCCCCTCCGCGTCGTACTCCGTGCGCCACCAGTGGCCGGCACCGTCGAGCCGCTGCACCACGCGGCCGGCGTTGTCGAATACATAGGCGAGGGTATTGCCGTTCCCGTCGGTGATCTGCTGCACCCTGCCCATGGCATCGTAGCCCAGCGCCACCGTGTTGCCCGGCGGGTCGGTGAGCCGCACCAGGCGCCCCATCGCGTCATATTCGTGCGTGGTCACCCCACCGAGACCATCCGTCACCCGCACCAGGCAGTCGCCCGCGTATTCCAGACGGCTCGTCCGGCCGTTCTCGTCGCGGAAGGCGACCAGCCGGTCGAGCGCATCGTAGGTCCGTTCGGTGTAGGCGCCGTCGGGCTGGATCACCCTCGTCAGGCGCTTGCAGCCGTCGTACTCGTACTGGACGATCCCCGTGTCCGTGGTGCGCGCCGTGGCCAGGGTGCCGTCCGGGTTGTAGGTGTAGGTGGAGACCCCGCCGGCCGGATTGGTCTGCGTCAGCAGTTATCCGCGTTCGTTGTACGTCTGCCGCCACACCTGCCCCACCCGGTCCCTGCGTTCGACCACGTTGCCGGGGCCGTCGTAGACGTACTCCTCCCGGGCGCCGTCCGGGTAGGTGACCGCCGTGCGGTCGCGGAAGAGGAAACCGATCCCCGCGATGCTCTGTTCCGTGGTGGCGTAGGAGTACGTGGTGGTCTGCCCCAGGGCGTCCGTCACCTGCGACACGTCGCCCGAGATGGCATCGCGGTCCACCCTCGTGTGGTCGCCGTGCCGGTCGGTCAGCTCCAGGCCACCGCCGGCCACAGGGGCGATGCCCACCGCTTCCCCGGCCGGATCCGTGAAACCGGCCAGCACACTGCGGTCGACCCGCTCCTCGTGGCGATGCTGCCACCGGCTGCCATCCGGGTACGCGACCTGCGCGCTGTCCCCGGTGCCCGCCGACAGGGTCGTGACATTCCCGTACGCGTCCTGCTGCCGGACCACCCGCCCCTCGCTGTAGGTCTGCGTGTAGGGCGTGTGCCCGCTCGGATACGTGACCGCCGTGATGCGCCCGTCGCTGTCGTAGGCGAACACGGTTCTTTCTCCCAGCGGATCCGTCACCGAAGTCAGCAGCCCGTCCGTGTAGGCGAACGCGTACGCGCGGCCTGACTGATCGCCGATCGCCGTCAGCCGGTCGCCGTCGTAGGTGTACTGCAGCGCACGTCCCAGCCCGTCGGCCACCTGGACCAGCCGGCCGTCCCCGTCGTAGGTCAGCGTCAGACCATTGCCGTTGCGGTCCTCCACGCGCGTCAGGCGGCGATCGGCCCCGAACCCGTAGACCGCATCCTTCTCTGGATCGAGCAGGTAGAAGCCCCCCTCGCCGTCGGCCTCGAGCTGGTACGGCGCGTCGGCTGGCTCCTCGAGCTCCCAGCTCCCGTGCCGCAGCCAGAACGGCAGCACCCGCCCCTGATCGTACACCACGTGGGTCTCCCAGGCCGCCGCGAAGGCGAAGCGTCGCATCTGGTAGTTGTGCAGCCAGCCCCGGCCCAGCGGCGCGAGAAAGCTGTCCACGGCGGCGCTGTCCGCCGCATCGCTGGCTGCACTCAGGATGCGCTCGGCCGAACTGCTGCCGTAGTACAGGCTGGCCAGCAGCGGCAGCGGGCCCTTCAGGTTGAACAGCGGCAGCTCGAAGTAGAACTCCCCCGTGCCGGTGTTCACCGGGTCCTCCAGCGAGAAGTTCTTCCCGCCGGGCGGACCCGGCGCCCGGCGCCTCTCCGGTAGGAACTCCGCCTCGACGACCTTATCCTGGTCCTCGCCCCAGTCCACCGGAATCGTCACCGGGCTGTCGTAACCCAGCACGCTGCCGCTCGGACAGACGAACTCCACGAAGCGGTAGCCCTCGGCGGCGGTGGCCGAGAGAGTGATCCGCTCGCCATACGAGTACCACTCCTGCTCCGGCTCCACCCGCACCGTGCCAGCCCCCTCCGGGAAGGCTGCCAGCGACACCGTGCTGCCCTTGCGTACGATGTACCCGGTCACCGCCGCGCCCATGGCCGGAACCGCCTGGCCACTGGCGACCACCTCGGCTGTCACCTCCTCGGGACGCATCCTCGCCCCGTACGTGACCCCCGAGGGATCCTGCAGCTCGATCTCGTAGCGCACCTGGTAGCGCCGCCGGTCGCCGGGCGCCAGGACCTCGTCCAGGCCGGCAAAGACCATCCGGTCCGCACCGCTCAGCCGGCCGATCCGCACCGGCTCCGCACCAGGCTGGGCAGAGTCGAGGCGATACAGATCCACCTGCCCCACCACGCCCGGGTACACCTTGTCCGTGACGAACTCGAGCGCCAGGCTGGTGACCTTGACGCTCTCGGGCCCCCAGCCGAGCCCCACCGCCAGATCGAACACCGCCACGAGGACCTGCTTGGCGGGCGACGGGGCCACCAGCACCAGCTCGCCCGCCGGGTTGCCGGCCCCTGCCTCCAGCAGCAGGTACGGCAGCCCCAGGCGGTCGTACAGGAAGTTGTCCGCCACGCCGTTGGTGTCGTCGGCTACCAGGTTGCTGGCCTCGGAGGCATACAGCACGTAACGGCCGTTGCCGGAGATCGAGTTCCAGGAGGACTCCCCGTTGGTGTCCGCCCCCCCGGGGCTCTTCGAGATGCGTCGGGTCACGCGTGTCTGGCGATCCCGCCAGTACACGTCGCGCAGCACGTTGCCGTCGTATTCGGGCCAGTCGACCAGGTTGGCGGCGTCCGAGGTGAAGGAGAGGTACCGTCCGTCCGCGGAGATCGAGGGGCAGAAGGAATTGTACCAACCCTGGCTGCCGCCGGTGGAGACCGATTCGAGCGTGGTCTGGCCGGTCTGCCGATCGTGGACGAACACGTCCCAGTGCGTCGCGTTGGCGTCGCTGGCGACCAGGTCGGTCGCCGCGGAGAAGAATGCCACGAAACGCCCGTCGGCTGACAGGGTCGCCTGCTGGCTGCCATCGTTGCCCTGGGCGATCAGGTGCGTCTGCCCGGCGACCAGGTCGCGCAGGAAGATTCCGTAGTAGCCGGTGCTCGGGCTGCCGGGGACCAACGCGGAGTTGACGGCTTCGAAGGCCACGTAGCGCCCATCGGCCGAGATGCTGGGAGCGGCCGAGGGAGCACCGTTCTCCGCGCCTCCTGGCCCCACCGATACCCGGGTGGTCTGGTGGGTCTGCCGGTCGTGCACGAACACGTCCGCTCTATTGTTCGTGTCGCACCCCTCGCTGCGCTCGCACTCTCCATCTAGGTCCAGATCGCTGCCGATCAAGTTATTGGCATCGGACTTGAAGGCGACGTACCGCCCGTCGTCGGATATCGAGGAGACACCCGAGTTGCCTCTGGCGGCCTGCTGGCCGCTGCTGTGCACCGAGACCCGGCTGGTCGTACCGGTCTGCCGGTCGTGCACGAACACATCCGTC
>CAZPXM010000149.1:0-9328 GCA_964591015.1 uncultured Gemmatimonadaceae bacterium
TGGCTCCGGCGGTAGGACTCGAACCTACGACATGGTGGTTAACAGCCACCCGCTCTGCCAGCTGAGCTACGCCGGAACCCTGGCACTCCTGCGCCCCTCGTGCGCCACTGGAGCCGCGAGGAACGCAAAACGGGCGCTGAAAATAGCCAGACCGGTACAGGCTGTCAAGCCAACTGCGCGCGCCAGCGCGTGGTCGGGCCGCCGGCTCCGGCTGGCAGAAGGATCGGCCGCGCGTCCTGCACCCTTCCCCGTCGGCCAGCGGTCTCTGCGAGCCGCCGGCGCACGGCCAGCTAGCTGCCGAAATGCTCCTTGAGGCACTCGCTGCGCGCCGGGTGGCGCAGCTTCTGCAGCGCCTTCTCCTTGATCTGCCGCACGCGTTCGCGCGTCCGCCCGACGAACACCCCGATCTCCTCGAGCGTCATCGGCG
The DNA here is from genome assembly GCA_964591015.1 of uncultured Gemmatimonadaceae bacterium. Lineage (GTDB taxonomy): Bacteria > Latescibacterota > UBA2968 > UBA8231 > UBA8231 > SLHA01. Next base: position 428 of record CAZPXM010000149.1, read on the forward strand.
GATGGCCGTCCAGACCGTAGTACATGCGCAACACGCGCGCCTCGCTGTCCGTGAGCGAGTGCATGGCCCGGCGGATCTCCTCGCGCAACTCGGCTGCCGACAGCGCCTCGTCACCGCCGGGCTGGGTGGCGTCGGGCAGCAGATCGCCGAAACAGCGATCGGGCTCGGACTCGTCGCAGGGCGTCTCCAGGGACAGGGGACGCTGCGCCAGGCGTAGCAGCAATTCCATGTCGCCGGGCTCGACGGCCAGCTCGGCGGCCACCTCCTCGGCGTGGGGCGAGCGCCCCAGGCGCTGCTCGAGCTTGCTGAGGACCTTGTTCACGCGGGTCAGCTCGCCGATCCGGTTGAGCGGCAGGCGCACGATCCGCGACTGCTCGGCCAGCGCCTGCAGGATCGACTGGCGTATCCACCAGACCGCGTAGGAGATGAACTTGAAGCCCTTGGTGCCGTCGAACCGCCGCGCCGCGATCATCAGCCCGAGGTTCCCCTCGTTGATCAGGTCGCCCAGCGGCAAGCCGAGGTTCTGGTACTGCTTGGCGATGCTGACGACGAAGCGCAGGTTCGCCTGGATCAGCGTCGCCAGCGCGACCTCGTCCCCCGCGCGGATGCGCTCCGCCAGCCGCACCTCGTCCGCCGCCGACATCCCCACCGAGGACTCGATCTCGCGGAAGTACTGGTCGACCAAGGTATCCGTCTGCAATGCGTTCATGGCATGCGGCCCTCCTCGACCCAGGGGCGGTGTCTCGCCACGGATGACCCTGATGAGCGATGACCGAACGCGCGGGACACCGGAGACGCTCACAGCAGCGGACGAACTGGGGAGCGAAGCACCGGCACTCGGGGGCGCCGTACGGTGCGGGCAAGCATCGTCGGCCGGGGAGTAGGCCGGCGGTAATATACCTCAACGTTGTCTGCACACAAGACGCAAGGCGCTTGGCCAGGCGTCCATCAATCCGGCGCGGCCGCGTCGAACAGCGACAACTGCGCCGGATCCGGCGTCTGCCGCTGGCCGCCCGGCGCCTGCGCGTGATGTCTGCGAGTGAGCCAGGCGTCCAGCTCGGTCCTGCGGAAGCGAAGCAGCCGCCCGAGCCGATAGTAGGGCAGCTCGCCGGCGGCGGCCATGCGCCGGATCGTCGACGGCGAGCAGTGCAGGTACGCAGCCACTTCGTGCACGGTCATCAGGCTGTCTCTGGGCATCGCTCCTCGCGCCTCCTGCGCCCTCCTGGCCTGCCTCGTGGCTCGACGGCCGCCGCGAGCTTCGCCGTGGAGAGCCGCGCCTGTTCCTAGCCTTGCCGCCGATCCAGCCACCCGCGGGACAGCCAGGCGATCAGCGAGACCACCGCACTCGCCACGGCGACACGGTACAGCACCTTGCCGAGAACCTGGACGAAAGGTCCGGTGGAGAACGTGGTCGCGACGATGATCGCCACGAACGAGACCACGATGACGGCCGTCGCGACCTGCATGATTCGCCGGCATACCAGCCTCGCCAGCAGGACCTTTCCTGCGGAATCCTCTCGCTGCCCTCGTTCCATCCTCAAGCGCTCGTTCCTCCTGTGTCGCCGGCTGCGTGCGGCGCCTCGCCGTTCGCACCGCCCGACCCTACCGCCTGCGCGCGATCTCCTCGCTGGCTCGCTGCCGAGCCCAGCCGTCCGCCGCCAGCACCTCGTCCAGCGTTCCTGCCTGGCCGTCCGGAGCTGCCTCGACCGTCGCCGCAGCCACCGCCGCGATGTCGGTGAACCGCAGGTGGCCCGCCAGGAAGGCCGCCACCGCCAGCTCGTCCGCCGCGTTGAGCGCGATGCGGGCCGCGGGGCCGCGGCGCAGCGCCTCGTAGCACAGGTCCAGGGCCGGGAAGGCGCGGCGGTCGGGCGCCGCGAAGGTGAGCTGCCCTGCGCTCACCAGATCCAGCGGCGTGACGGGCGCCGGCCGCCTCTCCGGGTACGTCAGGGCGTACTGCAGCGGCAGCCCCATGTCGGGTTGCCCCAGGTGCGCCAGGATGCTGCCGTCGCAGAACTCCACCATGGAGTGCACCAGCGACTCGCGGTGGACGACCACCTCGATGCGCTCCGGCGGCACGCCGAACAGCCAGTGAGCCTCGATCACCTCGAATCCCTTGTTCATCAGCGTCGCGGAGTCGATGGTGATCTTGCTGCCCATCTTCCAGGTCGGGTGGGCCAGCGCCTCGGCCGGCCGCACGTGGTCCAGCCGCTCGGGCTGGCAGCCGTGGAAGGGTCCTCCCGAAGCGGTCAGGAGCAGGCGCCGGATGGCAGCGTGCTGCTCGCCCTTGAGGCATTGCCAGATGGCGCTCGGTTCGCTGTCCACCGGCAGCAGCCTGGCGCCGCCGCTGGCCGCGGCCTGCATGAGCAACTCGCCGGCCATGACCAGGGGCTCCTTGTTGGCCATGGCGACGCTGCAGCCGCGCCGCAGCGCGTGCACGGTCGGCGCCAGCCCCACGGCTCCCACCAGCGCGTTGACGACCACCTCGACCGAGTCCTGCTCCACGAGCTCGAGCAGGCCCGCATCGCCGCAGACCACGCGCACGCCGGGCAGGGCCTCCTGCACCCGGGCGCGGTCTGCGGGACGAGCGACGCACACGGCCTCGGGGCGCCAGCAGCGCGCCCGCTGGATCAGCTTGTCGATGCGGCGGCCAGCCGACAGCCCCACGACCCGGTAGCGATCCGCCAGCCCTGCCAGAACGCCGAAGGCCGTGTCGCCGATCGATCCCGTACAGCCCAGCACGCAGAGCCCGCGCCGCGGGCAGGCGCGCTGCTCGCCGTCGCGCGCCAGGGTCCTTCGTGACGACACGCCAGGGCTCCTCCGTTGCGCGCTGGACCCGAGTGGACAGCGACAGCAGGGCGCCCACCCCGGCCCGCTGCGTGGTGCGTCCGCCCCGGACGCCCTAGATGTCCACCACTGCCTCTGCCACCCACTCGCTTCCCTGGGCCTGCACGCGCAGGCGATACAGGGTGACCGCCTTGATGTCCACCCGCGGCTCGTGGCGGGCCGGATCCAGCGTCTCGCCGGCCAGCGTGGCCGTCAGCCGATGCCCGGCCGCGACCGGCTCCACGGCGACCGACTGCGGCACCAGCACCAGCGCGTGCGCATCCTTCCAGTAGACCAGCTCGCTCAGCCAGTCGAACAGCAGCATCGGGAGCGACTCCGCGGTCAGCTCGAGCCGCCGGCGCGACCGCGGCTCGATGCGCTCGGGCGCCGCCAGCAGGACATGATTGGCCGCCTCCCAGGCGGCCGCGAAGGTCTGGCCGAGCGTGGCGCCGCGCGCGACCAGGGCAGCGTCCGCCACGGCGACATCCGCGCGGAAGCCGAACGCGCCACCGCCGCTGGCTGGCCGGAGTGGCACTTCCCCGTCGCCGCCCGCACCCGCCTGGCGGCCCGCCGGCGGCTCCCGCCCGTCAGCCCTTGACATTGCCCAGCGGCCGGAAGCGGGCCACCCTGCGACTCAGTCCGGCCAGTTCCGCGGCCTCGACGACCGCGTCGATGTCCTTGTACGCGCCGCCGGCCTCCTCGGCCAGCGCTCGCGGCGAGGCGCTGCGCACGTAGATGCCCCGCCGCCCCAGTTCCTGCTGCAGTTCCCTGCCGTTCCAGCGCCGGGTCGCCTGGTGGCGGCTCAGGCTGCGGCCGCTGCCGTGCGCAGTGCTGGCCCAGGCAGCCGCCGCTCCTGCCGTGCCGACCAGCAGGTACGAGCCGGTCTCCATGCTGCCACCGATGATGACCGGCTGCCCTACCGGCCGGTAGGCGGCCGGTAGCTGCGCGGCCCCTGCGGGCAGCGCGCGCGTGGCGCCCTTCCGGTGCACGAGCAGCTCGCGCCGCTGCCCCTGCGATTCGTGCGGCTCGAGCCGGGCGACGTTGTGGGCGACATCGTACACGACCTGGAGGCCCAGGGCGCGCGGGTCCCGGCCGAACACCTCGGCGAACACGGCGCGGATCCGGTGGAGAAGCACCTGGCGGTTCGCGAACGCCATGTTCACGGCGCACAGCTGGGCGGCGAAATAGGCCTGCCCGTCCGGCGAATGGAAAGGCGCGCAGGCCAGCTCCCTGGACTCGGCGTGCAGACCGTAGCGCGGGCCCATGGCCTGGCTCAGCGTGCGGATGTAGTCGGTCGCTATCTGGTGCCCCAGCCCCCTGCTCCCCGTGTGGTACATGACGACGACCTGGCCGGGGAACAGGCCGAACGCGCTGGCGGCCTGGGCGTCGGCCACGTCCTCGGGGGCCAGCACCTGGATCTCGAGGTAGTGGTTCCCCGAGCCCAGCGTGCCCAGCTGGCCGCGGCCGCGTTCCAGCGCCCGGGCGCTCACGGCGCGATCATCGGCGCCGTGCATTCGGCCACCCTCTTCGGTGAACTCCAGGTCCTCGGGCCAGCCGTAGCCGTTGGCCACGCACCACTCGCTGCCCTCGCGCAGGACCGCGCGCAGCTGCTTCTCGTCGATGCGGATGCCGCCAGCCGGGCCGACGCCAGCCGGGATGCGAGCGAACAGCGCGTCGACCAGCGCGCCGATCCGCGGCTCCACCTCCGCGCGCGACAGCTCGGTCCGGACGAGGCGCATCCCGCAGTTGATGTCGAAGCCGATGCCGCCCGGCGAGATCACGCCGCCAGCCTCCGGGTCCATGGCGGCGACGCCCCCGATCGGGAATCCGTAGCCCCAGTGCCCGTCCGGCATGCACAGCGCGCGCTCCACGACTCCCGGCAGGCCGCACACCGCGGCCAGCTGCTGGAGCACGCCCTCGTCCAGCGCGTCCACGAGTCTCCGCGTGGCGTACAGCCTCCCCGGCACGCGCATGCCTGGCTGCGCCTCCGGCGGCAGCTCCCACACCGCAGGCCCCAGCTGCCGCAGCAGCGTTCGCAACGTCTCACCCATGGCTGCCAGGACCGGCTGTCAGCTCTCGCCGAAGCCGCCGCGCGCGCGGCGGGCGGGACGGTGCCGCCGCCCGACGCCGCGCCGGGACCGCAGGCGCCCGGTGTAGCGGACGACGCGCGTCTCGCGCACCACCATGACTTTCACCTGCCCCGCGAAGGTCAGCTCGTTCTTGACGCGCTCGGCGATGTCGAAGGCGAGCATCTCGGCGTCGTCGTCGCTGATCCTGTCGCCCCGCACCATCACGCGGATCTCGCGACCTGCGTTGATCGCGTACACATCCTTGACGCCGTCGAACGAGTTGGCGATCTCCTCGAGCCGCATGATGCGGCGGGCGTAGCCCTCCAGATCCTCGCGCCGCCCGCCCGGCCGGGTCGACGAGATCGTGTCCGCGGCCTTGACCAGAAAGCAGACGGGCGACAGCCGGTCGCTGTCGTCGTGGTGCTCGGCGATCACCTCGCGGACGGCCGGATCCTCGCCAAAGCGCTCGGCCAGTTCCACGCCCAGCTCGACGTGGGAGCCCTCCATCTCACGACTGACGGTCTTGCCGATGTCGTGCAGCAGGCCGGCGCGCCGGGCGAGGCGGACGTCCAGCCCGATCTCGGCGGCCATCAGCCCGGCCAGCTGGGCCACTTCCAGGGAGTGCTGCAGCAGATTCTGCCCATAACTCGCCCGGTACTTCAGCATGCCGACGTAGAAGGGCAGATCGCGATGGTGCTCCGTGGCCCCGATCGCCTGCAGGGCGGCCAGCCCCTCGCGCGCCATGTCCGCTTCCAGTTCGGCCTGGCACCTGGCCACCACCTCGTCGATGCGGTTCGGCGTGAAGCTCGCGTCGGCGATGAGCTGCGCCATGGCGCGGGCGGCGACTTCGCGGCGCGCGGGGTCGTAGGAGGACAGCAGCACCGTGTCCGGCGTGTCGTCGACCACGACCTTCACTCCCGTGGCCAGCTCGAAGGCGCGCACGTTGCGGCCCTCCTTGCCGATGATGCGGCTCTTGATGCCTTCGCTCGGCAGGGTCACGCTGGACGTGGTCAACTGCACGACTTCCTCGACGGCACAGCGCTGGATGGCCTGCGCGATGATCTTCTGGGCCTCGCGGTCGGCCTCTTCGCGGGCGCTGCTGCGTTCGGCGCGGATCATCGCGGCCATGCGCGCCTGCACCTCGCCCGAGACGTGCTCGAGGAGCTGCTCGCGGGCCTCCTCGGTCGTCAGGTTGCTGGCCAGCTCCAGCCGCTGCCGGTACTCCTCCAGCGCTTCGCCCAGTTCCTTCTCCTTGTCCTGCAGGACGCGCTCGCGACCCTTGAGCCGCCGCTCCTGCGTGCGCAGTCGCGCCCACTCCTTGCGGCATTCCTCCTGATCGTTGCGCACCTCCCGATCCCGGCTCGCCACCGCGCGCTCGCGCGCCGCCAATTCGGCGAGCCGCGCCTCGAGGGCCGCCTCCTGCTGGCCCTTCTGCCGATCCCAGGCGTCCTTCTCCTCCAGCAGGGCCAGTCTGCGGCTGCGCTCCTCCTCGGCCAGGCGTCTGTCCAGGCGTGCGTCGCTCTCCTGTTCGAGCTGGCGCAGCCTGCGGGTGCGAACGCGTTGACCCACCGCGAACGCCACGGCGGCGCCTGCGCCGAGCCCCAGCAGCGCTGCCAGGGCGCACCAGAGAGGGGCGTAGCTCGTCATCGGTCCTCGGGATCGCTGTTCGTGGCCAGAACGTGGCGCGTGCGGCCGCACCCGCCGCATGCCGGCGGCAGCGGTACTGCGGCGCCGCTGCCGGCGCCTTGCGTCCGCCTGGGCTGCTGATACATAAGCGCGGCGGCGAGCCCAGGCAAGTCGCCGACCGCCGCGGCCGAGGCTCCCGGAGCGCTGCGTTCGGCGCGCTCAGCCGTGCTGGGCGGCACGGCAGGCGGCCGCCAGCAGACAGGCCCGCTGGCCGGGCTGCTGCCAGCGCTCGCGGGCCGCCGGCGAGAGGCTGTGCAGCGGGTCGAAGAAGAGGAACCGGGCCCCCGGTTTGACCGCCGGGCTCGTGAAGACCGAGATGCCGTGCTCGCGGTCGTAGAACTCGTACGAGTGCACATGCCGCTTGCCGCCGCCGCCGGGCGTGTCCAGGACGAAGGCCGGGGTGTTGAACCCGGCCGTCAGGCCGCGCACCTGCTTCTCCAGCTCGATCGCCGTGGCCAGCGAGGTGCGCAGGTCCTCGACGCCGGGGACCAGGTCGTGGACGAAGACGTAGTAGGGCTGCACGTTCAGGAAGCCCAGCATGCGGATGAGCAGACCCAGCACCTCGGCCCCGTCGTTCACGTGCCGCTGCAGCACGGTCTGGTTGCGCACCGGGACGCCGTGCTCCATCAGCCGATCCAGCCCCACGCGCGTGATGGCCACGATCTCGTGCGGATGGTTGAAGTGCGTGTGCACCATGACCTGCTTGTGCAGCTTGCGGCCCTGTTCGGCCACCTCGATGAGCGCCAGGACCCACCGGTCGTCGGTGGCCAGCTTCTGGGGGATCACCGCCGGGCTCTTGGTCGCGAAGCGGATCCGGCGCACGTGCTCGATGCCCAGCAGCCGGCGGCCGATCAGCGCGATGTGCTCCCCGCGCAGGTTCGCGAGGTCGCCTCCGCTGACCACCACGTCCTCGATCTCCGGCCGGCTCTCGATGTACGCGAACGCCCGCTCCCACCGCTCGCGCCGGCCACCGAGCCGCACCTTGGGCAGCCGGCTCGTGTCCAGCCCGACCGCATAGGAACGGGTGCAGAAGCGGCAGTACACGGGGCAGGTCTCCAGCGCCAGGAAGAGCGCGCGGTCGCGGTACCGGTGCGTCAGCCCGGGCACCGGCGCGTCGGACTGCTCGCGCAACGCGTCGACGCGCACTTGCGGATGGTCCGGCTGCAGCCTGGAGCCCAGCGGCACGAACTGGATGCGCAGCGGATCGCTCAGCGGCTCTCTCCAGTCGATCAGACTCAGCACGTGCGGCGAGACGCGCAGGCTCATGGTCGAGCGCCGGACGCCGTCCTCGGCGTCGGCGTAGAACGCCTCGCTGACGAGGTCGCCCACCACGTCGCGTAGCTGGCGGACGCTCGTCACGGTGGCCTGCGCCTGGAAGCGATGGTCGTGGAACTGCGCGGCCGGAACCTGCGCGTAGCCGGGCAGCCACCGCCAGTACTCGTCGTCGCGGAGCTGGCGGTGGGCCAGCGACACGGCTGCCGAGCTGTCGGGGTCCGTGCCGGCCGCGGCCGCGGCCTCCGTCGGGCCCGCTTCGCCACTCACGCCCTGCCGTGGCTCGAGCGGCGCCTCACGGCGCAGCCTTCTGCAGCAATTCCATGAACTCCTGGCGCACTGGCTTGTCATGAAAGCAGCCCCTGATCGCCGAGGTGGTAGTGATCGCGCCTGGCTTCTCCACTCCCCGCATCTCCATGCACAGATGGCGAGCTTCCAGCACGATGATGGCGCCCCGTGGCTGCAGCCGCGAGACCAGGAAATCGACGCATTGTTCGGTCAGGCGTTCCTGCAGTTGCGGCCGGCGCGCGTAGAAGTCGACGACGCGCGCGATCTTGCTCAGGCCGACGATGCGCTGGTCGGGGATGTAGGCCACGTGTGCCTTGCCGAAGAAAGGGATCATGTGGTGCGCGCACATGGAGAAGAACGGGATGTCCTTGACCATGACCATGTTGCTGTACCGCTCGAGGTTCGGGAACCAGGTGACCTCCGGCTCCCCCCGAGCCTGCATACCCCGGAAGATCTCCAGGAACATCCGGCCGACGCGGGCCGGCGTCGAGTGCAGGTGGGGGTCGTCCATGTCCACCTCGAGGATGCGCATGATGTCCGCGAAGAGGGCCGCGATGCGTTCGGCCTTCTCCCGGCCAGCGCCCTGCAGCCACCCGGGCTGCGGCTCCAGTTCGGACTCCTCCTCCACGTAATACGCGGTCATCCAGCACCCCCCAGGTGGTGTCGCCCCCGCCCAGTCCGGTGGTCGGTGCTTGAGAAACTATGGATTGGCCCGAAAACGCAACAGCAGCCGAGGGCACAGCGCCAGGAAGGGCTCGCGGCG
>CAZPXM010000150.1:0-5029 GCA_964591015.1 uncultured Gemmatimonadaceae bacterium
AATCAGAACCGCAGACCCGATTTCGAGGGGATTGAGACGATTGTCAGGGTCACCGCCGCTTGCTTCCGCCCGGTGGCCGATCAGAACCGCAGACCCGATTTCGAGGCGATGTGGCGCGAGGAAGGCCGCTGGGGTGCCGGCTGGCGTGCACAGGTGAGAGGCGCGGTGCGGGGACCGGTTTGGCAGACCGGTGCCCGCACCGCGTCCGCGCGACGGGTCGTGGATGCGGGTCGGGCCAGGACTGCGCGTCAGGTTCCCGTGGAGCGCCGGCAGGTCGGCCCTATCGCTGGTGAGTCGCGATCCAGACCGCGAGGCCGTCGAGCACCATCTGCGTGCCGATCGTCATGACGATCAGGCCGGTCAGACGGATGAGCGGACCGAACAGATTGAGGCGACCCAGGGAGCGGCCGATGGAGGGGGAGAGCATCATGGCCAGGTGGTTGAGGCCGAGGGCGATGACCATGGCCAGAGTCGATGGCCAGATGCCGTGCTCGGCTTTCAGGCCGATGCACGCGGCGATGGTCGCCGGACCGGCGATCATGGGGCAGGCGAGCGGCACCAGGGCGATGTCCTGGATGTGGGCGTGGGCATCATGCTCGAAGAACACCCCGCGGCGCAGGGCGTTCAGCCCGACCCAGAAGACGACCGTGCCGCCGGCGATGCGGAGGGAGTGCAGGTCCACGCGGAACACCGAGCGGAGGAACCAGTCGCCGAGGATCATCACGCCGAGCAAGATGCCGGCTGCCGCGGCGGTCGATTCGACGGTCAGCCACAGGAAGCGCCGGTCGCGGTACTCCGGGGCGAACTCCAGGAGCACGGAGACCTTGCTGAGCGGATTGATCAGCGCGGCCAGGTACAGGGCGTCGACGGCGACTGCCTTCAGGTCGATCATGGCGCTTGGCTCGGAGCCCATGCGGGCGCGGGACGACAGAAGAACGGTTCGCGCGGCCAGGTCCGGCAAGGCGCCGGCGGTGCGCGGCAGCCGGCCGGAGACGAGGAACAGGCGATGAGCGAGACGGTCGCCCGGAGCGGGGCGGCGATGATCACGGTGGGCACGAGCGCGGCGCCGGTGCTCCGCGCCGTGGAGGAGGCGGCGCGCGAGGCCGGGCGAATCGTGCTGGTGTACGGCCGCTCGCTGGGCGGGCAGCAGCCTGCGCCGATCGACGTTGCCGGACAGGCCAGGGAGCGGGCGCTGGCGCTGGGCCTGATGGTCGAGGAGCGCGAGGTGGAGGATCCCGAGGATCTGGACAAGTGCCTGCGCGCCTGCCGGGAAGTGATCGAGCGTCTGGGCGATGCGGCCGCCATTCGCGTGGATTTCACCGCCGGCACCAAGGCCATGGCGGCCGGCGCGGTGCACGCGGCCCTCACCAGCCGCTATACCGGTCCGCTCCGCCTGACCTACATCGGCGGCCGGGAACGCGGCGCGGACGGGCGCGTGCGGCCGGAGGCCATGGACCAGCGGGTGGCGTCCGCGGCTGGCGAGCGGTACCAGGAGTGTCTGGAGCTGGCCCGGGCATGCCAGTACCGGGACGCGGCGGTGCTGGCGCGCGCCCTGCCGGCAGGCAGCCGCAGCGGCTACCTGCGCGAGCTGGTGGCAGCCTTCGCGGCCTGGGACGATTCCCGGTACGGGGAGGCCCGCGATCTGCTGCGGCGCCAGGAGCACGCCAGCGAGGCGCTGCGGGAGGACGCGGAGCTGGGGAGTCTGGCGGCCCGCGCGCTGCGGCTGGGCAAGGCGGCCGGGCCGCTGGCGGACGTGGTGGCGGCGCTGGATGCGCGGGAGAACGGCCGCGCTTCCCGGCACGAGCCCTGGGAGCGCATGCCGCTGCTGGCAGCCGACACCCTGGAGAATGCGGCCCGGCGGCAGGCGGAGGGGCGTCCCACGGACAGCGTGCTGCGCGCGTACCGCGCCGTGGAGGTGGCCGTCCAGGGGGCGCTGCTGCAGCGGCAACTGAACCCGTGGCGCCTGTGCCTGGACAACCTGGAAGCGGCGGCGCGCGCCCGCGTGCGCGCCGCGCTGGGCGGCGAGGTGCCCGCCCGCATCGGGCTGCACCAGGGCCGCGCGGCGCTGGCGGCGCTGGGGCTGGCCCTGCCCGAGGAGCAGGCCAGGAGACTGCAGACCCTGCAGGACGATCGCAACCGGTCGTACCTGGAGCACGGCTACCGCGTGCTGGGCGACGCGACCGCGCGGCAACGCCTGGCGGACGCCACGGCCATCGCCGGCGCCCTGCTCGGCGCGGATCTGGCAGGCGAGCGAGCCGCGGTGCGCCACGCGGCCGAGTAGGCCTGCGGCCGGGGCCGGGCGCGGCGTCGCGCGCGGGTACTGCGCGGAGAGCGGGCAGCCCGCCAGGCCGCGGCCACTCGCCTGGCGCCTGGCCGGCGGTCGCCGCTACCTGGCCACCCAGTAGCTGACCTTGGCCAGCAGGATGTTGGCGCCGTCGTCGGTGAAGGCGCTGCGGAGCCGGTCCAGCGGCCGCAACTCCAGGTCTCTTTCCGTGGCGTTGGCCAGCCAGGCGCTGCGCGCCTGCGACCACACCAGGAACAGCGTGCTGCCGGGCAGGAACTCCCAGCGCAGCACCATGTTGCTGCGCAGCGAGCGGGTCTGGAAGTCCGGGTTCTGCGGCCAGGGATAGGGCTGGAAGCGATAGGTCCTGGGCGCCACCAGCTCCTTGATCTGGCGGTAGTCGCCGAAGGCGATGAACGGCTGCAAATACAGCTCCAGGCTGAGCCGCGGGGTGAAGCTCATGCGCGCCCGGCCGGTCAGGTCCAGGGTCCGCCGATCCAGCCGGCCGTAGAGGAAGTGGGGACCGTCGCCAGCCGTGACCAGGCGGAACCACTGGGCGTCCTCCAGGCGCTGGACGTAGGCCGGCGTGAAGCTGAACCACATGCTGGGCAGCGGCTGCATCTCCGCGCCCAGGTTGAGACCGCGCTGCCAGGTGCGCCCGTGGGCATAGCGTTGGTACTCGGGGCGGATGCTGCAGCGGAACATGCGGCGCGTGTCGGTCTCGACGTACACGTGCATCCACGAGCCGCCCGGCCGGCGGATCACGGGCCCGCCGCGGCGCACGTCGTCGTCGTCGTATCGGGACAGGTCGTGACCCACGTGCAGGTGCGCGTCCCAGAAGTTGCGCAGCTCGCCCCAGAAGGAAAGCTGCAGGCTGCTGCCCAGATCGAGGCCGTCGTAGTCCCACTCCTGCTGGCAGGAGGCGTAGATGTCGAAGCTGCGCCACTGCCGCCAGGGATCGTACCGCAGGAGATTGGCGCTTGCCCACGCCTGCGCCAGATCGCCGCGCCGCAGATAGCCGACGTCGTTGAGGTCCGCTCCCGGCGACAGCCCCGCCGCGCCGGTCTCCCACTGGAACCATCCGGTGCGCTTGTCGAACTCCAGATGCGCGATGTACCCGCGCTGCTCGGCGCCGGCCCGCTCGGTGCTGCTGCCCGCCAGGGTGCCGGTGAGGTTGTACTTGTTCTGGTGGAAAGTCAGGTCCCAGTCCGCCGCACCTGTCCAGGCCGAGGCTCCCTTCTGCCGGTCCACCATGCTGCCGAAGACGCCGAGGCGCGAGGTCTCGTTGCGGATGCGCTGCTCGGCGCGGCCGACCAGGTAGTGCGTGCGCGGCTCCACCAGGACGCGCTGGCGCACGGTCCCATCGGCGACCTGGCGCTGGACCAGAGCGTGCTCCGCGGCGGTGACCGCGTCGAGCAGGCCGAAGGCCGCGCCGCCGGTCTTGCCGGTGACCTTCACGGCACCGAGGATGCTGGTGGCCCCAGGCCGTTCCAGTTCGACGGCGTCGCCGGGGAGGCGGAAATAGCCGGGGCGGCGGCCGATCCGGCGCGAGTAGAACAGGTAGTAATCGTTGTTCTGGAAGATGCCGGCGCCCTCCACGAAGAACGGGCGCTGCTCGGAGTAGTAGTCCTCGAACGCGGTCAGGTTGAGCTGGGCCGGGTCGGCCTCCACCTGGCCGAAGTCGGGGTTGACGGTGGCGGTCAGCCAGGTGCCGGAGCCCAGGCCGTAGCGTACGTCCAGGCCGGCGCGGCTGTCGCGCTCGTGGCCGCCGTCCACCTGGACCTGCCCCATGCCGTAGGGGAGCAGCTCCAGGTGCGCCGGCGGCTGAATGCCGGCGATGCCCGCCAGGTCCCCGAACTGGGAGACCCAGCCCGGCTGATCCTTGCGGACCAGCGGCCAGTACGCCATCTCCTTCTTGCGGGTGATGCGCCGCTCGATGTTCAGGCCCCAGACGTACTCGTCGCGCCGGCGGAAGCGCAGGGCGTGGTAGGGGATGCGGAACTCGGCGTTCCAGCCGGCTGCGTCGATGGTGGTGCGCGCGTCCCACACCGCGTCCCAGGCGGCATCCTCGCCGCGATCGGCGTAGTAGGCGCCGTCGGCCAGGGAGCCGGAGGCGTACACCGCGAACCAGTGGCCGCTGCGCCGGTCGTGCTGCGGATCCAGATTGACCGTGACCAGGTCGGCCTGCGTGACCCCGTCGCGGCGGGTCAGCCGCGCCACGATGCCGGCCGGATCGCTGTCGAAGCAGCGGATGGCGACGTACAGGGCCTCGTCGTCGTACGCGACCTGGAACGTGGTGCGCTCGCTGACCGGGGCGCCTTCCACCGGTTCGCGCTGGCGCAGATCGTCGATCACCGGGGCGGTGCGCCAGATCTCGTCGTCGAGGATGCCGTCGATGCGGGGGGCGCGCGGCACGGCGCGCACGGCCACGGCGACGGGCCGCTCCGCGGCCGCGGGTCCGGTGGCGCCGGCAGGGGGTGGCGCGGCGGCCAGCGCCCCGGCGGCCAGGAGCCAGACCTGGGCGAGGCGCGTCACTGCGGGGCGCGGCAGGGTAAGCGCAGCAAGGTTCCGGCTCGATGTGGGCATCTCAGCACACCCTCAGGAGAGGACCGCTGACCACGAGCGAAAAGGTGTTCCGGGCCCGCGCGCACGCAGCGGCAGTCCGGGCCGGACGGCGGGCAGCGACCCACGCGGCGTCGCTGCCCGCCAGCATGCCCGCGCCACCGGCCTGGTTGCCGGCGGCCTGGT
>CAZPXM010000150.1:5129-9302 GCA_964591015.1 uncultured Gemmatimonadaceae bacterium
CGGCCTGGTTGCCGGCGGCCTGGTCTGGCGCTGCCAGTCCATCTAGCGCAGGCGGTACTCGAGGCCCAGGTACAGGCCCTGGCCGATGTCCTGGCCGCGGATCTTGGACGCCTGCGCGGTGATGTTCAGGTTGACCTGGTTTTCCAGGTAGAAGAGGAAGCCTGCCCGCACCTGCTCGTTGAGCTGGGTCTGGAGATCCGGGTCGAAACGCCGGGCCGTGAAGATGTTGCTGGCCGTGAAGTCGATCCGGTTGCTCAGCTCGTACAGGTAGTTCAGGGTGGCGGTGAGCGTGTACACGTTGACGCCGAAGTCGCCGGTGAAGGGCGTCACGTACTGCACGTTGGCGTCGAACTGCGACTCCCAGCCCACCGGACGGGAGTAGCGCAGCCGGCCGGAGAAGCTGGGGTCCTCCCGGTCGATGTTCTTGTACGGATTGAGCACTTCCAGGCGCAGGCCCGCGCGGGCGTCCCAGCCGATGAAGCGCTCGTTGATCCGCTCCTGGAAGAGCACCTCGTCCATGCGCAGGCTGCCGGCGGCGCCGAGGCCCTCGTGGGTGAACATCCCGGCCCGCGCGATGACCTCCTCCATCGCCTCGAACCACTGGACCTTGTAGCGCTCGCCGTACTCGCTCTGGAACTCGTTCTGGCGCTCGATCAACTGCGCCAGCTCGATCATGGTGGCCTTGGACAGCCGGCCCTTGATCACGTTCTCCTTGAGCAGGAAGTCCTCGATGCGCACCGCCTTGGCCAGCGTGGTGACCGTGATGAACCGGCCGTACCCGGCGCCCGGCGTGGCCTCGATGGCTGGCCGGTCGAAGTCGTTGTCCGCGGTGAGCCGGCTGTCCACGGAGTAGAAGAAGTCTCCCTCCGGCGAGAAGTACTTGCGGACGCCGGCTTCGGCGATGGCATTGTAGGAGTTCTTCTGCTTGTCGGCCGGCGTGCGCCGCGTGGCGCCGACGCCGTTCAGCGTCACATCGTAGGCGAACGGGAGGGAGTTGTAGAACCGCCGGGCGAGGATGTTGGCGGAGCCGTCGCAGGTCTGCACGTCGGTGCCCTGTCCGGCGTAGTTGAAGGTGACCCCCAGCCGCGCCTGCTCGGAAGTGCTCACCGGCACGTCGTAGTCGAACGGGGAGACCGTCTGGGCGGGGGCTGGAACGGGTGCGGCGAGCAGCGCGGCCAGCGCCACGACCGCCAGCAGCGCACCGGTGCGGTTGCGTGTCCGGATCATGATCCTCCTCCTGGTGGTGGACCGACCGCAGTGGGCCCGACCGCGCCTGCCGCGGCAGGATCCTCGAGTTCCCGCGGCTAGCGGTCCGTGCGATAGTCACAGACGAAAGACAGATCCGCGCCGCGGCGCAAGAGCCGTTGCGCGGCGCCGGCCGAGGCCCTGTATTTCACCAGCGCCGGCAGCCGGGGTCCGGCCGGCACGGGAAGAGGCTGGGTATGAGCGCGCGCCTGGACGGCATGCTGTTTGGACAGGAGGAGCTGAGTCTGCCTCGGCGACTGGCGCTGGCGCTGGTGCGGCCGGGGCGCAGCTTCGCCGCGGTGGCGGGCCGGGAGAGCGCGGCGGACTGGCTGGCACCCGCCCTGCTGGCCTGCGCCGTGGGCCTGGTGGCGCACTTCGCCACGGTGCATCTGGTGACGGACCCGAACTCCCCGTACGTGCAGCGGGCCATGCAGGCGATGGACGAGGCGGCGCGGGAGAAGTACCTGCAGGGCGCCCAGGTGCTGCGGGCGCACGGCTGGCTGATGGTGCCGGTCGGCGTGTTCTCGTCGCTGGTGGTGGTGGGGGCGCTGGTGATGGTGGTGGCGCGGGCGCTGTTCGGCGCCGAGCTGAGCTTCCGCCAGGCCCTGGTGCTCAAGGGATACGGGACCATGGCGCTGATCCCGGAGTGGCTGGTGCGCACCCCGCTGCTGCTGTGGACCGGCAACCCCGACGTGCGGACGGGACCGCTGCCGCTGGTGGCGCCGGGGCAGGCGCGCGACCTGCTCACCCGGGTGTTGGCGGGGATCAACTTCTTCGATCTGTGGCAGGTGTGGATCGTGGCCTCGGGGGTCGCGGTCCTGGGCGGCACTTCCGCGCGCCGGAGCGCCGTGGCGCTGGCGGCGTTGTACCTGGCATGGGTGGTGGCGGGAGCGTGGCTGGAAGGGGTGCGCGCTCCGGCTCCGGGGCCGGTCGGGCCCGGCTGAGCCAGGCGGCCGAGCCAGGCGGCAGCGCGGCAGCGCGGCCGCCCACGCGGTGCGCGCGGTCGTGACCACGGGCGGCGCGCGGGACGGGCGGCGGCAGGCGCCGCCGCGCGGTGGAGCAGTCCATCAGGGAGGATGGCGAGCATGGCCAAGGCGAGCATCAAGGCGCTGATGGTGGGGTGCGGGGGCATGAGCGGCGCCTGGCTGCAGGCGGCGCAGAAGATCGAGGGGCTGGCCGTGGTGGGGCTGGTCGATCTGGTCGAGGCCAACGCGGCGCGGCGTGCCCAGCAGTTCGGCCTGACCGCGGCGTGGGTGGGCACCGATCTGCAGGCGGGGCTGCGGGCGGCCAAGCCCGATGTCGTGTTCGACTGCACGGTACCCGAGGCGCACACGCCGACCGCCGTGACCGCCCTGCAGCACGGCTGCCACGTGCTGTGCGAGAAGCCCATGGCCGATTCCATGGCCAACGCGCGCCGCGCGGTGCGGGCCGCGGCGGCGGCGGGCAAGATCTACGCGGTGATCCAGAACCGGCGCTACCTGGAGCCCATCCGGCGGCTGCGGCGCGTGCTGGCCGCCGGCGCCATCGGCAAGCTCACCACGGTCAACAGCGACTTCTACATCGGCGCGCACTTCGGCGGCTTCCGCGACCGCATGGAGCACGTGCTGCTGCTGGACATGGCGATCCACACCTTCGACCAGTGCCGGCTGCTGACCGGCGCGGATCCCGTGTCCGTCTACTGCCACGAGTGGAACCCGCAGGGCTCGTGGTACGCGCACGACGCCTCGGCCATCGCCGTCTTCGAGCTGAGCGGCGGCATCGTCTACACCTACCGCGGAAGCTGGTGCGCCGAGGGCCTCAACACCTCCTGGGAGTGCGACTGGCGCATCGTCGGCACCAACGGCAGCGCCACCTGGGACGGCGGCGCGGGCATCAAGGTCCAGAAGGTGGCCAGGCGCGGCGGCTTCTTCTCGACGATGGAGGAGGTGGCGGTCCCGGCGCTGAGGAAGACCGACCGCATCGGCGGGCACGAGGGCCTGATCCGCGAGTTCGTCGAGTGCGTGCGGCGGGGCAAGGAGCCGGAGACCGTGTGCACGGACAACATCCGCAGCCTGGCCATGGTGTTCGGCGCGATCGAGAGCGCCACCAGGGGCCGGCGCGTGCCGGTGCGCTGGTAGGGGCCGACGCGCCATGGAGCGGCCCCACATCCTCTATCTCCATTCGCACGATACCGGCCGGTATGTCCAGCCCTACGGGTACGCCATCCCGGCCCCGAATCTGCAGCGGCTCGCCGAGGAGGGCGTGCTGTTCCGGCAGGCGTTCTGCGCCAGCCCCACGTGTTCGGCCAGCCGGGCGGCGCTCCTGACCGGCCAGTGCGCGCACAGCAGCGGCATGCTCGGCCTGGCCCACCGCGGCTTCGCGCTGTACGACTACGGCCAGCATCTGGTGCACACGCTGGCGGCCGCCGGCTACCACACCGTGCTCGGCGGTGTCCAGCACGTGGCCGCCGACGCGGCCGTGATCGGCTACGACGAGCGGCTGCGGCCGCGCTCGCACGCCGTGGCCGACGTGGTGCCGGCGGTGGTCGAGTTCCTGCGGCAGCCGCACAAGCGGCCCTTCTTCCTGTCGGCGGGCTTCGTCGAGACCCATCGCCAGTTCCGCCCGCCCGGCCCCCGCCAGGACTGGCGCTACTGCCGGCCACCGGCCCCGCTGCCCGACACGCCGGCGACGCGTCAGGATACTGCCGCGTTCATGGCCAGCGTCGCGGTGCTGGACCAGGGCATCGGGGCGGTGCTGGAGACCCTGGACGCCTGCGGGCTGAGCCAGGACACGCTGGTGATCTGCACCACGGATCACGGCATCGCGTTCCCGGGCATGAAGTGCAACCTCACCGACCACGGTCTGGGCGTCATGCTCGTCCTGCGGGGACCGGGGGGCTGCCGGGGCGGGAAGGTCTGCGAGGCCATGGTGTAGCACGTCGATCTGTTT
>CAZPXM010000151.1:0-9277 GCA_964591015.1 uncultured Gemmatimonadaceae bacterium
ATCTGGCGGTGGTTGCGGGGCCGCACGAGGGCAGCGCCGGGCGGGGGAGGACGCGCAGCGGCGCTGGGAGCGGGTGGTCTCGGCGCGGCCAGGCGTGGCGCGCCTGCCCCGGATGCTTTGTGGATCCGCAGCCCAAGGCGAGCTGCTGCGGCAGCGGTGGCCGGGGCGGGGCGATGGGCGGTGCATCGGCCGGCAGACCGACCCCGATAACGTAGGTGCGGATCGAGTCGGGATCGGTGAGGACGGCGCAGCCCCGACCCGTAGAGCAGTGCGAGCATGAGCGCACTGGTGCCGCGGAGCTGGCTCGGCACGGGGCGGGTGAGAACCAGCGGCAGCCTGAGGCCGGGGTGCACGGCCGGTGTCCGTGATTTCGGTCAGGTCAAGCTCGACAACGAACCGCCGCCGCTTGTCGCACCTGCCAGTCTGCCCGCGGCGTGCCATACGCCTGGCGGCCGTTCACGGCCACCCTGGCGGCGCACGGCTTCCTGGAGTCCATGGGCCGCCAGGGGCACGTGTGGGGCAATGCCCTGGCAGAGTCGTTCTTCCGCATCCTGAAGTCCACCCTGAGCGACCATGTCCTCCTGGGATGGCTATCACTATACCTAGCGCCACCTGTTTGCCTTCATCGAGGCATACCAAAGCCAAGGCCCAGTCTGTGCGACGCTGGCATACCTCAGCCCAACTCAGTATGGGCGGCGGCAGCAAGTCACCGCCTGATTGCACTCAGATGCCGAGCGCGCGCCTCGGCCCACTGGCTTGCGCCATCCGCCGCCGCCACCGCCGGCCGGACCACGGCATGAGGGTCGCCGCCGGGGTCCGGGCCGCCGCCCACGCGCAGGTCCACGACGCTGCCCAAGGGGCGCACGCGGTGGGCGATGCGCGCGGCCACAGCCTCCGCGCCCGCATTGGCCAGCGTGTCCGTGATCGCCGCGCGATGGCCTTCCAGCGCCACGCGGCGCTCCAGCCGATACCAGCGCCCGGCGGCCTGGATGCTCACCGCGTCCGGTCCGTCCTGGCAGGCGCAGGGCGACCAACCAGGCTCGCACTCCGGCTTGCGCTCCGGCTTGCGCTGGCACAACTTCCGCCGAGCCGCTGGCGCGGGCAATACCGCTCTGGGTCTTCCACGCCGAGCCTGACCCCGGCGCAGGAGGTTCCGTTCTGGGAGTGTCTCACCTAGCCGGCGAGGCTGGCCAGTTCGGATCGAGCAGTTGCCGCTGGCACCCCATTCTGGCCCGGGTGTGGCCCGCCCGGGCGCGGCCCACGCCCAGCGCATCCTGGACACACGGCCCGCGGATCGCGAGGCACAGAGACGCACAGACAAGGAGGCCAGACCATGCGCGTGCTGCTGACCGGCGCCGCCGGCCTGGTGGGCCGGGCCGCCGTGAACGTGCTCGGCGAGCGCCACCAGGTAACCTGCCTGGACATCCGTCCGGTGCCCGGCGTGCCGGCCGCCGTGCGGCTGGACGTGTTGGACCTGCCGGCCCTGGTTGCCGCTGTGGCAGGCCACGACGCCCTGGTCAACACCATCATGGCCCCCAACCCCGCGTACGCAGACGGCGGGCCCGGCTTCACCGTCAATGTCACCGGCATGTTCCATCTGCTGGAGGCCGCCCGCCGCAACGGCATCCGGCGCTTCGTCCACACCTCCTCGGGCGCGGTTCATGCCGGCTATCCGCAGGGCACCCGGCTGACCCACGACCTGTACCCTCTGAAGGCTGCCGGACCCTACTCCCTGTCCAAGGTGCTGCAGGAGCACCTGGCCTGGACCTACCACGAGCTGCACGGACTGGAGGTAGTCTGCCTGCGTCCCTGGGATATCATCGACGCCGAGCGGATGGTGACCACGGACGGCACACCGGTGCGCCGGATTGTCTTCGGCACCATCGACCGCTACGACGTGGCCACCGCCCTGCGCGCCGCCCTGGAGGTTCCGGAGCTGGGCTACGAGTGCCTGTACCTGATGGCTACCCGGGGCGGCTACGCGCGCACCGACGCCGCCCATACCGAGCAGCGTCTCGGCTGGAAGCCCGCGCGGTGGTTCGTGGAAGACGCCTGAGCGGCAGACGCGGGCCTTCTCTCAGCCGCCAGACGCGCCGCCAGCCGGCGCGCTGCCTCCGCCAAGACGAAGGGCGAGAGGTCCACGCCCGCGCCGCCGGCACCGTACGCGGCCGCGGCACGGATCAGGAACTCGCTCTTGCCGCAGCACCCAGCCCGGCCGCTCCGCCTGTCATGTGCGTGCGTGCACGTAATCTGCCAGTCTGTCGAGCGCTTCCGGCAGCTACTCAGCGCTCTGCTGCGCCAGGTACGCCTGGTACGCCTTCCAGCCAGGGCACCAGGTCGTGTGCCAGCGCCACAGGCGGGCCAGCAGGGTGTGGGGCCTGGCCTCGGCGTGTCTGCGGAGCGGGCAGGTGGCGCAACCGGGTATCTTGCCTGCTTTCATGTCCATCGTGCTCTTCCTCTCGTGGCGGCATCCATGGCGCCTTGCGCGCCTGGCCGCAACTGGCGCCGCACGGACGTCCGACGAGCTGCCGCCGCCTACCGGGCGATGGCCGACCCACGGGCCAGCCGCCCTCGGCAGAGCCGGGAGCTGATGCTTCGCCGCGCGCAGCGCCGGCTGCGCTTCAGATGAGTCCGCCGGCAGGGTTCTAGCCGCGGCGCCAGGCCCGACGCGTGGGCGGGCGAACCGCGGGTTCGGCCTGGTCCGCGTGGTATATGGCCGCCAACTCCTCGAAGTACGCATCCAGCCGGTCGGTCATGGTCCTGCCCTGCTGGCGCAGTTCGGCGGTAATGGCCGCCCGCAGCCACAGCAGGCGCCAGCGCCAAGAGGCGAGCACCGCCGGCGGCAGCGCGGTAGCCAGCCCGTCCAGCTTTTCGAGGCACTCGGGCGCGTGGTCGAGAGGCCCTGCCGAGAAACCGGGACCGTCAGGACCGAACCTTGCCGCGAGGGCGCCGTCCTGCTCCAGGCGCTGCAGGACTTCGGCCACCGCGCTGGCGGCAGGCGCGCCGAACTCCCCGCGAGCATACTCCCGCAAGATGTCCTCCGCAGCGCGCTCCGGCTCCCACTCGAACTGGAGGAGCAGGACCTTGTTCACGTCTTCGTACAGACCCTCGGAGTACGGGAAACTGCCCTCGAGCAGGTGGCGCACCGCGGCCCAGTACTGGCTCCAGTGCCGGGGACGCGGATGGGCTCCGAAGCCGCCCCACGGCGCATTGCCCTCCATGCTGATCTCGGGGAAGCCCAGGACCGGCAGGTTGCCGGGGATGCCGTGGCGCAGCGGGTACTCGGGGAAGCCGCCGAAGTCATCGATCATCAAGGCGTCGATCCCGGACATGGGGCCCTGGGCGAAGCGGCGGCTCAGCCCTTCCCACTCGCCCGGAACGAAGTGGTCGAAGTACCACGTGGACAGGATGGTCCTGGCCCTGGGGAAGTGGTCGCGCAGGAGCGGCAGCAGGGCCTCCACCGTGTCCAGGAAGCCGTGGGTTCCCCACGGGGCGCAGGCCGCGCAGGTGCAGCCGCCCTGGTCGTAGGGCCACAGCCAGACGAAGCCCAGATCGATCCCGCGGAATGCCTCCAGGACCTGCCGGCGGGTCGCCAGAATCAGTTCCAGGCCGCCGGGCCGGTGCGGACACACCTCGCAGTGGTAGTGGCCCGCCGGCGCGCGGAAGTAGCCGGCGTGGCCGGCGGTCCAGTCGGCCTTCAGTTCGGCGGGAGTGGACGCGAAGCCCTCGTTGGCCAGCGTGGTCAAGGCCGGACTCATCCCCACGGCCGCGGCCGCTTCCAGGATCGCTCGCAGCCGCGCTGCCATGGCCACGGCTGCCGGATCGTCCATGCCCGGGTAGTGGTGCATGTCGAACCAGACGCTGAGGGCATTGCAGCCCCACAGCGCCAGGTCCTCCACGTAGCGCACCACCTCGGCCAGCGGCGCGTCGTGGTAGAAGTTGTGGAAGTGGGTGGCGAAGTACATGCCGCGCACAGGCCTGGCGGGCACGGACTGGCCCTGCCAGGCGCAGCCGGTCAGGCGGCCCGCGGCGGCGGTGGCGTGGCGCAGGAACTTGCCCACGCCGTAGATCAGGCCGCGGTCGTCGTTGCCGGTGATGCGCAGGCCTGAGGCGGAGGCGTGGATGCGGAAGCCTTCCGTCCCGATGCCGGGCGTCACCGCCAGCTCCAGTGGGCAGTCCTGGTTGGTCTGGACGCCGCGCTCGGCCAGCCCGCGCCGCAGCAGCTGGCCAGCCTGGCGCACCAGCGGGCCGGGCGTCTCAGGCAGCGTGACCGTCAACTCAGGCATGCGACACCTCCGTGGCGTTGCGTGTAGCGCACGACTCCGGGCAATTATCCGCCATTGCGGCGCAGGGAGCCAGCCGGGCGGGGGCCTGCCCGTTGCTGCGCCGCCATCGGAAGCCGTATACTCCGGCTGTGCTGGCAGGCTAACATCGCGGGAGCGCGGCGTCGTGGTGCCGTGCCGCAGCGCAGGAGGCAGGGCAATGGCAGTGCGGCGCGTCGGACACAGGATGGCTGCTGCCGCCTGGGCTGCCGTGGCAGGGGTCGTCCTGGCAGCGGCCACGGCGCACGCGGACGCCCAGTGGCGGGTGAGCATCCGTGTCGCCGAGGTCGGGGGCGCGGCCCGCGACCTGGTCTTCGGCGTGGATCCGCTGGCGACCGACGGTGTCGACAACGGCAGAGACGGCACGGTCGACCTGGGCGAGCGCGAACAGCCGCCGCCCCCGCCAGCAGGGTGCTTCGATGTGCGGTGGGCCAGCCAGTTGCTGCTGGATCTGCGCCGCGGGTCCTCGCCCGCCACCCCGCACCGGCTGGCGCTGAGCATCCAGCGGGCGGCGGGCGGCGACATCCTGCTGGCATGGGACCGCAGCGCCGTGGCCGCACGCACCAGCAGCGCGGTGCTGCAGGACCCCTTTGGCGGCGTCCTGGGCATCGACGTGGACATGCGCGCCCAGGACACGCTGACGGTCACCCATCCGGCCATCACCAGCCTCGCGCTCGAGTTCACCTCGGTGGACCCCTACTGCCCGTACACGCGGCTGTCCGTGGTGCAGGCGCCCGCGGCCGCCATCAGCGGGCAGGTGCTGGCGCCGCCGCTGTGGGTGCTGGCCGAGGACGATCAGGGAGTGGGGGCGGAGCAGGTGCAGGTAACGGTCGCCAAGGTGGCCGGCCCCGGCATGCTGGCGGGCACCCTCACCCGGACGACGGATGCGGCGGGCGTGGCGCGCTTCGCGGACCTGGTGTACACGGCCACGGCGGCGGGCGAGATGTTCGCGCTGCAGGCCACGGCAGACCATCCGGCCGGCCCCATCGCCACGCCGCCGATCCCGATCCGGTGCGACCTGTCCGTCCTCACGTCGCTGGTGGTCGTCCAGACCCCGGCGTGGCGCGACGGCAGCCAGCCCATGGCGCCGCCACTGTGGGTGCAGGCCGCCGATGCGGCCGGCACAAGCATGGCGGGCGTGAGCGTGACCGTGTCCAGAGCGTCCGGGTCGGGCACGCTCGGCGGAACGCTGACGCAGACCACCGGCGCCGGCGGCCTGGCCGTCTTCGCCGATCTGGTGTACATGCCGGCAGCTCCGGGCGAGAGCTTCAGCCTGCGGGCCAGCGCCACAACGGCCGGCGGCCAGATCGTCAGCGTCACCACCGGCCCGATCGCCCGCGTGGACGGGGACTGGCTGCCTCCACCCCTGGCGCCCGGCGAGGCGGGCACCGACCAGGCGCCGGCGCCAAGCCCACCGGTGCTGTACCCGGTGGGCCCGGCGGTCGCGCCGACCCGCGAGAACCAGACGCCCCTGCTGCGCTGGGCTCCGGCAGCCGGAGTCGCCGCGTACGAACTGGACCTGGGCACCATCGCCTCCGACTGCCAGAGCGTGGCCGACGACGTGGCGGTGGCCGACACCGTGTTCCAGTCGCCTCGCCTGAGCGATGGCAGGTACTGCTGGCGGGTCCGCTCTGTGCTGCCCTCCGGGGTAGGCGACTGGTCCGCGGAGAGCACCTTCGACGTGATCCCTGCCCTCGGCCCGTGGGGATCGCTGGCCCTGGCGGCAGCCATGGCAGCCGCCGGCGCGCTGTTCCTGGGACGACGCGGGACGCAGCAGCGGCCGGGGCGAGCGCAGCCACAACAGGGCCGAACGCAGCCGCCCATGTCCGCAGCCACGCCACCATGACCCCCTACCTGCTGCTCGACTTCGGCACCTCGAGCACCAAGTGGGCCCTGTGCGATCTGGACACGGGCCAGTTCGGCGGGCTGGCCACGCAGCCGTCACTGCCCGCCGCCACGGGCCCGCCCGGCCACTGCGAGGTGCCGCTGGCTCGCCAGAGCCCAGGAAGGCCTCGAGGCGACTCGGCGCCTGACTGACGTGCCGCATTGGCAGGTGAGGTCCTCGCCCGTTGCCCGCGATCCAGGCAGAACGAAACAGGCCCGAGGAGCGCGGACCCTCCCCGGGCCTGTCATTGCGTGGCGTGCCCAGCAGGACTCGAACCTGCGACCGTCTGCTTAGAAGGCAGATGCTCTATCCACCTGAGCTATGGGCACGCGCGGTCATTCCTTGCCTTGTTTCGCCCTGATCGATGCGGCGCCGGGCGGGTGGACACCGCTGGCGCTTCGCGGGCGAGCAGGCACCCCACGGGTCGCTCTCCGCCGGCGCTGGCCGGGCGAATCGGCGCGACTGCCCGCGCATCCTCCTGCGACGGCTGCGGGTCGCGGCGTTGACGATACGTCGCTGCAGCGAGTTGTGCAAGCGCTCCGTGGCACGAGCTCGGGGCAGCGCCGCGCCCCTCCAATTTGACAGTCGGCGCCAGCAGCCGCTAATTGCGGCGTGCCATGCTGGAGACGCGCCGGGCGTCTCTGCCGTGCCTCCGAGATCCACCGATCCTCATCTGCTGCTACGGTCTGCCCATGTCCATGGGATTCCGCTGGGATGTCGATCCCGAGCTGGTCCGCTTCGGGCCACTGGCCGTCCGCTACTACGGGCTCCTGTTCGCCGCGGCGTTCATCGCCGGCTTCTACATCATCCGCTGGGTCTTCCAGCGCGAAGGCCGGCCGGCCGCGGACCTGGATCCGCTCTTCGGGCACATGTTCGTCGGCACGCTGGTGGGCGCGCGGCTGGGCCACTGCCTGTTCTATGACCCGGAGTACTATCTGCTCCATCCCATCGACCTGGTGAAGATCTGGGAGGGCGGGCTGGCCAGCCATGGCGCGGTCATCGGCATCCTGGTCGCCCTGTGGCTGTTCGTGCGCCGCCGGCCCGCGACCTCGTACCTGTGGCTACTGGACCGCATGGTGCTGGCCGTGGCCCCTGGTGGGGCGCTCATCCGCATCGGCAACTTCTTCAACTCGGAGATCCTGGGGACTCCTACCCGCGTTCCCTGGGCCGTGGTCTTCGTGCGCCACAACAGCATCCCGCGGCACCCGGCCCAGTTGTACGAGTCCCTGGCGTACCTGTGCATCTCGTGCCTGCTGTTCGCCATGTACCGGCGGTACGGGCCGCGCCTGCGCGCCGGGGTGCTGCTGGGCACCTTCCTCGTCGCGGTCTTCGGCTGCCGCATCGCGATCGAGTTCGTCAAGCTGCGGCAGGAGGCGTTCGTGCACTCGCTGCCGCTGAACATGGGGCAGCTACTGAGCATCCCGGTGGTGGCCGCCGGGGTGGTGCTTCTCCTGCGCGCGTGGCGCCAGCGGGAAACGGCAGGGAATCCGTGACGGCCGAGTGCGTGCGTCAGACGCTGTTCGCCGCCGGCGAGCAGGGCATCCACACCTATCGGATTCCGGCCCTGGCGTGCACCCCGAGCGGCGCCGTCCTGGCATTCTGCGAGGGGCGGCGCGCCAGCCGGTCCGACACCGGTGACATCGCGCTGGTCGTCCGGCGCTCGGCGGACGGCGGCCGGACGTGGTCGGCGATCCGCACCGTGTGGGCGGATCCGGGCAACACGTGCGGCAACCCGTGCCCGGTGGTGGACCGCGGCACCGGAATCGTCTGGCTGCTGATGACATGGAATCTGGGCGTCGACCGCGAGAGCCAGATCGTGGCGCAGACCAGCCGCGACACCCGGCGCGTCTTCGTCACGCGTTCCGCGGACGACGGGCTGACCTGGGACCGTCCGCGGGAGATCACGGACGCCGTGAAGCGTCCCGAGTGGACCTGGTACGCCACCGGACCGGGGGCCGGCATCCGGATCGAGCACGGCGCCTGGGCGGGCCGGCTGGTGGTTCCGTGCGACCACATCGAGGCCGGCACGAGACACTATTACGCGCACGTCATCTACTCGGACGACCAGGGCCGGTCGTGGGAGCTGGGCGGCTCCACGCCGGACCACCAGGTGAACGAGTGCGAGGTCGTCGAGGTCGGCGGCGGGCGCCTGCTGCTCAACATGCGCAACTACGATCGAGCGCAGCGCACCCGCAAGGTCAGCCTCAGCCACGACGGGGGCGCGTCCTGGGGCCCGCTGCGCGCCGACGAGGCGCTCGTCGAGCCAATCTGCCAGGCCAGTATCCGGCGGTACTGCTGGGGATCCGGCGGCGATGCCGGCGTGATCCTGTTCGCCAACCCGGCAGACGCCGCCGAACGCCGCAACATGACGATCCGCGTGAGCCACGACGACGCGGCCACCTGGCCGGCCTGCCGCACTCTCCACGCGGGTCCGGCGGCCTACTCGTGTCTGGCCGCCATGCCCGATGGCGACGTGGGGTGTCTGTACGAGTGCGGGGCGGAGCACCCGTACGAGCGCATCGAACTGGCCTGCTTCCCGCTGAGCTGGATCGAGAGTCGGGACGAAGCTTGAGGGGCCCGCGGCCTGGGCCGCACCGCGTCCCCCCGGGTACGCAACGCCGCGGGCAGGCCCGGCAGTGGGTGCTTCGGATTCCGTTGCCCGCTGTGCGCCCGCTGGGCGCCGCGGCTGGACGCCGCGGCTGTGCACCTGGTGCCGGCCTGGTGCCGGCCGGCCGCCGCCGAAGGGCGCGGCGAGAGATGGTCGGGGTGGTCGGATTCGAACCGACGACCACCTGCTCCCAAAGCAGGTGCGCTAGCCGGGCTGCGCTACACCCCGAGACTAGTGACAATCGCCGACAGAAGATAAGCGGGCCGCTTCGGCCTCGCCACCGACTCGCGCCCGCCGCTGCCGCGGCAAGGCGCCCGCCTGCCCGGAGGCGACCGCCGCCCGACGGCCGCGGCCGGTCCGCCCGCCGAACGCCTATCGGTGCGCGTTGATGGCGGCGCGGAGTTCCTGGGCGGCGGCGCGGGCCGCATCCGCGTAGTCCTGACCCGACGACGCGTACAGCAC
>CAZPXM010000152.1:0-9118 GCA_964591015.1 uncultured Gemmatimonadaceae bacterium
CTCCCTGGTGCACCCTGCTCGCAGTCTGGACGCAGTCCGGGCCGCTGCGGCCCGGCGTGCGGCCCCGGCCTCGGTCGGGCGGGCTGCCGGCGCACAGCCGGCGCGCTGCTGCTCGGCAGTGAGCGGCCCTCAGGGTCGCGCTGGCGGCGTGGCGCAGTGACACGGTCATGCACTACCTCGACGAATCGCACATCCTGCTCTTTCTGGTGCAGGTGTTCGTCCTGCTCGCGTGCGCGCGCGGCCTGGGAGAGCTGCTGGGCCGATGGCGCCAGCCGGCGCTGACCGGCGAGCTGCTGGTGGGGGTGGTGCTTGGCCCGACGGTGCTGGGCAGGTTCTTTCCGCAGGTCCGCGCCGCGCTCTTCCCTGCCGACCCCGTCCAGCAGGCCATGCTGGAGACCGTGGCGTGGCTCGGCGTCCTGTTGCTGCTGCTGGACACGGGCCTCGAGATCGACTTCTCGATCGCCTGGCGCCAGCGAGGCAGCGCCCTGATCATCGCGATCGCGGACATCCTCATCCCCATGGCCATCGCGTTCGCGGCAGCGGTGCTCCTTCCCGCGCGCTACATGGTGGACCCCCAACGCCGGATCGTGTTCGCGCTGTTCATGGCCACCGTGATGACGATCAGCGCCATGCCGGTGGCGGCGCGCATCCTGCGCGACGTCAAGCTGCTCAAGGCGGACCTCGGACTGCTGGTGATGTCGGCGCTGACGGTGAACGACATCGTGGGATGGGTGGTGTTCACGGTCATCCTCGGCGTGTTCAGCACGGCGAGCGCCTCGTGGGGGCCCGTCGCGCTGGTCTTCGCGGTGACGGTGGGCTTCGCGGCGCTGGCGCTCTCGCTGGGGCGGCGGCTGTCGAGTGCCGGCTTCGCCGCCCTGCACCGCATGGGGCTGCCCGAACCGGGGACCTCGCTGACGGCCACCGTTCTGCTCGGGTTGCTGTTCGGAGCGCTCACCCAGAAGCTCGGTATCCATGCCCTCTTCGGTTTCTTCGTGGCCGGCGTGGTGGCCGGTGAGGCGAAGACGCTGGCGGAGCAGACCCGCTGCGTGGTCTCGCAGATGGTCCACTCGCTATTCGTGCCGTTGTTCTTCGCGAGCATCGGCCTCAAGATCGACTTCGCGGCGGACTTCGACCTGCCCCTGGTCGCGCTGATGTGCGGCGTGGGGATCGGCAGCCGCTATCTCGGGGCCTGGATCGGCGCGGCCCTGACGGACGTGCCGCACATGAACCGCACGCTCATCGCCATCGCGCACACTCCGGGCGGGATGATGGAGATCGTGGTGGCGCTGCTGGCGCTGGAGGCCGGGCTGATCAACAACTCGGTCTTCGTCGCCATCGTCTTCAGTGCGGTGTTCTCGTCGATGGCCATGGGGCCGTGGATGACGGCCGCGCTCGCCCGGCGCCGAGGCATGGCACCCGGGCGCTTCCTGGTCGCGGACGCGGTCGTGCCGCGGCTGGCAGCCACCACGCCGACGGACGCCATCCACGAGCTGGCGAACAGGCTGGCGCAGCACGGCGGCGCAGTGGCGGTCGAGGCGCTGGTCAGGCAGGCGGCGGCGCGCGAGCAGGAGTTCAGCACCGCCATCGGACAGGGGGTCGCCACGCCGCACGCGCGCCTCGCCGGGCTGGCCAGCCCGCTGATCGCCTACGGCCGCTCGGTCGGCGGGATCCACTGGGACGCGCCGGACGGCGACGCGGTCGAGCACGTGTTTCTCCTGGCGATTCCGGGCGGCGCCGAGGATGTGCACATCCAGGTTCTGTCGGCCATCGCCAGCGCCATGGCCTCGCCGGCGAGCCGCCGGCGCCTGCGCGATGCCGAGGATGCAGGCGCGCTGTCGGGGATCCTGCGCGATCTGCTGGGACAGCCCGGCGGTGCCGCGTAGGGCCCCTGGCGCCGCAGGCGGGGCTCGCTGCCGACGGCGGCGCGTCGCGGCGTTGGCTCTCTGGTGCCTGCGGGTGCAGAGGAGAGGAGCGAGCATGCCAATGCTCGACTCGCGCTCGCTCGCGCTGCTGGCGGTCGCCGCGTCGATCCTCTCGGCCGGGGCTTCGCCAGGCAGCCGGTTCAGCAGCGAGGAGCGAGGACTGGAGCAGGTCTCGGCCGTTCTCCCGCTGCAGCCTGGCACGGTGTGGGTGTACCGGCACGAGCACAGGCGGGCGGTCGCTCCCGAACAGCCGGGGACGGTCCGCTGGACGTCACGCGTCAGGGTGACGGCCCTGCACTCGATGGCGGCGGGTCTGCTCGCCGAGCTGGAGACCGAGGGCGCGCCACCGGCGGGCGCCGTTCCGGCCGGGCTCGAGGTCTGCGCGGAGCCTCGCACCTGCTACTTCGTCCCGCGCCGGCCCGAGGGATACGTGTACTCGCTGCCGGCCACGGCCTACGATCGTGCGGCCAACGCGCTCGCCCCCGAGATCTGCGAGAACCTCGACCAGCGCACTCCCGAGTTCTTCTTTCCGCTGCAGATCGGCCTGGTGTGGGCCGAACGGGCCCGCGAGGAGGCGGACCGACAGCAGGCCGAGCTGTTCGCCCAGGGCCAGGGCGAGGCGCCGAACCCTGTCCACTACTACTGGTCGGTGGAGGGCCGAGAGGAGGTGTCGGTTCCCGCCGGCGCCTTTCCGGGTGCTTTCGTGCTGCAGTACGCCGCGCTGGACGGCCTCGAACGCCTCTGGTTCAGCGAAGGCACGGGCATCGTCAAGCGCGTTGCACGCCGCGCTGAGGACGAGACGACGAGCGTGCTGGTCTCGTTCGCAGCTGGCTCTGCCGACAGCACGGTGGCGGCGCCCGGGCTCGAGGCGGCTGTTGGCGGCGCGCCCGCTGCCGCTGGTGACTGGCCCGCGTCGATGTCCAGCAGCAGCGCGGCTCGCCCCGAGCAGCGTGCGGCGCCAGCAGTCGTGTCGGACAGGCTGTACTATGCCGGGGGCGAGGGGAACATGGGGGCTGGTCTGACAGGCAAGTTCGTCAGCCCCACGGCTCTGGAGGCGGCGTTCGAGCTCGGCCAGCCGGTCGGCGAGTTCGGGGGCAGAAGCTGGCTCCTGCGCGACATCCTCGTCCGTGCCAGCTTCGATGCGTTGGGGGACGCAGCCGCATGGGAGGTCAGCGGCCCGCGGCCCCTGGTCAGCCAGTACGTGCAGCGGCTGGCCGCCGCCTACGAGGACAGGAGCCTCCTGTACGACTTCTCGTGGCGCGAGATCGAGTTCCGCCCGACTGCTGCGTACGAGCGCGAGGCAGCACCGGGCGAGCCCGGCCAGCGGGTCGACCTCAGTCTTGGCAGCACGCGGCGCCTGTACCAGGTAGGCCAGAGCGTCAGGCTCGATCTGGTGCTGGCCAACCATTCCGAGGCGCCGCTGACCCTGGTGCTGCCGCAGGGCGGGTCGGAGCGCGGCTGGCGTTACCCACATTGCGTGCTTGCGAGCGAGGGAGCGGATGGCCGTCCTGCCGAGCTGTTCCGCCCCGCGTGCAAGACCGTGGACCCCCTGCCGGAGGATGCGTTCTTCGTGCTGGCGCCTGGGGAGAGCCGCGCGCTCTACGAGAACGGCTTCCCGCTCGACATCCACTGCGACCTGTCCAGGCCGGGAACCTACACCCTGTCCATGCGCTATTCCACTGCCGCGCGGGGCGAGTGGGAGTGGTACGGAGCATACACCGAGGAATACTGGAATTCCCGGAGCGAGAATGACTTCTGGCGGAATCTCGAGCCCATCGTGGCGCGCAATCGGCGGCGGCTGGAGCAGGTGGCGCCGCTGACCGTCACATCGAACCGCTTCCAGATCGAGATCGCCTCGCGGCTCATGACCGCGGAGGAGGCCCTGGCCAGGGCCGGGGAGGTGTGCGCCGAGCAGGGATGGGCCGCCGACCGACTGCACGTCGAGGACAGCGACTACTACTGGGACATCAGCACCAACTGGGGCTCCCTGGGCATGAACGGGTTCATCCGCCTGGACAAGCGCACAGGAAAGGTGGTGGAGCAGCACATGAGCGGGCCGTGAGAGCGCCCCTGTCGGCCTTTTTCGGCGGCCCGCCCGGCTGGCTGGCGGCGGCGCGCTGTTCGCCGCGACAGCGCGCCGCTCCCCGTCCTCCGTCCTACAGGTGCTGCACGTACCGGAGTGTCAGGCGCGTGCCCTGAGTGCGATTCTGTGCCAGCACTTCGGTGAAGAGGTTGGCGAAGATGTGCTGTTCCTGGGACAGGTGGTACACGGCTCCGGGGCCGATGCCCAGCACCTGTTCCCGGCGGTCAGCCACGTCGTTGCCCCCTGCCTTGGTGTCGGTGATCTGCTTGAGGTAGTAGCTGTTCATCCCGAGCCGCAGCCTGTGCGGCATCACCTCGTACTCCGCGGCCAGGTTGGCGTGGATCGCCGCGCCGGCCTGGGCATCGTCGACGGCGCCGAATCCTCGGTTGGGTTCGTCGTTCGCCGCGTTCCAGAGGTAGTGGAGCCGCAGGGAGCTGGTGCATCTGGGCGTCACGAAATAGGTCGCGGCCCAGTAGGGATTGAGCGAGAGCGTGCCGCTTCCCGGGTTCAGCTCCTTGTCCTTGTCGTACTTGCCGGTCGGCAGCAGCACCTGCAGCTCGATGCGGTGCATGAGACGGGGGCCGTTGGGCCCCATGAGCGGATCCCACTGGAGGTACGGGCCCACGAGCAGGTCGCCCAGCCCTGCGCCATTGTCGGCCGGAAAGGGCCCGGGCGCTCCGTAGTCGGCCTTGAGGCCCACCACCGGCACGATCAGGTCCAGACCCCATTTGCCCCCCAGCAGCACCGGCTGGTTCGACTGGTACAGCAACTGCGTGAGGCTGACCCAGGCCGTCACCTTGGGATCGGGCAGGGCGATCTTGTCGCCGTCCTGGTCGTTGAGCTGGCTCGAGCCATAGTACTGGACGTATTCGGCGAAGTACAACCCCGGCCCGGCCGGTGGCCCTCCGTCGAGGAAACTCGTGAAGCCCAGGTTCACGGCTGGCAGGTCGTAGGCCTGAGACGGCGCGGGTGCCAGCAGACAGCCTGCCAGTGCTGCTGTTGCCACCACCCTCTTGCACTAGGACATGGGCGATCCTCCCTGTTCGGGCAGGGGTCCCACACGGCGGCCGGCCGCACGCAGGTCCCCCGCCTACTGCACGGTTGCGCTGCCCGGGCCTGTATGGCGTCACTGCGAAGCCGGCCTGTGCGCGACACGAGACCTGGCTGGCGCAGGCCCGGGCGGGGTGTCCGCAAGGTACCAGAGCAGCAGGAGTGGGTCAATCGCTGGCGCGCCAGCGCCCGGTCGAGCGAGGGGCGCACGAGCGCGCAGATGCATCTCGGGCGGCATCTCTGCCTGTATGCCCGGTACGGCGCTGCCGCCCACGGGTCACATGCTGCAGTGGGGCGCATCAGCGCACCGGCGTGAGGACTACCGGACCGTCAAGAAACCGCAGGGTGGCGCGCGATCCCTCCACCGTCACCGAGGGCGTCTCGGAACGCCAGACACCCTCCGGCAGTTCGACCACCACCGGAGGATCGCAAGAGCCATCGGCCCGGAGTACGATGGTCCCGTCCGCCCTGGCAGTCAGGTCGAGCACGCGCTCATGGAGGTGTATCCGGGTGATCCTCAGTTCCGGCCACTCTCCTGACAGACGAGGCCGGAGGCGCATGCCCTGCGCCGTCGGTTCCAGACCCATGAAGCCGTAGAGCATGACCTGCGGGACCAGGATGCTCTCGAAGAACTCGAGATCGACGCCGAGTCCGCCCGCGACATTCCCTCCCTGAAGCGTGCCCCGAGCGCGGTCGCGGCCATAGTAGGCCCTATAGCCACCCTCGGCCTGCGTTGCGTCAAACCAGGCGATGATCTCCTTCAGCCGGTTCCACGCGTCGTCGGGGCCATCGACCTGCAGGCGGCACATGAGGTCGTGGTACGACCAGCCAAGCACGGCCCCCCCATCCTGCACCTGATAGCCCCAGGGGATGCTCTCCGGAGACGAGTAGACCCACACGTAGTAGTCAAGGTTGCGCCTGGTGGACGAGCGAGGGCCGAAGCGCCAGTGATATATGTCGGCGCCCGAGGACGTGTCCCCCACAACGGTCCGCTTGCCGCTGATCCAGTCACGGATGCTGCGCGCCTGCTTCGGTGTGGCGAAGCCGTGATACACAGCCTCGTTGTTGAGGAACGTCCAGCCGTAGTCGTGGAGAGCGCCATCGAGATCCACGGTGCCGAACCGCCCCGTGCGCGAGTTCCAGAAGCGCTTCGTCCCGTAGGCTCGCACGGCCTTGGCCTGCACTCTCAAGGCATCAGGGCTGAAGGCATCGGCGCCGGTGGCAACGCCCCACTCGGGATGGGTTGCGATCTGCTCCTCCAGAGCGGCCAGTTTCAGCACGGCGTCGTAGTAGTAGATCGTCGCCAGTGCATCCTCGCCGCCGAAGGGCAGCAGGTCCCAGTAGTTGCTGCCGATACCCTCGCCGGGCACGATCAACTTGCCTCCGTCGGGCGTCCGGCGGACTCCGCTGCGCCCCTCGTGTCCGGGCCATGTCGTGTAGATGCACCTGCGGCGAAGCGTATCGAACTCGTGCATGGTGTAGCGCATGGCGCTGCGCACGCGGCCCATCTGCTCGCGGAGGAATGTCAGGTCGCGCGTCCACGCGAAGTACCAGCACACGCCGCGCACGAAGTTGGGGTTGTTGACGGAGTGGCGCGTGTCGCAGGCGGTGTGGAACGACTTCAGCACAACACGGGCCGGGCCTGCATTGCCAAAGTGGATGCGCAGACCGGTGATGGTCCCCGTCCACCCTGGCACGCGGTAGACCGGGATCATGGTGCGCGTCTCCGCGCGGGAGGTGTCTGTCCGACCGCCACCGCCGCCCATCGGCATGTAGGCAACCGATTGCCCTGCGGGACCGGCGGGCGCGAAGTAGAACCGACGATCGGGGCCATATTCGGGCTTGTCCGCGGTAGTCCACTCCACGTAGCAGTCCGCCCCGTCAAGCCCTTCGGCCCACCAGTTGAGCCTGAGCCAAGGGCCATTCCGTGCCGGCATCTCGAACTTCGGAGTCTGAGCAGTCGCCCCTTCACTGGTCAAGGAAATGACCCAGCCTCGATCGTTGATCTCGCCACCCACGGCGCCTGTGAGGACCCACGTCTCCGGAGTGGAGAGCGGCGCGTCGTAACCCGGGATGCCCGTCCCGCGAAAGTGCCAGCCGACGCCAGCGGCTTCCATCCAGCGAGGGAAGGGCCATCCTTCCGCGTGAGCCGGACCGTCATGCTGCTGAGTATGCACGTACCCTTCGGCTGTGATGATGCGCCCTGCCAGGGCTTCCGCCCAGCGACGCCGCATGGTGCCCAGGTCGCCGCCGGGTGTGCACGCCGGCCACAGCGTCGCCTTCGGCATCCACTCATCCCAGAGCGGTATCAGGGGACCTGCGGGAGCGTAGTGGAGCCAGTACAGATCGCGCAATGATTGCATCCGGTTCTCCTGGCCGGGAACCAGGAACCGCACGAAGTCATCGGGCACGGCCTTCGATTCGGGCATGGAGGTTCCTCCTGACGCTGGTACCGGCACTGGGCTTGCCCCGGTCTGGTGGATGGTCAGTGATCTCGGTTCTCACGCCGCGGCACGGTGCGTTCTCTCGTAGCTGATCGGCACTCGGTAGCCCAGTGCAGAGTGGCGTCGTCAAGCACTGCACCAGCCCTCGATGTATTCGCACACGGCCTGCTGAGCCGCCGCGATGGCAGGAAACCGGCAACGGTGGACCGGCTCGCACTTCAGGGCCACGAAGAAGGACTCGGCCGTGGCGTTGTCGCAGGCGCCGCCGACCGAACCCATGGAGCGGGTCACGCCCACCTCCGTACAACGTTGGGTAAAGGCGTGGGACGGGTATGGGCAGCCCTGATCGGAATGGTGAATGACGCCGTCCGCCTGTCCTTGCGCCATGGCCCGCCCCCGGGGCCTGCAACACCAGCTCGCCGCGCCGGTGGTCGCCGTAACCCAGCCAACGAGGCGGCGGCTCCATACATCCAGCACCGTCGCCAGATGCAGCAAGCCGTCCTCGGTCGGGATGCCGGTGATGTCGGCCACCCAGCGCTGGTACGGGCCGGCCGCGGTGAAGTCGCGCTGCACCAGCTCAGAGGCGGGCCGCGCCTGTGGCTCGCGGCGCGCCGTCCTGGCCCACTGGCGGCGCGCATCCGCCGCGCCACCCGCTTGCGGCCGCTGTGCTCGTGCTTGTCGGCCAGCTCGCGGTGGAGCCGCGGGCTTCCCTAGGTGCCCCCCGAGTCCTGGTGGAGCTGTCGGATCCGCACCGTAAGCGCCGCGTCCCGCTGCCGCCGCGCCGAGGGCGGCCGGCGGCGCCGTGCCCTGGTACCCGCTGGAGGAGACACCCAGCAGCCGGCACATCGTGGCGATGGGATACCGCTCCTGGTTCGTCTTCACGACCGCGAACCGCCGCTCTCGAGCGCGTCGGTCTCCCCAGCGAACCAGGCCGCTGCTTTTGAAAGGATTTCCCGCTCGAGGCACAGCTGGTTCACCTCGCGGCGTAGACGGCGAACCTCTTCCTGCTGCGCCGTGGTCAGACCATCGCTCTGCTGGCCGGCAGGCCGGGCCGCCCGCACCGCCCACTGGCGGATCGTGGGGGCCGAGGGCTCGAACTCCCGACTCGACTGCTCCGGTGTCCGTCCCGCGGCCACCAGCTTCACCATCTGCTGGCGAAACTCGGCGCTGTATGGGGGGCGTGGTCTCGGCATGGTGTCCTCCTTCTCCCCAGACGGGAAGGTGTCCGCCAAACCGGGTCAACCCCAGTCGGTGGCCCAGTCCATGCCCAGCGGCAGTGAGTAGGATGCGCTCATGGCACCTCCGCGGGTTCGCGGCGCATACTCCCCACAGGACGTGCCCTCGACCGCCTCCGCGGGGCGCAGGCCCCCCGGGTGCTCGCAGCACAGGGGGGCGCCGGCACTCCCGCGAAGGTGGCCGGATGAGTCTCAGCCACGGCTAGTTAGGGCTGAGGGATGTGCCGAAGAGAGCAGAAGGGAAGCTCTGGTTTGGCGACGTGTTCTGTGAAAACCCGCCGGAACGCAAGGCAGCAAGGACTCAGGGGTGCTGTTACTCAGTCTGAGAGTGGAGCCGCCTCCGGGACTCGAACCCGGAACCCCCTGATTACAAATCAGGCGCTC
>CAZPXM010000153.1:0-8650 GCA_964591015.1 uncultured Gemmatimonadaceae bacterium
ATCGCATGGAGGGCGGCGGCCCCATGATCGACGGCATGGTCCACAACTACGACTTCGCCTGCCACTGCTTCGGGGCGCCGGTCGAGGTGAAGTCCATGCCCGTGCGCTTGCGCGCCGACACGACCGCCCTGGACACCGGCACGGTGCTGGTCCGCTTCGAGCATGGCGACACCATCATGGTCTCCTGGTCGTGGGGCCTGCCCGAAGGCACCCACGCCCTGTCCGGCACCGACGTGCTCGGACCCAACGGCGTGCTGTACTTCCCGGGCAGCTACGACCCCAGGCGCGTGGAAGGCAAGATCAGCAAGGAGACCGAGGGCGCCTACCTGATGGTCCTGCGCGGCGGCGAGGAGCGGGTCATCCCCTTCGCCCGCAACAACATGTTCCGCGACGAGATGCTGCACTTCGCCGACTGGGTCGCCGCGGGCAGCGAACCGCGCGTGCAGGGGGACGCAGGCCTGCGCGCCACCCGCATCGCCGAACTGGCCCTGTCCGGCGGCGGCCTCGTGTAGCGCTGGCGGCCGGCTGCCGCCGAGGACGTGCGGCAGAAGGGGCGCCGCCCGGGCCGGTGCGGCGCCCGGGATTCACGCCCGAATCATCACCAGCATCATCTTGAAGCGCTCGGGGGCGTGCAGGGCGTGCGGCACGCTGGCGGGCATCACCACCAGCTGGCCGGCGCCCGCGTCGAGCGACTGCGTGCCGATCTTGATCCGGGCCCGACCCTCCAGCATGCAGACCAGCGCATCGTAGGGGGCGGTGTGCTCGCTGAGCCCCTCGCCCCGGTCGAAGGCGAACAGGGTCACCGTGCCCTGGCCCTTCTTGATCAGCGTGCGGCTGACCACGGCCCCCTGCTGGTAGGCTACCAGACCGGCCAGGTCGACGGCGCGCGCCGAGATGTCGCTGATATCGGTTGCCTCCCCCATGGCGTTCTCTCCCTCTCCGCTGCGGTGCCAGCGCGATCAGCACCGAAGCCAGCTCGCTGCCGCGCGCGCCCGAAGATAGGGACGGGAAGCGCTGAGGGCGAAAGGACGGGCCTCGTCCTGGCGGCGGCGGCGCTGCTGTGGCCTTCGCCAGGACGGTCCCCTACATTGTACGCCCGCCAGGCAGCGCCCGCGCCCGCTCGGCGCGGGCCGCGCCGCATGCCCCTCCTGTCCGGCGGTCGCGCGGCGACAGCGCCGCGGACCGCGGACCACAGACAGTTGGGCACTGCCCGCTGACCGCGGTCGAGCCTTTCTGACTCGCGGTGCCTGCCACTGCGAGCCCGGCGGAATGGCGTGTGTCCCGCCCATTTTGCGGAGGCTGCAGACAGCCATGCATGCGTATTTCACGTGGATCGACTGGCTCATGCTGATCATCCCGTCGGTGGCCCTGCTGGTCATCGGCTGGAAGGTGCAGCGCCACGTCCAGGCGGTGTCCGACTTCACGGCCGGCGGTCGCGTCGCCGGGCGCTACCTGCTCACGGTGGCCGACGG
Source organism: uncultured Gemmatimonadaceae bacterium (assembly GCA_964591015.1). Classification (GTDB taxonomy): domain Bacteria; phylum Latescibacterota; class UBA2968; order UBA8231; family UBA8231; genus SLHA01. The sequence continues at coordinate 1,473 of CAZPXM010000153.1, forward strand.
CACCGCCGGACTCGGCCTGGTGTCCATCGTCGCCATCTTCGAGCAATGGTACAAGTCGGGCTTCGCCATCGGCTTCTGGGGCGCGGTCGGCACGCCGATCTTCATGGTCATGGGCCTGGTGGGGTTCGTCACCTATCGCTTCCGCGAGACGCGGGCGATGACCCTGGCCCAGTTCTTCGAGATGCGCTACTCCCGCGCCGTGCGCGTCGTCGCCGGCGCGCTGGTGTACCTGTCGGGCCTCATCAACTACGCGATCTTCCCGGCGGTGGGCGGCCGCTTCTTCGTCTATTACTGCGGCCTGCCGTTGACGGTGAACGTCCTCGGGCTCGAGCTGTCGACGTACGGACTGGCGATGGCCTGCTTCCTCAGCATCGCCCTGGCGATCGTCATGCTCGGCGGCCAGATCACCACGATGGTCACCGACTGCGTCCAGGGCATCTACGGATATATCATCTACACGATCCTGTTCGTGGCGGTATTCGTGCTGTTCGACATGCGGCACTTCGAGGTGGCCATGCTGTCGCGGCCGCCAGGCGAGTCCTTCGTCAACCCGTTCGACACGGACAAGTTGACCGACTTCAACATCCTCTACATAGTCCTCGGCATCCTCATGGGCCTGTACCTGCGCCAATCCTGGCAGGGCAATCAGGGGTACTACGCTGCGGCCAAGACCCCGCACGAGCAGAAGATGGGCGGCGTGCTCGGGACCTGGCGCGGTGGCTTCACCATGCTGGCCTTCTCGCTGCTGGCCGTGGCCGCCTACACCTTCATGAACCATCCGGACTTCGCCGCCCAGGCGTCCGAGGTCACCGCCGAGCTGGCCGCGCGCATCAACTTCGACAGCAAGACGACCACCGAGACGATCCGCACGCAGATGCTGGTCCCCGTGGCCCTGCGGCACATTCTGCCGGTCGGCATCACGGGCCTGTTCTGCGCCGGCATGCTCTTTCTGGCCATCAGCACCGACACGACCTACCTCCACTCGTGGGGCACCATCTTCGTCCAGGACGTCGTGCTGCCGCTCAAGAGGAAGCCGTTCACGCCCAGAAAGCACATCTGGGCGCTGCGCTTCTCCATCCTCTTCGTGGCCGTCTTCGCCTGGTTCTTCAGCATGCTGTTCAGCCAGACGACCTACATCCTGATGTTCTTCCAGCTCACCGGCGCCATCGCCTTCAGCTGGTCGGGCGCCCTCATTCTGGGCGGCCTGTACTGGAAGCGGGGAACCAGTGCCGCAGCCATGGCCACCGTGATCGTGGGCGCCGTGCTGGCGATCATCGGCTTCCTGTGCGAGCGCTACTGGCCCGATCTGATCTACCCCTGGTGGAGCGCCAACCACCCGGAGTCGCTGGCGTCCTTCAAAGCGGGCCTGGAGGGCCTGGGTGACGCCCTGCCGATCGCCGAGTGGAAGGTCACGCCCGAGCACTTCCCCATCAGCGGTCAGGAGGTCGCCTTCCTGACCTCGTTTACCGGCCTGCTCGTCTACGTCGTCGTGTCCCTGCTCACGTGCCGCGAGCCGTTCAACATGGACCGGCTGCTGCACCGGGGCCAGTACCGCCGCGAGGACTCCGGCCAGGTGGTGTACACCGGCCGCATCCCGGCCTGGCAGCGCAAGCTCATCGGCATCGACGAGCAGTACACGCCCGGCGACAAGGCCATCGCCTGGTCGGTGTTCCTGTGGTCCATGTTCGGCTTCGCGCTTTTCCTGGTCGCCGCGTGCTGGAACCTGTTCGGCCCGCGCTGGAGCAACCTCGGCTGGTTCAAGTGGTGGAAGTTCAACTCGGTCTATCTGGCCGCGTTCGTCGGCGCCGTCACCACCGTGTGGTTCACCTGGGGCGGCCTCCGCGACCTGCGCAACCTGTTCCGCAGCCTCCGGACGCTGCAGCGCAACGTGCTGGACGACGGCCGCGTGGTCGGCCACGTCAGCCTGGACGACATCCAGCGCGTGGAGCAGGTCGAGCACCGGGTCATCGAGGAGGCACACGGCTCGCCGGTGCCGCCCGCCGACGAGGACCCGCCGCCGGCCGCCACCGATGAGGCGAAGGCACCCTAGCCGGAGGCGCCGCGAGGCCGCTCGCGCCGCGGCAGGGCGCCGTCCGTCACAGCAGCTTCCATGACAGGGCGTCGAGCTGCCCGGCCTCCGGCACCTGGACCGGCCGGTCGCCGAAGTTGGCGAAGACCAGCGTGCCGTCGGCGAACTCGGTGCGCTGAACCGCCCCGTCAGCGCTCAGGAAGACGTGCGAGAGCAGCTCCTGGGGCCCGGTGCGCCGGTGCGCCTGCGCCACCGGCAGGGCGACCGCCAGCGCCTCCTGCACGGAGGGCTCCTCGAGCCGCACCGTGAAGCTCTCGGTCCGGCCGGCGGCCCGGTCCACCCAGCGGTACTGCTTGCCGAACGGAAAGACGTTCGGCGGGCAGCCGTACAACGCATCCATGGCCGCCTTGAGCCGCGGCGCGCCGTCGCGCTGGCATCCCCACTGCGTCGTGTGCGCGAACCCGCCGGTGGCGTTGTAGTTGTGCAGCTCCCACCAGTCCTGGACGATGACGTCGTGGTAGACGAGCTGGACCATGGGCACCGTCCAGCTCTGCTGGGCGCCCCAGGCCGGCAGCAGCTTGGTGGTGCCGATGTCGTACGCGTCGGCCAGACAGTCGCGGAAGCCCTCTGAACTGACCACCCGGTCGCCGTTGGTGGCAGGGCCCAGCAACTCGCGCAGGAAGGCGAGGTCGTCAGCGCGCGACAGCGGCCGGCCGGGGTGGCCGAGGTGCTCGAGGGCGTGGCACTCCTGCGGGCCGCTCGTGGCGTTGACGTCGAAGTGGTTCCAGGTCATCGCCGCCATGGGGCCCCGGTACTGCTCGCGCACGAACTGGCACTGCGCGGGGGTGCAGCACTTGTACCACTGGAAATCATCGATGCGCCAGTGCGGGATGGGACGGCCCGCCGCATCCAGGATGAAGCGGGCCCGCATCGCCGCGGAGCCGTCGTCCAGCCCCTCGTACACCCAGGTCCAGGGAGCCACCTCGAAGCCCAGCGAGCGAATCTCGGCGATGGCGGCGTCGGACAGCTCGATCGGCGGATCGCCGCCCATGCGGAAAGCGCGGCTGTAGGTGTTGAAGCCCACCGGGTAGACGAAAGCCCGGTCGAAGCCGCGCGCGCGCAGGCGGCGGCAGGCAGCCACGTAGTCGATCTCGTCCTGGTTGTACCCGATGAAGGCCATCAGCGCGCCGAAGAGCCGCTCGACGGCGGGCCTGGCAGCCATCTTCTGCTCCCAGGTCACCCACGGCCCGCGCTCCTGGACGCGCCGCCGGTACCGCTTGCACAGCGCGGAGACGTCGCCCGCGGTGCAGTAGAGGCGCGCCGTGCGGCAGCCAGCGAGGGCGCCCAGCGAGGCCGTCTGCACCACGTATGCGTACGGCGACCCCGATGCGTCGCAGCCGACGGCCGCCTCCCAGTCCGTGGCGCTCTCGTTGGCCAGGAGCAGGCCGCCGCCGGGCGCCAGCCAGCCCAGCATCGCCATGCTGAGGGACATGTGCCCCCCGTACCGCAAGCGCTCCGCAGCGGGGCCGCCTTGCCCGGCCAGCAGAACGCCCTGCATGATGGGCAGCGCGAGCCGCAGGCCGGCACCCTCTGCCACGAACGAGCCGGGCAGACTGGCCCACTCGACCGCAGCCTCGCCTTGCAGGCAGCTCAGCGTGACCTCGACGCCGTCGGCCAGCAGGCGCCACTCGTACGCCAGTCGCACCTGGCCAGCGACGGCGAACTCCTCGCGGAGCACCCCCGGTTGCCGCTGCGCCGTCCGGCCGTGCCGCAGCGCCGCCGCGCCGCCCCTGCCGCGCAGCCCGCAGCAGCGCGTCTCGGGCAGCAGCCGCCACCGGCAACCGCGGCGCCGATCCTCCAGGACCACCGTTGCCGCCGCGGGGTCGGCCACCAGCGCGATCGCGGCGTTGCCCAGCTCGATCATGGTCCTTCCTCCTGGTCTGTCCGCGACGGCCCCGGGCCGGCGGCGGCGAGCCGCCTGGCCGGCGCGTACCCGCCATCCTATATTGTCCGGCCCTGCCAGCGTGCGCCAGCCTCCGAGCCCGGTGGGCATCCCCGTGCTGGCAGCCGGCGCGGCGCCACCCGCGCGGCGACCTGGCAGGTGTCGCGCCATTCTCCACTTGCTGACGGTCGGCCCGCACTCGCCACCGCAGTCGACAGGTCTCGGCGGATGGACTTCCTGCGCGGGTTCTCGCTGGTCACGCTCGCCACGCTCCTCACGTACGCCATCGGCTTCGCCACCTCCGTGCTGCTGGCCGACGGGCTGGGCCGGGAGCAGTACGGGACTCTCAAGGTGTGGACGACCGCCCTGCTGCTGATCACGCTGGTGCTGGGCGAGTGGCTCTACAAGGGAAACACCTATCTGGTCGGCCGCGAGCGCGGGCGCGGGCCGACGCTGGCCATCACCTGCGCGTACGCCGCGCTGGTCGGCGTCGTGCTGTGGGCGTGCCTGCCGGCGGCGATGGGCCTGTGGGTTCGCCTCCTGCCCAGCGCCACCTCGGTGCAGCTCCACCTGCTGGCGGCAGTGGCAGCCCTGACCATCCTCGAAAGAGGGGGCCTGGCGATCTGCCTCGGCGAGGAGCGCTTCCAGGCATACGCGCTGGTGCCCCTGCTGTTCGCCGGGGCGTACTTCTGCGGCAACCTCGCGCTTTCCTGCACCGCGGTGCTGAGCGTGGACCGGGTGCTGACCGTATGGCTGGCCGCGGTCAGCGTCTCGGTGCTGCTGCTCGTCGGGCTGCTCGCCCGCGGGCTGATGCCCGCGCGCCTCGGCCTCCGGCCGATCTTCGCGCAGATGGTGCGCATCGGCGCCCGCGCCGAGATCAACCTCGTGCTCACCTTCCTGCTGCTCAAGAGCGACGTGTTCCTCATCAGCTACTTGCTGGGCGAGGAGGCGGTGGGCGTGTACGGCGTCGCCACCAACTTCACGGAGATGATGCAGCGAGTGCCCAACGTGGCCGCAGTGGTGCTGTTCGCCAAGGTGGTGCGCGGCCAGGAGAACGCCCGGCTCTCGCTGCGCGTCGGCCAGTCGATGCTCCTCTTCCTCGCCGGGTCGGCCGCCGTGTTGGTCGTCTTCGGCCCCGCGCTGCTGCGGCTGTTCTTTCCCCGCTACCCGGACGCGTACGTGCCGCTGCTCTGGCTGCTGCCGGGCATCGTGTTCTCGGGAGTCGGCTCGGTCTTCAACGCCAAGCTCTTCGGCGAGGGGTACCCCCCGGTGACCATCTGGGCGCCCGCGCTGGCGCTGGCGGCCAATGTGGCGCTGAACCTCTGGCTGATTCCGGTGCTGGGACTCAGGGGCGCGGGGCTGTCGACCTCGATCGCCTATGCGCTGTGGGGGACCGCCATCACGGCGTCCTTCCTGCGCCGCTCGGGCATCGGCTGGCGGCAAGCCTTGCGACCGCCGGGGCTGCTGTCTATGCTACGTCGCCGTGCAGCCGACTGGCGCCAGCCGAGGTCGCCGTCGCTCCCCTGAGCTGGTTCTCCATGAGCGTCCTGTCGCCGCGCCCGGCAGCGCCGTCGCCGAGCGTGAAGTGGTTCGCCGCCTTCCTGCTCGTCCAGCTCGCCGTGCTGGAGGGCAGCCTGGGCGTGTCGCCGTTCGTCCTGTACCTGTCGGCCGCAGCCCTGGCCGCCTTCGCGTTCGCGGTCGGCGTCCTGCTCTATCCGTGGCTCGTCGTGCCCGTCATCGTGCTGAGCACCGCCCTGGATGCCACCGGGCGGCTGGTGCAGGGGACCGGTGGCAAGTTCAACCTCACCGGCTTCCACCTGGCCTTCGTGCTGCTGGGCATCGCGCTGGGAGCGAACACCTTCCTGCGCCGCCGCACCGTGTTCCCGGCCTTCGAGCTGCGGGCGCCGCTCGGATGCCTGTTGGCCGCGATTGCGGTCTCGCTCACCTACTCGCCCAACCAGCCGGAGGCCACGATCGGCTTCGTGCGCATCGCAGCGCTGGTGGTCTTCGTGTACATGGTGGAGCTGATGCTGGACTCGCGCCGCGCCGTCGCGCTGGTCATCTGGTCCATGCTGCCGATCTCCGCCGCCGGCGCCGTGTGGGGCGCCTATCAGGTCATCACCGGCCGTTTCCACCTGCCGGTGGACGTGGTCCAGGCGCTGGGGGGCATCGTGCCGCGCGCCACCGCCAGCTTCAACAACCCGAACGTCTTCGCCACCTTCCTGATGAGCGCCGCGGTCCCCATGGTCTCGGTGCTGGTGAACTACCGCATGCGCTGGTGGCAGCGGGGCCTGTTCGCGGCGGCGATCGCGATCAGCATGGGCGGCATCCTGGCCTCCTTCAGCCGCTCGACCTGGCTGGCCACCATGACGGCGATCGTCGTCCTGCTGTGGCTCAGCGGCAAGCTGCGCTACCTGTTCGTGCTCGGGATCGTTGGCGCCGTCGCGGTGCTGGTGTTGCGCGAATTCGTGCCCTTCGCGGCCTACATCGCCGAACGCTTCCTGTCGATTTTCCGCTTCGTCGAGGAATACGGTCAGGTGGGGAGCACGTCGGGCACGGCGCGCGTGCTGCTGGTCATCGCCGGGCTGAAGATGTTCCTCGACCATCCGCTGCTCGGGGTCGGCTGGCGGGGCTTCCCGGAGCTCTTCCCGAAGTACGCCCCGCCCGGCTTCCCCTACTGGAGTCGGGTCAACGAGTCCCACACCGTGGTGACCACGGTGTTGGCCGAACTCGGCCTGGTCGGATTCCTGGCCTTCGCGTGGTTCGTGGTCCGCGTGGTGCGGCGCGGGTACGCGGCCCTGCCGGGCATGCAGGACCCCTATCTGCGGGCCGTGCTGATCGGCGTGCTCGCCACCTTCGTCGGCTTCCAGGTCAGCCAGTCCTTCAACGGCGACATCGCCAACAACACGTTCTGGTTCTACACGGGCATGCTGTTCGCGGTCATCCGCCTCGACGAGAAGCTGCGTGCCGAGGCGAGCCCGGCTGCCCGCGAGCCCTCGCCGGTCCGTCCCGAGTCCGCGTAGGCGGCCACCAGGAGCCCTGCACGCTCGGTCCACGACAGGCGCGGAGGCGCGGCGAGCGTCCACCAGGCGCGCCGCTTTGGTGCCGGCGGGGCTGTCGTGGCGCTCCGCGGCCGTCCGCCGGGCAGTCCCCTGCCTGCCAGCGCAGTCGCCTGCCCGGCCGCTCAGGCCCCGTGCGGCACGACGC
>CAZPXM010000154.1:0-8488 GCA_964591015.1 uncultured Gemmatimonadaceae bacterium
GCCTCAGCCGCGGCCGCCGGCCAGCATCTCCTCGTAGAGGGCCACGAGGGCGCGTGCCTGCGTGTCCCAGCCGTACTCCCGCATCACCGCAGCGCGGCCGCGGTCTCCCATGGCTCGCGCCTCGTCGGGATGGGCCGCGAGCCACTCGACGGCGGCCACCGCTGCGGCCGGGTCCTCGGGGTCGACGCACAGGCCGCAGCCCTCCCCTGCCACGATGCGCTGGAGATTGGGGAACGCCGAGCAGACGATGGGGATGGCGTAGGCCATGTACTCGAAGATCTTGGTCAGCTCCTTGCGCCGGGTATGCGGGCTGGGTGGGAACAACGCCAGGGCCGCCGTCCACTGCTCCCGCAGGTAGTACTCGGTGATGCGGCCGAAGGGGACGGTGTAGCCCACGCCCTCCAGGTGCAGGCGAGCGGCGGCCGCGCCGGCGCGGTCCCGCACCGCGGCGGCCAGCTCCTGGCTGCACCGCCCCACCATGAACAGCTCGGCCTGGGGCAGCGCACGGAGCAGGTCGGCGTGCTGCAGAGCTCCTCGGTACACCTTCACGTTGCCGGTGTAGAGCAGCCGTTGGGGGCCCAGGACGGGACGCCCTTGCAGAGTCGCCGGCGCTGTCTGCGGGACGCGCGCGTAGTTGAGCACGAGCACGCCGCGCGGGAAGCGCTCCGCATAGTAGCGCTCCGCCAGCACCACGCGGAACCAGCGACCGGCACCCGCCTCCAGCGCCGCGAGCGCGCGCGCGACGGCCGGGCGCAGGAACGCCGGCAGGTACTCGCGCTCGAGGATGGCGGTGGTGGAGTCCTCGTGCACGTCGTAGATCACCCGCTTGCCGGCCGCGCGCAGCGCCAGCCCCGCGGGGATCAGCTCGGGATCGTGGAAGTGGTAGATGTCCGCCCGCGCGCGCAGCGCCGCCCGCAGCACCGCCCAGACACCGACGGTCATCCGCGCCAGCCGGCGCCCGCCGCCGCGCACCCGGCAGATGCGCACGCCGTCCACGGTCCCGGCGGATCCGTGGCAGGCCACGATCGTCACCTCGTACCCGGCCGCGATCAGGCTGGCGCACTCGCGATGGAGGATGCGGCTGTCGGTCGGCTCGTGGACGGTGGTCAGATGGACAGCGGTGGCCATGACGAACTCCGCATCGGCTCGGGCGTCGTAAGCATAGCCCGGTGGTGTCCGCGGTCAAACCAGCGATCGCAGCGGAGCAGCGGACCGCGGGCGACACCGGCGCTCTTGCCCCTGGCCGCCACGGCGCCGATCTTGTCGCGACCCGGGGCCGGCAAGCACCGCACCCAAGGGGCGCGGCGCGCTCGCCGGCGTGCCGCCGCCTGGCGCCCGCGGTCGTTCCCGCAGGAGGGCGCGCCTTCACCCGACGGACTGCGCGCTGCGCGCAGACAGGAGCAGGCAGCGATGGCGCGCATGGCCACGCAGACGGCCCGCATGGGCCGCAGCCCGGACCGACACCGGCTCGCAGAGACCGGCATGGGCCCGCGGCCTGGCTCACCCCCCAGGCGACGGCGCTCGCCCGCCGCGCTGCGGGTCCCCGCCTGAACCATGTCGGCCTGGCAACGCACCCTGCTGCTGGTGGCCAGCGACGTCCTCGCGATCAACCTGGCCTCGGTGGCCTTTCTGTGGACCAAGCTGATCGGCGGCGGACTGCCCAGCGTGGAGACGGCCTGGCGGCGTCTGCACGGCGGTGCCGCAGGCGCTGGCCATCCGCCCTTCCTGTTCGCCCTCCAGCACTATCTGTTCGACGCCATCCCCGCCATCTGCGCCTGCTGGCTGCTCCTGTTCTTCTTCTTCGGCCTGTACCGCAGCGCGCGCTCGCGCTCGCGGTTCGACGAGACCGTGGCGGTGGCCAAGGTCGTGACGCTGGGGACCCTGCTGTTCATCGTCGCCACGATCGAGCCCGGCAGCCCCTTCACCATGACGCGCGCGCTGGTCGCCAGCTACTGGCTGTCGCTCATCGGTCTGGTGGCCGGCGGCCGCTTCGCCGTCAAGAGCCTGGAACGGCAGTTGCTGGTGCGGGGCATCGGGCGCCGCCGCACGTTGATCGTTGGCGTACAGCCGCGCAGCGCCAGACTGCTGCAGGACCTGCGTCACGCCCCGGCGCAGGGGTTCGACGTGGTGGGCTTCGTGCGCACCCGCAGCGATCCGCCCGCCGACGCCGTCGCCGATGTGCCGGTCGTGGGCACGGTGACCGAGCTGCCGTCGCTGGTGGCGCAGCACCGCGTGCGGAACGTCCTCATCGCGCTCCCGCCCAACTCGCAGCAGGAGATTCTCGACATCATCCAGACAGCCGAGGGCCTGCCCGTGGAGTTCGGCATCACCCCGGACCTGTACGATATCGTCGCCGGACACGTGCGCACCCAGCAGATCCACGGCGTGCCGCTCATGGAGCTGCGCCGGGAGCTGATGCCGGTCTGGGAGCAGGCGATCAAGCGCGGCATCGACATCGCCGTGGCGCTGATCGTGCTGATCGGCTTCGCGCCGCTGTGGCTGGTGGCCGCCCTGGCGATCAAGCTGACCTCGCCGGGCCCCGTGCTGCTGCGGCAGGAACGCGTCGGGCTGGGCGGCAGGACCTTCGTCATGTACAAGTTCCGGTCCATGTACGCGGACGCCGAAGACCGCACGGGGCCGGTGTGGGTGCGCGGCGAGGATCCGCGCATCACGCCAGTGGGCCGCGTCCTGCGGGCGCTGCATCTGGACGAGGTGCCGCAGTGCATCAACTTCCTGCGCGGCGACATGAGCCTGGTCGGCCCCCGGCCCGAGCGGCCCTTCTTCGTCGAGCGCTTCCGCCGCCAGATCCCCTTCTACATGCGTCGCTTCAACGTCAAGCCCGGACTGCTGGGGTGGGCGCAGTCGCGTCACGAGTTCGACCTCAACTCGGACGACCTGGTGGGCATCGCCCGCGAACGGCTCGCATACGACCTGTACTACATCGAGAACCTCTCCCTGGTGCTCGACCTCAAGATCATGTTCCAGACCATCTGGTTCGTGCTGTCGGGCCGGAGCACCCGCTAGCCCGGTCCACTGCCCAGCGGATCCCGCCGGAGGGTCTCCAGGTTCCGCCGGAGCACCTGCACGCCGTACCCCAGCGCGCTCCCCACGCTCAGGAACCGATACCCCCAGCGGATCTTCTCCTGGATGTCGGCCACCTCTCCCAGGGTCGTGCCGGCGACGATGCCGGTTCCCGCCAGCCGCCGCGGCACCTCCCGCATGATGTCGAGCACGGCCGGCGACGCGGTGTCGGTGATCGTGCCGACCGACGCGGACAGATCCAGCGGACCGACCAGCAGCACGTCGATGCCCGGCACCTGCTTGATCTGATCGAGGTTGTCGAAGGCCTCCTGGCTCTCGATCTGCAGGATCAGCACCGTCTCCTCGTTGGCCGTGCGGATCACCTCGTTCCAGTTCACCCCGGCGATCCGCGTCCACATCGGCGACAGACCGCGCCGTCCCTCCGGGGCATACCGCGCGTACCGCACGGCCTGGGCCGCCGCCGCCGCGGTGTCCACCTGGGGCACCATCACCGCCACGGCCCCCGCGTCGTAGGCCTTCTTGATCAACCCCGGGTCGTTCCAGGCGACGCGGATCAGCGGCGCCACCCCGCGCATCCGGCACAGCACGGGCAGCGTCTCCAGCGCCTCCGTGCCGTAGGCCATGTGCTCGGTGTCGATCCACAGGAAATCCGGCTGCGCGTCCATGATCGGTCCGGCGACGTACGGGCTGGCCGCTCCCACGTTCGTCCCGAGGACGATCTCGCCGCGGCGCAGCCGCTGCTTCAGTGGATTGGGGTACATGCACATCTCCTCTCTGCGAGCCTGCCAGCCGCCGCAGCGCTGCCACCGGCCGGCACTGGCGGGCGCGCGGCCGCTGCCGCCAGCGCAACGCGCGCGTCAGCGCGCCAGCAGGATGATGCCGCCGAGCAGAATGCGATAGACGATGAACGCGTACGTGCCCCGGCGCGCCACGAACCGCAGCAGAAACCCTATCGACCAGTACCCGCTGATCGCCGCGGCCACCACCGCCACCGCCAGACTGGCCAGCCCCACGCCGCCCAGGCCGCCGGCGACGAGGTCGGCGAACTCCAGCAGACCGCTGGCGCCGATCGCCGGCAGGCCGAGCAAAAACGAGAAGCGGGCGGCATCGGCTCGCCCCAGCCCGACCAGCAGACCGCCCATGATCGTGGTGCCCGAACGCGAGGCGCCGGGGACGAGGGCGAGCGCCTGGCACAGGCCCACGAACTGGATCTGCCAGAAGCCGAGCCGATCCAGCGAGAGGTCCCGCCGGCCAAGGCGTTCGGCGGCGAGCAGCCCGAGCGCCAGCAGGATCAGCGCGGCCGCGATCAGCTCCAGGCTGCGGGCCCCGGTCTCCACGAACTCCTTGAACCCGAGGCCGAACGCCGCGATCGGCACCGTCCCCGGCAGCAGCGACCAGGCCAGGCGCGTGTCCGGCGAGGCGTGCAGATTGCGCTGGCGCACCCCCTGCCACGCCGCGGCCAGCAGGCGGCGGATGTCGGCGGCGAAGTAGGCGAACACCGCGATGAGCGTCCCCAACTGGATCACGGCGGAGACCGCTGCGCCCGGGTCGGGCCAACCCAGCCAGTGCGGCACGAGGCGCAGATGGGCGGTGCTGCTGATCGGCAGGAACTCGGTGAGCCCCTGGACGACACCCAGGACGAGGGCCTGGAGCCAGCTCATGGGGTTTCCTTCGCGAGCGAGACGCCACCGGAACGCAGCCAGCGGCCGTCCATACTATGCCGGCCCCCGCGCCTTGACAAGGAACCCGGGGCGGCTATCGTAGCCCGGCACGTACCGGCATCCCGATGCCTGGAGGTCGACATGGCGGCCGTCACCATCCGCGAGGTCCAGACCATCCTCACGCAGCCGGCGGGTTCGCGGCTGATCATCGTCAAGGTGCTGACCTCGGAACCGGGGCTGTACGGCGTCGGGTGCGCCACCTTCACCCAGCGCTTCCGGGCTGTCCACACCGCCATCCAGGAGCACCTGCGCCCGTTCCTCATCGGCCGCGACGTGGACCGCATCGAGGAGATCTGGCAGCTGTCCATGGTGAACAGCTACTGGCGCAACGGGCCCGTGCTCAACAACGCGATCTCGGGCGTCGATCAGGCGCTGTGGGACATCAAGGGCAAGCGGGCCGGCATGCCGCTCTACCAGCTGCTGGGGGGCAAGTGCCGCGAGGCCGCGGCGGTGTACGGGCACGCGGGCGGCGGCACGCCAGCGGAGGTCGCCGACAGCGTGCGCCGCTTCCAGGCGCAGGGCTATCGCTACATCCGCGTCCAGTTGGGCGGCTATGGCGGCCAGGCCAGGCACCTGGTCAAGCCCGAGGGAGCGCCGCCCGGCGCCTACTTCGACCGCAGGCAGTATGTGCGCGACCATCTGCGCCTGTTCGCCTACCTGCGGCAGGAACTGGGCGACGAGGTCGAGCTGCTGCACGACGTGCACGAGCGCCTCCATCCGATCGAGGCGGTGGGGTTCGCCAAGGACGTGGAGCCATTCAAGCTGTTCTTCCTGGAGGATGCGCTCGCCCCCGAAGACATCGAATGGTTCCGTGCCATGCGCCAGCAGTGCAGCACGCCGCTGGCCATGGGCGAGCTGTTCAACCACCCGCGCGAATGGACGCCGTTGATCGAGGGGCGACTGATCGACTACGTGCGCATGCACGTCAGCCAGATGGGCGGCATCACGCCGGCACGGGCGGTCGCCTGCTTCGCGCAGCTCTATGGCGTGCGCACCGCCTGGCACGGTCCGGGAGACACCTCGCCGGTGGGCCACGCGGCCAACCTGCACCTGGACCTGTGGGCGCCGAACTTCGGCATCCAGGAGTGGTGCGGCTTCGGCGAGCATGTCTACGAGATGTTTCCCGGACTGCCGCGGGTGCGCGACGGCTACCTGTACCCCAACGAGCAGCCCGGGCTGGGCATCGACATCGACGAGAAGCTGGCCGCCAGGTATCCCTGCACCGACGAGATCGTCGCGTGGACCCAGACGCGCCTGGCGGACGGCACGCCCGTCCGGCCGTGAGGGCGCACGCCCCCCAAACCCCGCGCACCGGCTGAGGCAGCCATGAAGATCCTGGTCGCCAATCTCGGCAGCACGTCCTTCAAGTACAAGGTCTTCGACATGCCCGGTGGCGCGGTGCTGGCGCGGGGCGGCATGGACCGCATCGGGGGCACGGGCTCGGTGCATCGCTACCGCCTCGGACCGGCAGCCGAGGTCGAGCGGCCGTGCATTCTGCCCGACCATGCCGCCGCCATCGACGAGGCCCTGGCCCGGCTCGTCGGCCCCCAGGCGCCCCTGCCGACGCTGGCGGAGCTGGGTGCGGTCGGCTTCAAGGCCGTGCACGCGCGCGGCATCTCGGGCGTGGTCGAACTGGACGAGGACGTGATCGAGCGGATGGTCGACTACTACCCGCTCGCCCCCGCGCACAATCCAGCCTACGTGGCCGCCGTGCGGCAGTTCGCCAAGGTGGCCCCGGCGGCGGTCCGGGTCGGCTGCTTCGAAAGCGCCTTCCACGGCCAGGTACCGCTGCGCCGCCAGCTCTACGCCGTGCCCTACGCCTGGTACGAGAGGTACGGAGTGCGCCGCTACGGCTTCCACGGCGCCAGCCACCGCTATGCCGCCGAACGGGTCGGCGAACTGGAGCAGACCCGCCCCCTGCGCCACATCAACTGCCACCTGGGCGGCTCGTCGTCCCTGTGCGCCATCCGCGACGGCGTCTCGGTGGGCGCGTCGCACGGGCTGAGCCCGCAGAGCGGCGTGCCCCAGAACAACCGCATCGGCGACCTGGACCCCTACGCGCTCGCCCTGGTCATGCGCCGCGAGGGCATCGACTTCGCGCAGGCGCTGCAGATCTGCGCCGAGCAGGCCGGCCTGCTGGGCCTGTGCGGCCGCAACGACATGCGGGACATCGAGGCCGGGGCGCAGGCGGGCGACGCCCGGTGCGCGCTGGCCATCGAGGTGCTGGTCACCGCGGTGCGCGACTATCTGGGCGCCTATCTGGTGGAACTCGGCGGCGTGGACGCGATCAGCTTCACCGGCGGCATCGGCGAGAACTCGCCGGCCGTGCGCGCGCAGATCCTGGGCGGCCTGGAATGGCTGGGAGTCGAGCTGGACGAGGCGCGCAACGCCGCCGTGCGCGGCGAGGGCGCCCTGCACGCCGCCGGCAGCCGCGTGCACCTGTATGCGCTGCGCACCGACGAAGAATGGATCGTGGCCAAGCAGACCGTCGAGTTCCTGGCGCAGCGGCAGCGGCGGTAGGCGAGGCAACGGGGGGACCGCAGATATGCGTCCGTGCACGCCGGTGAAGGCTGTGCGCGCGCTGCTCTGGCTGGGCCTGATCGGCCTGGCGAGCGGCTGTGGGGGCGGCCGTGCCACCGCGCCGGAGGAGACGGACGGGAGCTACCAGCCGGCCGGCGATCCCGTCGTGGCGGTCGTCGAGCTGCCGGATCAGACGCCGCTGGAGTTCGTGTGGATCGGCCCCGGCTACTTCTGGATGGGCTCGCCCGAGGAGGAGCCGGGACGCGACGCGACCGAGGGACCCCGCCACCGCGTCACCTTGAGCCGCGGCGTGTACATCGGCCGGTACGAGCTCACGCAGCGCCAGTGGGAGGCGGTGATGAACACCCGCCCGTGGGCCGGCCGCGAGTACGTGGTCGAACATCCGGACCATCCGGCGGTCTACATCTCCTGGAACGACGTCCAGCGCCTCGTCGCCCGCCTGAACGAGAGCGGCGGCCGCCGCTTCCGCCTGCCCACCGAAGCCGAGTGGGAATACGCGTGCCGGGCCGGCGCCCGCACCCCCTGGTGGTTCGGCGACCAGGAGGACGACCTGCTCGGCCATGCCTGGTACCGCAGGAGCGCCTGGGACTACGGCTTCACGCACGCCCAGCCGGTGGGCACCATGCCCGCCAACCCGTGGGGCCTGCACGATCTGCACGGCAACGTGCAGGAATGGGTGGGCGACTGGTTCGGCTCGTACGCCAGCGCGCAGACCGTCGACCCGACCGGCCCGGCCCGGGGTTCGGCCCGCGTGGTGCGCGGCGGCTCCGTGTACCACGACGCCGCCCGGACGCGCTCGGCGAGCCGCTCGGGGGCCTCGCCGGACGCCTGCGCCTATTTCCTCGGCGCCCGCCTGGCCATGGAGGAGTAGCGCCCGCGCCTCAGTGCTCGGTGCGCAGCAGGATCGACTGGCGCAGCTCGGGGGTCAGGCGGCTCCAGTACTCCGAGTACCCGCCCACACGGATGATCAGATCCGCGTACTGCTCCGGACAGCGCACCGCCGCGGCGAGCGTCCGCTGGTCCACCACGTTGACCTGCAGTTGCAGGCCCCCCTGCGCGAAGTAGCCCTGCAGCAGCGCCCGCGTCTTGGCGCGCTGCTCGCGGTTGGCGAAGTGCGACCGGGCCAGCCGCAGGTTCACCACCAGGGTGCCGGGCGCGTGCTGCTGGTCGAGCGCCGCGGCGCT
>CAZPXM010000155.1:0-8385 GCA_964591015.1 uncultured Gemmatimonadaceae bacterium
TCTTCTACGAGGACATGGGCTTCAAGCAGCGGCCGTTCATGTCGCCGGCGATGTACCGCCAGATCATGCAGCCCGGCCACCGGCGGCTGTTCGGCTTCGCCCACTCGCTCGGCTGCAAGGTGATCGTCCACTCGTGCGGCTTCGTCGAACCGCTCGTGCCCGGACTGATCGCGGCCGGCATGGACTGCCTGCAGGCCATGGAGGTCAAGGCGGGGATGGACATGCCGCGCCTGTTCAGCCGCTACGGCGACCGGATCGCGTTCTTCGGCGGCGTGGATGTCCGCGCGCTGATCAGCAACGATCGCGCGGTGATCGACGCGGAGATGGACCAGAAGATCCTGCCGGTGGTGACCGGCGGCGGCGGCTACATCCTGCACTCGGACCACTCCGAGCCGCCCGAGGTGAACTACGATACCATGTGCTACTTCGTGGAGCGGGGCCGGTCTCTGGGTCGGGAGCAGTCGTCCCCGCTGCGATCCAGATGGTGAGGCGCCCGGGGCGCCGAGCGGCGCACGGGTCGCACGGGTCCCAGCGGACCGCGCCAGTCGTGGCCGCGCCACGTCGCGATGGGGGAGCGACCATGCCTTTCATCCGGCCAGCCAGCCTGCCAGCGATGGAGCTGTTTCCCGGCGCCCAGACCCGTCTGGCATGGGGCGAGAGCATCATGCTCTCGTTCATCGAACTGGCCGCCGGCGCCGAGGTGCCCGAGCATCGCCACCCGCACGAGCAGGCCGGCCTGGTGCTCAGCGGCCGTCTCCGGTTCCGCATCGGCGCCGAAGAGCGGGTCGTCGGGGCCGGTGAGGCCTTCGTCATCCCACCCGACGCGCTGCACTGGGGGATCGTCGAGGTCGGCCCCGTGCGCGTGCTCGACGTCTTCAGCCCGCCCCGCGCCGACTACCGGGCGCGATCCGCGGGCGCCGGCCAGGGCCTGGCTCGTGTCTACTGGTCGTTCACCGTCTCGATCAAGGCCAGCACGTTCTCCGGACGGGCATCGCCCGGGATCGCGTGCGCCGGCGCGAGGATGTACCCGCCGTCGCGGCCCACCTCGGCCATGAGCCTGCGGCACTCGGCGCGCACCTGCGCGGGCGTGCCGTACGGCAGCAGCCGTTGGGTGCTGACCCCGCCCCAGAAGCTGAGGCGCTGGCCGTACTGCCGCTTCATGGCGTACACGTCCATGACCTCGGGCTGGAAGGGGTTGAAGCAGTCCAGCCCGATCTCGATGAGCTGCGGGAAGACCTCCTGCACCATGCCGCATGAATGGATGCAGACGAATTTCCCGGCGTCCTTGGCCGCCGCGTACTGGCGCGCCAGGCGCGGCTTGATGAAGGTTTCCCAGCGCTGGCCGCCCATCTGCAGGCCGCGCTGGGAGCCCCAGTCGTCGCCGAAGTAGACCGCGTCGATCGGCAGGCGCACGGCCTGTTCCACCAGGGCCACGTTGTAGGCGCAGATCGCGTCCAGCAGCGCGTGGACGAAGCTCGGCGCCTCGACCATGTCGACGAAGAGCTGCTCCATGCCGCGCAGCGTCCAGGCGCGCTCGTACAGCGAGAACCCGATCGCGAACAGGACGAAGCGGCCCTCGCCAGCCGCGATGCTCTGCTCCAGACCGGCGAACCTGTCCGGCGCGTGCGGATCCGGCAGGGCCAGACGATCGAGGTCGCGGTCCGGCAACACGCAGTTGCACACGTTGCCGATGTCGCGGTCGCGGCTGCGGTCCCACTGCACGCCGAACTCGTCCTGCCAGACGTCGGGGCTCAGCCAACCCTCCAGTGGTCCAGGACGGGCCCTGACGCGGTGGAAGCAGTTGTCGATCCGGGCCAGATAGCGCTCGTCCTGGCAGTAGGCGAGCATGGCCTGCCGCGCCTTCTCGGTGAAGTCGATGCAGTAAGGGGTGCGGTCCGGTCGCTCGTGGCGCAGGGCCGCGTGCACTCGCTCCTTGTTGGTCATGGCCGACCTCCTGAAACCTGTTCTGGCGCCGCCGGCAGCCGGCCCCGAGCCGAGCGCAACGGCCGGCGTCGTCGCCACCGCTGCCACGCCGCTAGCGGGGCCGGGCGGCCGCCTCGAGCAGGGCGCGGCGCACGTTGTTGATCGCCACCGGCGACGACAGGTTGACGATCGTGGTCCACCGGTAGACCTCGTAGGCGTCCGTGCCGAGCTCCAGCAGCGCTCCCGGCCCGCCCACCGCCGCGGCGGGCGACACGGCCCCCAGGTCGTCCACCACCCATGCGAAGAGGCGGGCGTCCTCCCAGCCGTCGCGCAGGCCCAGGTAGGCCGGCCCGCGGCGCACCGTGCCGCTGTCCGCATCGTACCAGACGATTTTCTCGGTCGCCTGCCACCAGTGGAAGGCCCACCATCCATACCCCTGGGCGCGTTCGGCTGCGGCCAGCAGCGGGTAGACGAACGCGTCCTCGTAGGGGGTCGTGTAGGGTCTGGTGCCGCCGCCATAGAACCAGACCTCGTCGGCCGGGTCAGCGCCCTGCCAGGCGCGGAAGTCGTCCTTCAGCGGCAGACCGACCTGCCACTGGTCGCAGTGCGGGTCGAGTTCCTCGAGGTTCTCGGCGCTCCTGGCCAGCAGGCCAGTGATCGTCGTGAACGGCCGCCAGCCTGCCCGGCGGGCGAGCGTAGCCGTGCGCACGTACGCGGGGACATGCTCCGGCGAAATCTCGTCGCTGATCTTGCAGAAGAAGCCGCGGCAGCCGTGCTCCTCGCAGTAGCGCCGGAGCTCGCCGTAGATCCACGCGGCCACGCGCTCGGCCGCGCCGCTGTCCAGCGGCTCCGGGCCGAGGCACGGCCAGCGCCAGCGTTCGGCGGCTTCCAGGTCCATGTACGCCTCGACGCGCGTCACGCCGTGCCGCCGGGCCGCGGCCAGCCAGGGATCGAAGTGGCTGAAGTCGAGCGGAGGCGGATGGTCCAGGTCGAGTCGCCCGGGCGGCCAGGCAGCCACCGTGGACAGAGGCTCGCCGCTGTCCGCCAGGCGGATGAAGGGCAGTGCCGACCCCCACGCCAAGGTCCAGTCGAGCACGCTGCCGCCCATGGCCGCGTACGCGCCCAGCAGGGCCTCGCCGCGCTGCAGGCTGGCAGGATCGGGCGCATAGTTGCCGAAGAAGTCCACCACCGTCGCGTACCCGCGCACCTCGAAGGGGCGCCGATCGGGCACGGCAACTGGCCAGACGCGCAGCCGCAGGGGCACTCGTTGGTGGTGCGCGCCGACGCGCACGGCCAGCTCCCCGTCCCAGGTGCCGGCGCCCGAGCGGCCGGCGTCCAGCAGCAGCCACAGCCGCTGCTCGACACCCGCCTCCAGGCACGGGCCGGCCGCGTCGCCTGCCGGCTCGAGCACGATCGCGTTGTCCAGGTGCCGTTCCCATGCCAGCGCGACGTGCTCGGCCAGCGCGCCATGCACGGACGCCGCGGCCGAGTCGCCCGCGGCGCTGGCGAGCGGGTTGATGCCGACGTAGGTGGCGCGGCTGCCCTCCAGGGGCAGGTCGACCTCGAGCACCTCGGGGCACCGACCCTTGCCTTCCCTCCTGCCAGTGGACAGCCAGAAGCCCTGCGCCTGTTCGGCAGCGGTGGGCTCGAAAGCGGCTCGGGCGTCCGTCCAGTCCTGGAGGGCGGCCGTCGTGAGCGGCGCCAGACTGGGCAGCAGGGCGGCGGCCAGCCGCGACCAGTCGGGCTCGCGCTCGCCGGTGACGGTCAGCGCCAGTTCGGCCTCCAGGCGGTGGCCAGCGGGGATCTGGGGGAAGAGCCATTCGAAGGTCGGGCTCGCGCGGCTGCCCTGCCAGAAGTAGAAGCGCTCCACGCCCGGCACCACGACCAGCACGCCGTGGGCCGCTACCGTGTCCTGCAGGGCCGCCCACGGCTCCGGGAGGTCGCCGAAGTACTCGGCGGCGAACGGCCCGCGCCACTGCCCCTGCGGTTGGGGCACCCAGTAGAGGTGGCGGTCGCCGAGCGGCCGCGCTCCAGGCATGAGGAAGTTGCGCACCCACAGGCGGACGGGTTCCTGGCTGCCGTTGGCGAGGCTGTAGCGGAGCCGCAGCACGCGCTCGTCGTCGCGCAGGACCAGGCACTTGACCAGGCGCAGGCCAGCGTCGTCGGCAGCGGTGAGGCGCAGGACCTGCTCGCCATGGCCAGCGCTGCGCTCGGCGCGGTACCGCGCGCCCGTGAAGCGCAGGCGGTCGTCCAGCAGGCCGCCGATCTCGCCCTCGCCTCGCCACAGCGCCACCAGATCGACGCCGGTCGGCTTGTCCACCAGACTGGCGATGCGGCCTCCCGCAGCCACGACCTGAACGCGCAGCAGTCGGTTCTCCAGCACCAGCGAATCGGCGGCGGCATCCAGAACCTGGGCCAGCGGCGCGCCGGTGCTGCCCACGACGATGAGCAGTGCTACCAACACCATGATCCCGAATCCTCCTGGATGAGCTCTGCCGAGCCAATCTTGGGGGAGCGACGCCTGGGTGACGCCGTCCATCAGCGCCTCCCCGGTGGGCCGATGACCCCGAACCGCCGTCCATCCTCGTAACACCGGCGCACGCTGTCCAGGTCGGTGTCGCGCTGCACGAAGCCCATGACTTGGAAGCGGCCGGGCAGCAGGGTGCCGGGGTTCAGCAGCCGCCGCATCATCCGCCGCAGCTGGTCGGCGGACCCGTGGGCGAGGACCTGGTGGTCGGTCTGGGCCTGGAACGCGAAGCCGGGGCCGAAGCGCGCCAGGAAGGTCGCATGGTCCACGAATGGCCCCGGGCCGTCGATGGTGGTGACGCCCAGCTCGCGGTGGAGCGCGGGGAAATGCTGGGCCGCGTGCCCGCACAGGTGCAGGCGGCGCGGGCCGGTGGTCATAGCGGCGTACAGCCGCTCGTGACAGGGAAGGACGAAGCGGCGGTAGAGCTCCGGCGAGAGCAGCTGCAGGCCGTCGTCGCAGAAGTGGAATCCGGCGCTGGTCGGCAGTGCCGGCTCGGCGCCGCTGGTCAGGCGGTGCCAGCAGCGGATCCTCTCGATGGTCTTCGTCGTGATCAGATCGAGGCAGCGGGCGACGAAATCCGGCGCCTCGTACATCTCCACGCACAGGCGCTCCGGGCCGCGGATCTCGCTTGCCTTGGTGAACACGCCGTGGGTGCTGCGGCCAGGGGGCACGATGCGCACGGGCAGATCCGTGTCCCGCGCCGTGGCCGCCAGGGCGCACAGCTCCGTGTACATGGCGAAGGCGCGGCTTCGGCGAACCTGGCTCTCGACGTCCAGATCGGCCAGGTGGCCAAGCAGATGGTCGCGGTCCATGTCCAACGGCAGGGACCACGCGTAGTCGTCTTCCTGGTACACGGTGCTGCAGCCGAAGAACTCGTTCTCCTCCATCCACAGCTGCACCGCGATGTCCCAGCTCGCCGGTGGCAGCATGTCGCCCGGCACGTGCGCAGCGAACCAGCGACGGCCCGCCAGTTGGGCCTCCAGGTGGACGCGCGGATCGGCATAGAACCGGCCGAAGCTGTGGCCGGCGACGCGCAGCCAGAGCTGCTCGTCGCTGGCGAACGTGATCGGGACGCGGTGGTTGGCGCGCCGCCCGTACGCTTCCCACAGCTCCCGGATCTCCTGCTCGCGGCAGCCTGCGGGTGGCTGCCGTCCGGCAACGTCGTCGTCTCGGGCTCCTGCCATGGCTGTTGCCCCGCCGTGCCGAAGCGGCGGCGTGGCGGCCGCGCGGCGCCGAAGGCTCCTCCCGGTGCCGCGCCGGACATGCCAGCCGCCCGTTGCGACTGCCCTGCTGGCCTGTGACGCCTGCGTGCCATCGCCCGCGGGCCGTTGCGCGCCAGGGCGCCGACCGCGTACTTGGCGTCACAGAGCCGCGTCTCAGGATGGCGCGGGCTCGCGGCGCGCGCAAGGGGCGGGGAGCCCTGTCCGGACGGCGCGAGCCCGGCGCAGGTCACGGGGACGCTCGGGAGGTCGGCAGGTGGCGAGCAGGCGCGATGTGCTGATGCTGGCGCTGGGCATCGTCCTGGCGCTCGTGGGGGGAAGCGTGTGGCGTGCGGTGGGCGGTGCGGCGGTGGCGCACGCGCTGGATCTGGCCGACGTGCGCGCCGAAGACCGGCTATGGACGGCGTTCAAGGATTTCCTGAAGACCGAGGACGAGCGGCTGCGGCTGCTGGCCCCTCAGGGGAGCCGCCAGCTGGCTCACTACCAGAGCCACACCCACTTCTGCGAGCGTTTCCTGGTGGCAGGCGAGGGCGTGGTCTGGCACGAGGAGCGACGCACGCTCACCGCTGCGGAGCGCATCCGCCGCGTCATCCGGGAACTGGACCGCGACTACAGCGGTCGGCAGCCCGAGAAGGCGGCGGCGCTGGCCGCGGATCTGCGCCAGGTCCTGGCCGAGCGGGCCGCGGCGCTGGAAGTGCTCCGTTTCTCCACGCCGAGCTACGCGCGCGATCTGCTCGACCCGGACATCAAGGTCTCGTGGGGCGTGCTGTGGGACAGCGTCGGCAAGCGGGCCTATCTGCAGGGCACGGTGGACGGGCTCTACAGGCGGAGGGCCAACGAGCTGCTGGCGGCCGTGCAGGCCGAGGACTGAGGCGTGCTCGCCTGGCCTGCCCGCCCCGGCCGCGGCCGAGGCGCTCTTCGCGCGGCGCCGCCTCACGCGGCGAACCAGTGGCGCAGGGCGCGCCACGCATCCAGGCCGGAGGGCGCCACGGAGGGCAGCAGCCCGTGCCAGTAGCTCAGCATCCAGCCGAGCGAGACGGCCACCGCCAGCCCGAGCAGCACGCCGCAGGCCGCGCGGACGGGCCGACTGCGGCTGCCGATCCACACGAGCGCCTGGGCCAGGGGCAGGGCGAGGAACGGGTAGAAGTCGACGAAGCCGCGGTGCCCGAAGCTGGCGCCGAAGCCGGGCTGCCACCAGGAGGCGATGACCAGCGTCTGGAGAGCGATGACCACTGCCCCGGCACGGTCCATGTCGTGCCGCGGCACCAGGGCCCGCCAGACCAGCGCGGCCGCCGCGGCCACCAGCACCGGGCTCCAGAAGAGCAGCCCGTGGTGCTGCGGTTGCAGGAGCACCTCGAGCACCCACGGGCGCCCGGCGTGCGCGAAGGTCTCGCCGCGCAGGCCGTAGACCGAGAGCAGGGGCGAGCCGGCGGCGCAGAGATTGTAGGCGAGCTGAGGCGCCAGCCCTGCCGCTGCGCCGGCCCCTGCCAGCATCAGGGCGCGCGCGCTGCCCAGCCGCCTGCGGCGAAGCAGGTGGAGCAGGCCTGGTCCGGCCACGGCGTGAGTGGGGCGGACCGATACGAGCAGACCGAACGCCAGGCCCGCCAGCGCCCAGTCCAGCGTCGGGCGGGCGCGCAGGCGCCCGAGCAGCAGCACGAGCGCCGAGCTCAGCGCGAACCCGTACACGTGCGAGAAGCTCGCGTCGTACGTGGCGTAGTGGAACAGGTTGGTGCCGAACACGAGCAGGGCGCAGGCGAGCACCGCGGGGCCGTCGCCGACCGTCTGTCGCAGGAACCGCCCGAGCATGGCCACGCCGAGCAGCAGGTAGGTCGCCGCAGCCACGGACACCGCCGCCATGTACGGCGGCGAGTACGAGTCCGCCGGGTACCGCTCCGTCAGGGCGGCCACGCCGTGCGCCGCGACGTAGAAGGGCAGCCACAGCATGGCGGTGCCGATCGGGTACTTGATCAGCCGCCTCCCGTCCGGCAGCAGCACCGTGTTGTTCGCCCGGGTTGCCGTCGGCTCATTGACGGGACGCTGGTCGAGCCGCTGCAGCCAGGGATCGCGGTATTGCAGTATCGCGGGCAGGTACTCGTAGTAGCCGGTGCCGTCCGAGCGCACCGTCACCAGACCCGACCGGCCCAGATGCTGCCACGCGGCCAGGCAGGCGAGCAGGACGACGGCGAGCAGGACGAGCTGGGGCGTGCCGCGCCCTGGGGCGGCAGCGGCCTGCGACTCGTCCCGAGTGCCCTGGGTGGGCGCCGAGCGGATCATCGGCTCCTCGTGCTCGGGGTAGGCTGCCGGGAAGGACGCGAACGCGGGGCCCGACCGCAACGGCCCCGACGTGCTCGTCGATCCAGGGTGGGGTGCGCACGGCGCGGCGCCGACCCCGCCACCGGAGGCACTGGTCCGGCGCGCGGAGGTCGGTTGGTCGTGTCTGGGGCGGCTGGGCTGCCCGGAACCCGCAGACCTGCGGCGGGCGCGGCCGGCGACAGCGGCGCGGCGTCGGCGGCCGGTGCCGCGCCATGGCGGTGATGGCGCGGTCGAGACAGAGATGGAGGGTTCTATGTGCTGGGCGCGGCGAGTGTTGGCGGCGGCGGGCTTCGGGGCCATTGTGGGGGCGCGGGTGACCGCCGCTGCGGCAGGCGGTCTGGAGGTCACGGTGTACGCGCACGACCTGGGCTTCGTCCAGGAGCCTCGCGAGGTCGAGCTGGC
>CAZPXM010000156.1:0-8271 GCA_964591015.1 uncultured Gemmatimonadaceae bacterium
GCTTCGTTGAGGTAGATGTTGGCTTCCACCAAGGTCCCCTCGTTTTGTGGCAAGGGCGAAGCGTAGGTGGCGTCGCCCAGCACGCCGGGCTGATTCCAGTAGCCCGGCCCTCCGGAAACGAACGGGCTGGGCGGGTGGGCCAGCTCGACGATCTGCGGCGCCCACACCCGGCGCTACCACGGGCTCCTCGTGGTGGCGACCGACCCGCCCGTGGGCCGCGTCGTGGTCCTCTCGCGGCTGGACGATGAGCTGGTCGTCGCCGGCCAGCGCCTCGCGCTGGGCAGCAGCGTCTTCCCGGGTGTCGTCCATCCCGAGGGGTACCGGCTGCTGACCGGCTTCGCCCTGGATCCCTACCCGGTGTTCACCTACACCCGCGCGGACGTGGCGGTGCGCAAGACGATCGCCATGGTCCACGGCGAACACACGGTCGTGGTCCTGTACGAACTGCTGCAGGCGGCCGGTGCGGTGGAGCTCGAGCTGCGGCCGTTGTTCGCCGGCCGGGACTATCACCACCTCGTCCGCGCCAACAGCGCCGTGCGCCGCGAGGCCCGGTTCGACGGTCAGGTGCTGCACTACCAGCCGTACCCCGGGCAGCCGAGCGTGCACATCGCGGCGCCGGGTGCTCGCTATGCCGCGGCTCCGGACTGGTACTACAGCTACCAGTACCCCCGGGAACAGGAACGCGGCCTGGACTGCAGCGAAGACCTGTTCGCGGTGGGGACGCTGCGCCTGGATCTGGAGCCTGGCAATCCCGTGGGCGTGCTGATCTCGACCGACGATCCGCGCGGCCGCGACCCGGTCGGGCTGCTGGCGGCAGAACGAGCCCGCCGGAGCCACGTGGCTGCCGCCGCCGGCGGCGACCCGCTGGCGGCGCGGCTGGTGCTGGCGGCCGACCAGTTCCTCGTGCGGCGCGGGAGCGGCCAGCACACGATCCTGGCGGGCTACCACTGGTTCACCGACTGGGGCCGCGACACGATGATCGCGCTGCCAGGCATCTGCCTGGTGACGGGTCGGTACGCCGAGGCGCGCGCCATCTTCGCGACGTTCGCCGCCCACATCAGCGAGGGGATGATTCCGAACCGCTTCGCGGAGTACGGGAGCCAGGCGGACTACAACACGGTCGACGCCACCCTGTGGTTCTTCGTGGCGCTGTACCGGTACCTCCGCTATACAGGAGACTATGCGTTCGCCGAGAGCTCTCTGTGGGAGGCGCTCCAGGACGTGGTGTTGTGGCACCGGCGGGGTACCCGGTACGGCATCCAGGTGGACCGGCAGGACGGACTGCTGCAGGCCGGGCGCACCGACACGCAGTTGACCTGGATGGATGCCAAGGTCGACGATCGGGTGGTGACCCCGCGGCAGGGCAAGCCGGTCGAGGTGAACGCCCTGTGGTACAACGCGCTGCGAATCATGCAGCATCTGGCGGGGCGGTTCGGCGAGCGGGAGCTGGAGCACGAGTACCGGCGCCAGGCGGAACGGGCCCGCGCGAGCTTCCGTGCGGCGTTCTGGAATGCCGCGGGCGGCTACCTCTACGATGTGGTGGGCGATGGCCGGGCCGACGCCTCGCTGCGCCCGAATCAGGTGCTGGCGCTGAGTCTGCCCTTTGCCCTGCTGGAAAGGGAGCGGGCCCGGCAGGTGCTGGAGGTGGTCGAGCGGGAGTTGCTCACGCCCTTCGGACTCCGCAGCCTGGGGCCCGGAGATCCCGCCTTCCGGGGACGGTACGTGGGCGGACCGCGCGAGCGCGACGCCGCCTACCATCAGGGGACCGTGTGGGCCTGGCTGCTGGGTCCCTTCATCACGGCCCTGACCCGGCTGCGGGGCGAGGCGGGGCGCGCGCAGGCCCGGCAGATCGTCGCGCGCTTCGCCGCCCACCTGGAGGAGGCCGGACTGGGAACCGTCTCGGAGATCTTCGACGGCGACCCGCCGCACGCTCCCCGAGGCTGCGTGGCCCAGGCCTGGAGCGTGGGCGAACTCCTGCGCGCCTACCACGAAGACGTGCTGGGGCGAGCGCCGGGCATGCAGTCCGTCGCGGACTGACGCGCGCGGGCCATGCCTCGGGCCCACCCGGGCCACGGCGCCGCCCGGCGCGCAGGCCCGGCTAGACCGCGTCCGGACGCGGCCAGTACAGGGGCAGCGGGCACCACTGCTCGAGCGCGGCCGCAGCCGGTGGGAGCGGCAGGGTCGCCGCCGGCGGCAGCGGGCCGAACAGCAGCCGCATGGCCGTGAACGGGTCGCACTCCAGGTGCGGCGCGGCATCCGTCCAGCCGCACTCGGTCCGGTCGCCGTGCGCGCAAAGGCAGAGCGTGCCCAGGCCGCCGAGCCCCAGGCGCAGCTCCCCGGGGACCAGAGGTCCCAGCCCGGCGCGCGCCCGCAGCAGCGTCCCCACGACCGCCGGCCAGTCGAAGATCTGCCAGTTGCCGGAGGGCTGGACCGTGACGGTCTCGCACCAGCTGGCCAGCAGCCGCACGCGCGCGATCTCCAGGGGCGAGACCGCCAGGGTGGTGCTGCCCCGCTGGGCGACCCAGGCTCGCAGCATGCCGACACACCGCTCGTCGCTTGCTGCTGCCAGTTCCCAGATGTGCGCGCCATCGCTGCTGGCGACCAGATAGCCCACCATGGAGCCGCGTGCGTCGAGGGCGACCCAGGGCACGCCATGCCAGCTGCGCAGCAAGTCGAAGAAATCGGCCGGCGGCCGCTTGCAGGCCGCGGGCTGGGCTGCATGCAGGGCCTGGGCGCGGGCAAGCCAGTCAGCCTGCTCGGCGCCGAGGGCCTCGAAGCGGAGGCGCGGGTCGGCCGGCTCTGCCGTCCCGAACGCGTGGCGCACGTTGGCCTGGTTGAGGACCACCTGGAACGCGTGCCCGCAGCGCTCGTAGCCGTGGTACTGGTAGCGCTGGCGCTGCCCGCCCAGGTAGGACAGGTGCACCCCCTCGGCCCGCATCAGCGCGACGCAGTGGCTCATCAGGCGCCTCATGTGGCCGCGGCCGCGGGCCTTGGGGTGCGTGGCCACGCCGCCGATCCCGGCCACGTTCAGCTCCGTGTCGCCGACGCGCCAGCGCCGGGGGTGCATGCCGACGATCGCTCGCAGCCGGCTGCCTTCGCGGATGGCGTACAGGCAGGCCATCGACGCCTCGGTGGGGCGGTAGACGGCCGGCAGGAGGCGCTCGAAATCGTGCGGCCGACTGGCGCCGAACACCAGGTTCATCAAGTCCATGGCATCCTGAAAGTCGGCGGCGCCGAGTCGCGATACCGCGGTCATGTCGCAGCCCTCGAGAGCAAGAGGATGGGGGGGACGCGCCGGGCCAGCGCCACCGGACGAGGAGGCCCTAGCCCCACAGCTCCGGCCGCGGTGGATGGAGCAGCGATCCGTCGTAGACGAGCCCGGGCTGCCGATCGCTGCCGATCAGCAGCGGCCCGTCCAGGTCCACGTACTCGGCGCCCTGCGCCACCAGGGTGGCCGGCGCCATGGCCAGAGACGTGCCGAGCATGCAGCCCACCATGAGACGCAGGCCGCAGTCCCGGGCCGCCTGGCGCAGCGCCATCGCTTCGCTCAGGCCGCCGGTCTTCTCCAGCTTGATGTTGACGAACTGGTACCTGCCGCAGACCCGCTCCAGATCGGCGCGCGTATGGCACGACTCGTCCGCACACAGCGGCACGCCCGGCTCGATCTCGGCCAGCACGTCATCCTGGCTGGCGGGCAGCGGCTGTTCGACCATGGCCACGCCCAGCGCGGCCAGCGCGGCGCACCGATCCTCCACCG
This sequence comes from uncultured Gemmatimonadaceae bacterium, assembly GCA_964591015.1. Classification (GTDB taxonomy): domain Bacteria; phylum Latescibacterota; class UBA2968; order UBA8231; family UBA8231; genus SLHA01. The sequence continues at coordinate 3,758 of CAZPXM010000156.1, forward strand.
CGGCCGGTTCCCAGGCCTCGTTGGCGTCGACGATCAGAGTGCTGGCGGGGGCGTTCTCGCGGATGGCCGCCACTCGCTCCAGGTCGCCGGCGCCGGCCAGCTTGCACTTGAGCAGCGGGCGGAACGAGTTGGCGCGCGCCGCCGCGGCCATCCGGGCCGGCGTGTCCAGGCTGAGCGTGAACGCCGTGGTCAGCGGCTGCGGCGCTGCCAGGCCGAGCAGCCGCGCCACCGAGGTGCCCTCTCGCTTGGCCCGCCAGTCCCACAGGGCGCAGTCCAGCGCGCTCCTGGCCGCACCGGGCGGCAACAGTTGCTGCACCTGCTCGTGCGTGATGTCCGGCGACAGCCGCGGCGCCAGGGCCGTCAGCGCGGCGACCACGCCCGCGACGCTCTCGCCATAGCGCGCCGCGGGCACGCACTCGGACCAGCCGCGGGCTCCCTCGGCGACCAGCTCCACCACCACCACCTCCGCTGTGGTGCGGCTGCCGCGCGAGATCGCGAAGGCCGCGGCCAGCGGCCATGACTCGTGGCGGACGCGCAGCTCCATCACAGCGGCATGGCCTCCACCAGGCGCGCGACTCCATGCCGGCAGGGGTCCACCGCCGGCAGCCCGGTCTCGCCCTCGGCGCGGGCCACGGCGCGGTCCGCCTCGGCAGCGGTCAGCGCCGAGGTGTTCAGCGCCAGACCGATGACCCGGCAGGCGGGGCAGGTCAGGCGCCCGTGCTGCTCGTTGAGGTGGATGCATTCGTCCAGCGCCGGCAGGGCGTACCCCGGCAGCCCGCGCAGGTGCGGCCTGCCCGGCTCGTGGCACAGCACCAGGCATTCGGCCTGCGCCCCGTGGAGCAGGCCCGGCGCGACGCCGGCGTACGAGGCGTGGAAGAGCGAGCCCTGGCCTTCCACCAGATCCCAGTGGTCGTCCTCGTTGGCGGGGGCGAGCCACTCCGCCGCGCCCGCGATGAAATCGGCCACGACCGCGTCGACGGAGACGCCGCCGCCGGCGATGAAGATGCCGGTCTGCCCGGTGGCGCGGAAGGTGGCCCGAATGCCGCGATGCTGCAGTTCCCGCTCCAGGGCCAGCGCGGTGAACATCTTGCCTACCGAGCAGTCGGTGCCCACGGTGAGCAGTCGGTGTCCGGAGCGCCTGGCGCCGGTGGCCACCGGGAAGGCCTGGTCGGGATGGCGAACGTCGATGAGCCGCCGGCCCCGGGCCGCGGCGCGGTCGGCCAGCTCGGGGATCGCCGTGAGACGCCGGTGCAGGCCGCTGGCCAAATCCAGGCCGAGGTCCAGCCCCTGGAGCAGCGTCTGCAGCCACAGGGGCGACACCACGCCGCCCCGGTTCGCCACGCCGATGACCAGGGTCTTCGCGCCCGCCTTGCGTGCCTGCTCGAGGGTGAGGTCCAGCAGTCCCAGGTCGGCCTGGCAGTCCGGCAAGCGAAGCTGCCCCACGCACCAGTCCCGGCGCCAGTAGGCGATCCCGTTGGCGGTCTTGGCAGCCAGCTGGTCTGGCGCATCGCCAAGAAACAGCAGGTAGGGAGGCTCGACGATCATGCCCGGCTCCCGGACGCGAATCGCTAGCAGCGGCGGCCGGGAGCGAAGCTCCGGGTGCCGCCCGGGCGGGTCAGCATAGACAGCTTGCGAGTCGGTGTCAATGCTGGCCGCGAGACCGGAGGCGTTCGCAGCCTCCGGCGACGGCGCGGTCTTGGGCGGAGGGTGCCGGGGTAGTCCGCGTCCGGCAGCCATCCGCAGGCGCCAGCCCGCCTGGGGCGCTATCTTGGACGGTGGCGCGGTCCGCCGCTGCTGCCCGCGTGCGGAGCCCCGCCTGCTGCCGGCAAGCCAGGCGACCGGGTCGCCACCCGCGGAGTCACGGCATGAGGGAGTTCATCCTGAGGTCGCGCAAGGGGCCCACCACCGCCGACTTCTCCCTGGCGACGGCCTCGCCGCACCGGCACCTGGAGGTCGTCGCCCACTGCATCGTGAACGCCTTGTTCTGCGCCGACGGCATCCGCGCGGGGGTGGTCTTCCGCCTCGTGCTCGAAGGCCCCGCGGCCCCGCCCAGGACCATCCGCCTGGAGAGCGACGGGCTGGGCAGCCTGCCCGGGCTGGACGAGCGCTCCGTGTGGGCGGTGCTGCGCCAGGCGCTGGCGGCGGGACGCGAGCTTTGCCTGGGCGAGGAGTGCGAGGCGGCGCCCGGCGTGTGGGTGGCCAAGGCGAGCTTCGAGGGGCTGGTGCGGCAGCGCAGCCAGCGGCCCGGCCTGTTCTGCCTGCGCCCCGACGGCGACGACATCCGCGCGGTCGACCTCGGTGACGATCCCTGCTTCGTGCTCACGGATCATCTGGCCATGCCGCGCCACGCGGCTGGATTCCTCCGGCGGCTGGGCGCCCGGCCGCTGAGCGTGGGTCCCCGCATGCTGTTCGCCTCGCAGTGCATCGCGGTCGTCCACAACGAGCTCGACCGGCGGGCGGGGCCGTTTGCCGCGGCGGCGCCCGCCGGCTAGATTCCGCCGGTCGCGGACCGTGCCTGGCGGCGGCCAGCGACGGCCGCAGCGTCCGTGCGGCCCTTTCACCTGGAGGAGGTCCATGGCCCGTTGGGAACCGACGGTCCCCGAGTCCGGCCAGCGCATCGGCGTGAGCGGGGGCAGGTTGCAGGTGCCGGAACGACCGATCATCCCGTTCATCGAGGGAGACGGGACGGGACCCGACATCTGGGCGGCGGCGGTCCGCGTCATCGACGCTGCGGTGGCCAAGGCGTACGGAGGCCGCCGGAGCATCGCCTGGATGGAGGTGCTGGCTGGTGAGAAGGCCTTCCGGCTCGCCGGGGAGTGGCTTCCGGAGGCCACGATCGCCGCGTTCCGCGACCACTACGTCGGCATCAAGGGGCCGCTGACCACGCCCGTGGGCGGCGGCATCCGCAGCCTCAACGTGGCGCTGCGCCAGACGCTCGATCTGTACGTGTGTCTCCGGCCGGTGCGCTATTTCGCCGGCGTGCCTTCGCCCGTGGTGCACCCCGAGCGGGTGAACATGGTGATCTTCCGCGAGAACACCGAGGACATCTATGCGGGCATCGAGTTCCAGCACGGGGACCCGGACACCGGGAAGCTGAAGGCGATGCTGCAGCGGGAGTTCCCGGCGCGCTACGGCAAGATCCGCTTCCCGCAGACCGCGGGCTTCGGGATCAAGCCGGTCTCGCGCGACGGCACGCAGCGGCTCGTCAAGGCCGCTCTCGACCACGCCATCGCGAACGGCTGCGACAGCGTGACGCTGGTGCACAAGGGCAACATCATGAAGTTCACCGAAGGGGCGTTCCGCGACTGGGGCTACGAGCTGGCGCGGGAGGCCTACGGTGCCCAGCCGCTCGACGGCGGCCCGTGGCTGCGGCTGACGCGCGACGGCCGCACGGTCGTCGTCAAGGATGTGATCGCGGACGCGTTCCTCCAGCAGATCCTGACCAGGCCCGCCGAGTACTCCGTGATCGCCACGCTGAACCTCAACGGGGACTACATCAGCGACGCGCTGGCGGCCTGCGTGGGCGGCATCGGCATGGCGCCCGGGGGCAACATCAACTACGCCACCGGGCACGCGATCTTCGAGGCCACGCACGGGACCGCGCCGAAGTACGCCGGCCAGGACAAGGTCAACCCCGGATCCGTCATTCTCTCCGGCGAGATGATGTTGCGGCATCTGGGCTGGAGCGAGGCCGCGCAGCGGCTCGTCGCCGGTCTGGAGCGGACGATCGCCAGCAAGACCGTGACCTACGATCTGGCGCGGCTCATGGCCGGGGCGCGGGAGGTGCGGTGTTCGCAGTTCGCCACGGCGATCATCGGGAACATGCCGGACTGAGCGCCGGCCGCAGCTCCTGCCGCGGCCGGCACCGGCTGCCGGCGCGGCCGCAGCGGGACGGAGCAGCCATGGGCCAGCGACTGAGCCATCTGGACGAGCGGGGCAGCCTGCGCATGGTGGACGTGACGGCCAAGCCGGTCACGTCGCGGCGCGCGCGGGCGCGCGGCGAGATCCGCATGCTGCCGGCGACCGCCCGCCTGATCGAGACGGGCGGGCTGGCGAAGGGCAGCGTGCTGGAAGCGGCGCGCCTGGCGGGCATCATGGCCGCCAAGCGCACGGGCGAGCTGATCCCGCTGTGCCATCCGCTGGCGCTCACCGGCATCGTGCTGTCCTTCGCCGTCGAAACGGACCGCGTGCGGGTGGAGGCCGAGGCCCGCATCGCCGCCCGGACGGGCGTGGAGATGGAGGCCCTGGTGGCGGTGAGCGTGGCCTTGCTGACGATCTACGACATGTGCAAGGCCGTCGACCGCGGCATGGTGATCGGCGAGATCTGCCTGCTGGCCAAGTCCGGCGGCCGCAGCGGGCGCTACCGCCGCCCCTCGTAGAGCCGCGCCAGACCCGCCGCGCGCGGCTGTCCGGCTCACCTGCCGCTCAGCTTGAGCAGCAGCGCCTTCTGGCTGTGCAGCCGGTTCTCGGCCTGCTCGAACACGACGGAGCGCGGATCGTCGAGCAGCTCTCCC
>CAZPXM010000157.1:0-8259 GCA_964591015.1 uncultured Gemmatimonadaceae bacterium
GCCAGCGACGGCAGCGGCACGAAGTCGACATCCCAGCCCGCCAGCCGCGCTGCCCCGGCCTGCCCGCCGAGCCGGGCGCGCAGGCGCAGGCGCGGGTGCGCCCGCGCGTCCACGCCGCGCAGGTCGAGCACCCCCCCTGTCCCCGCCAGCCGCAGCCCCGCGACCGGCGTCCACTCGTCCGGCGACTTCTCCGCCAGCACTTCCGTCGCGATCGTGCCCGCTGGCGCGGCCGCGCTGGCCTCGATCCGCGCTTCCCGCCACGCCGCTGCGGGACCGATCGCGGGCGACAGGACGCTGGCCTGCTCGACGTAGCTCAGGCCCTCGTAGCGGAAGATCGCCGGGCCGAACAGATCGCCCAGCCAGACCTTGTTGTTGACCCAGTCGTACTGGCCGCCGACGACGCGGGTGGTGTCCTGATCGCCGGTCCACTCGGCCAGGAAGCTGCCGTCGCGGGCGTCGACCATGCGGATCCGGCGGCCGCCGCCGTACTCGATGAAGTAGAGCCGGTGGCCATCTGCGAGGATGCCGTCCGTCCACAGATAGGTGAATCCGGTCTGGGTGGGCGGCGACACGAACTCGCGCACCAGGCGCCAGCCGTCGGCGGGATCGAACACCCGCACGCGCCATTCGGTGCGCATCCCCGCCGGCGAGCTCATGGCCACGTTGTAGATCAGCCGTCCGTCGGAGGTGATCAGCGAATGCCCATCGACCGTCGCGCCGCTGCGCCACTCGAGCAGTCCGTCGGGTACCGCCACCGTGTCGCACTGGCCCGTGGCCGGCCAGATGCGCTCCAGCTCGTACGCGCGCCCGCTGTCGCAGTAGATGAACCCGTCACCGTGGCAGGTGGCCGAGATGCCGCCCGTGGTGGAATCCGGCAGCGTGCCGTAGTTCGCGCCGGCAACGGTGCCCTGGAAGCCGGTGCCCACGCGCGTGAAGTAGTCGGTCCCCGGGTAGATCGTGGAGTTGTCGTTGTACCAGCGCTTCGCGTACAGGTAGGTCCCGTCCGTGCACACCACGCCCGCGCCGCTCATGTCGCGCACGGTGAACCCATGCTCGCGGGTGCCGCTGGCAGGCCGGAACGGCGCGGGCACCGGGTTCAGGGCGACCCCGGCCTCGGTGCCGGCGAGGCTGTCGGACAGGCCGACGCGAAGCTGTGCGCCGCGCTGGCTCCAGGCGGCTCCCGCCGCCGCTGCCAGGCGGAAGCTGCGCGGCGAGCTCCAGGCGCTCACGGCAGCGCCGGTGCGCAGGCGGACTTGCCAGAAGCGCGGCACCGAGTCCGGCACCGCCAGCGCTGCTGGCGACAACAGGTGCGCGCAGGCGCCGTCCACTGCCGGCACGCCGGTCACCTCGACCGTGGCCGGCGCGGGGAAATCGGGCGCCGGCGCGATCCGGAAGTCACAGCCGCAGGGATCGGCGGCCAGCGGCACAGCCGCCACCAGCTCGTGGGGCGCGGACGGCACCACGGCGCCGTCGGCCGGCGCCACCGGCACGGGCAGCACGGGGTCCAGGATGTCCACGGGCACCACCAGCCGGTTGTTGCCCTCGTCCTCCTCGACGATGGACGCGCCGGCGTCGACCACGGCCTCGAGCCAGTGGGGGCCCCGCCGCGCCCCGGTGGCCCAGTCCAGCTCCAGGCGCCGGCTGCCGCCGAATCCCGCCACCCGCAGGCAGGCCAGCGTCTCGGCGTCGGCACCGGCAACCCCGTACACGCGCACCCGCACCGCCAGGCTGTCCGCCGTGCGCCGCCCGGCGTTGGCCACGTCCAGGCAGAGGCGCACGCTCGCCTCGCCGCGGACGACGGACGGCTCCAGCTCGAGCGCCGCCGGCGCGTAGTCGGGCAGCCGCGGGACAGCCAGCGCCTGCGCCGGATCGCCGCACAGCAGCATGGTCAGGGCCACCTCCGCCCAGCTGCCGTAGGCGGCCAGCACCTGCGCCTTGGCGGCGTCGAGCACCGGGCCGAACGCCGTGGCTCCCTCCTGGAAGAACTGCGCGTAGAGCGACTGGCTCAGCACCTCGTTCTGCACCGGCATGGTCTGCGCCGTCGCCGAGATGTAGCCGATGGTGCCGCCGCCGGCGTGCAGCGTGAAGGCCTCGGCCAGGCTCTCCCACAGCGGGTCCACGAACATGCCGTTCAGGCATGACAGGGCCAGGCCCAGCGGCAGGCGCCCCCCGTTGCGCACGAGGCTCAGGTAGCTGTAGTCGGGCATCTGCAGGGACAGGAAGTACCACATGCTGCCCGACGAGCCGTGACCGCTGAAGCTGAACAGCAGGGCGCCGCGCGCCAGCTCGTCGAGGAACTGCCGGCCCTGCTCGTTGGGGACCGGGGCCTCGGAGGCGTTGTAGATCTTCACGGACTCCAGGCCGTACGGCTCGGTGAAGCGCGCCGCGAGCGTGTCGGCGGCGGCGGCGAAGCGCTCGGTGGGGTGATAGCCCGCCAGATACAGCACGCGGCTGCGCCAGTCGCCCGGCTCCGGGGCCGTGTCGTAGCGGATGATCTTGTCGACGACGGCCTCGGCCTCCTGGCCGCTGGAGGCGGGCAGCCGGCCGATCGCCACATCGGCCAGCAGATCGTCGCCGTCCACCAGCGAGTACAGATAGTCGCTGGGGGCGCGGCCGCGTCCCGCCGACTGGTAGTAGCGGCTCGGGACAAACAGCGGCACGCCCAGGCGCTGGATGTTCCGGTAGTCGTACGTGTCGTCGCCGAGCAGCACGACGTAGGCCGGGGGCCCGTCCCAGGCGGCGTAGGCATGGGCGATGAAAGCCGCCACCGCGTCGGCGTCGACCAGGCCGTAGCCGAACTCGTCGTAGATGTCCTTGGTCGACACCACCGCGGTTCGCAGGCCCTGCCCGCGGCGATGGGCCGCCAGGCGCATGGCTGGCGCCATCAGCGCCGGGTGAGCGATGACGACGTAGTCCGCGGCGTTGTCGGGCCGCCGCCAGGCGGACAGCGTGTCGGGCTCGCCGAAAGGCACCCGCAGCCCGAGGCTGTCCGCCAGCACGTACTGGACCGGTTCAGTACCGGCGTGCGCGAAGGATACCTGGATGCCGGCCTCGGTGCTGTCAGCCGCCAGTCCGGTCAGGCGCAGGCCCGCAGCCGGCGCCAGCAGGGTCACGGCGCGGTCGCGGAGGCAGGTCACCGAGACCCGCGCCAGCGGCCCGGCGTCCGCGGTGAACGCCAGGTACCCACCGTGCGCCACCAGCTGCCGGCGATAGTCGACTTCGAACCAGTTGAAGTAGACCTGATCGTACCTCTCCTGATCGGCATACACCTGGACGGTGATCCGATTCGTCCCCGCCCGCAGCGCGCTGACGGGCACGGCGCGCTCGACGAGCAGGCCGGACTGCCCGTCGTCGCGGCTTCCCCAGATCGTGTCGGCCAGCACGCAGCTGGTGTTGAGCCGCACGACGGTGTGATGGCCGCCCGCGGTGCCGCCGTGCAGGGCGACGCGCACGCGCGGCTCGTAGGCGGCGTCGAGCACCGGGTCGGGAACCTCGCCGGCGAAGATCGCCGATCCGGGATTCGTCGGGCTGCGGCCGTCGACGGCCCGCCAGAACCAGTGGTCGCGGTCCAGATCGCGGGCTGCGGGCAGCGGATCGTACTGCTCGTCTACCTCGATGTGGACCGTGGCCCAGGCGTCGCTGGGCCCCGCCCCACCCGCAGGGGGAGCGGCGCTCCGCTCGACATAGCGCCGTCCCGGCGCCCCGCCCCAGGTCAACCAGTAGGTGTTCCGCCGCCCGTACAGGCTGTCGAAGTCGTGGCTGCCGCGCCGGTAGCCGGCCGCGAACAGGACATAGTCGAGCGAGTCCAGGCGTCCGTCCGCCTCGCCGGCGACCACCAGCGGCTGCTCCTGCCCCAGGTAGAACAGCCGCAGGGTGCGCGGATCGATCGCCGCCGGGTCGGTGAACTGACCCAGGAATGCCGCGTCCACGCGATAGATCCCGTCCGCGTCCACGTGCAGCTTGAGCCATGGCCGGGACCGGTCGTACCACTCGTCGGACACCGTCTTCGGAACGCGGACGGGACAGCGCCAGCGGGCCGCCTGCTCGGCATTGATCAGGCTGCCCCACAGGCGGGCGATGTCCGCCCCCACCGTCCGCGCCGCCGCCCGCGCGGCAGCAGCGGCGCTGCCGGCCCCGATGAAGCGCACGCGGACGTGCAGCTCGTGGTACACCCGGAGGCGCCGCCGGTCTGCGTCGTACTGGAGCGGGAACAGGCGCACCGCATGGGTCTCGACCCCGCGCAGGCGGCCGAGGTACTCGGTGGCGCCCAGCAGGGCCGTGGCCCCCGAAGCACTCGGGCTGCCGAGAACGGCCGGCCGGACAGCGGCGCTGGACCCACCTGAGGCGGGATCGGCGCCGGCGCGGGGCTCGATCTGCGGTGCCACGGCTGCCGGCTCCATCCGCGCGATGTCGACGCCCTCGAGCTCCGAGTAGAGGCCCCCGGTCACCTCGAGCTCGAGACGCGCACCCGGCGGCGCGCCCACGAGCAACCCCCGATACGGGACCGCCGCGACGCCCGGAACGGCCGGCAGGGCCCATCCGCTCACGTGCAGGCTCTGCCGCAGGCACCCGTCCTGCTCCACCTGGGCCATGGTGGGCACGGGCGTCTCCAGCAGCAGGCTGAGACCGTCGTCGGTCTGGCGCAGCACGCGCAGCGCCGGTTCCGGGGGCGGCCGCTCGCCAGGCCTGGAGACATCGCCTGCCACGCCGCCCGAACCTGCGCCGGCGCCCAGCAGCAGAACAGCGACGGCAGCCGTGCGGATGGCGCTGCTGGTGGTCATCGTCGGCCTCGCCTCGTGCCTGCTGCCCCCGGTCCTGCCCGGACACACTGGTGAGAAACGCCTGCCAGAACGCCGAGTTCCCCCCGGCCTGCCTGTCGTCGCGGCCGGCACCCGATGTCGCTGGCAGCACGGAAGAAAGCGCGGCCGGAGCACCGGGGCAAAGGACCGCACCGCCGGCACGCGATCCCGGCGCGGGCCCACCCGCGCCGCTCCTTGTTGGCAGCGACGCGGCGGTTCCGTACCATCGCCGGCGCACAGGCGCCGTGGCGGCGTCTTCCCCCTGCTCCACGGCGGTCCGCTGACCGGGCCAGACGAGGCCGACCATGCCCCCCGCGTCGATGTCCTCTCGGGAGCGCGTGCTGGCGGCGCTGAACCACCGCCCGCCCGACCGCGTTCCCGTCGATCTTTCCGGGCACCGCTCTTCCGGCATCGCCGCCATCGCCTATGCCCGCCTGCGACGGCACCTGAACCTGCCGCCGCGGCCGCTGCGGGTCTACGATCCCATCCAGCAGCTCGCCGTCGTCGACGAGGACGTGCTCGACCTGTTCGGCATCGACACCATCGAGCTCGGCCGCGCCTTCGCCACCGGCGAGGCGGACTGGCGCGACTGGGTGCTGCCCGACGGCACGCCCTGCCAGATGCCCGCCTGGGCGCTGCCCGAGCGGCAGGACGACGCCTGGGTGCTCCGTTCGGCCGGCGGCACCATCCTCGCGCGCATGCCGGCGGGCAGCCTCTACTTCGAGCAGTGCCATTTCCCGCTGCTGGGACGCTCGGCCGCCACCCGCCCGCAGATCCAGGCAGCCCTGGCCGAGGCCATGTGGACGGCGATCGCCTCGCCGCCGGGCCCGCTGATCGCTGGCCCCGACGGCATGGCGCGGCTGGCCGCCGCTGCCCAGCGGCTGCGCGCCAGCACGGACCGCGCCATCGTGGCCTTGTTCGGCGGCAACCTGCTGGAGATCGGGCAGTTCCTGTTCCGCAACGACGGCTTCTTCCTGCTGCTGGCGGGGGAGCCAGCCGCTGCGCACGCCTTCCTCGATGCGCTGGTCGAGCTGCATCTGGAAGCCCTCGAGCGGTTCCTGGCGGCGGTCGGGCCGTATATCGATGTCGTCGTCTTCGGCGATGATCTGGGCATGCAGACCGGGCCCCAGATCTCCCCGGCCATGTACCGCGAGTTCTTCAAGCCTCGCCATCGCCTGCTCTGGCAGCGCGCGCACGCGCTGACCCGCGCCAAGGTCATGCTGCATTCCTGCGGCGGCATCCGCGCCCTGCTGCCCGACCTCGTCGACGCGGGTCTGGATGCGGTCAATCCGGTGCAGGTGAGCTGCGCGGGCATGGACCTGGGCGAACTGCGGCGCGAGTTCGGCGCCGACCTGACCCTGTGGGGCGGCGGCTGCGACACCCGCCGCGTGCTGCCCCAGGAGACGCCGGACGCCGTGCGCGAGCACGTCCGCGGCCAACTGGCGGCCGCAGGGGCCGGCGGCGGCTTCGTCTTCCAGCAGGTCCACAACATCCTCGCCGACGTGCCCCCGCAAAATATCGTGGCCATGTACGCGGCCGTTCGTGGCGCGTGAGCGCGCCCCGGCGCTCCCCTCGGCAGGCGCTGGTTGACCCGCATGGGCGCGGGAGTATCTTCCCTTGCGGAAGCGGAGCATCGGGTGCGTCCCGGGCAGGGGGGCGTCCCCCTCGTACCCTTCAGAAGGTCCGGCAGGCGCCGGTTCTCATGAAAGGAGACGCGATGCTACCCAGGATCAGCGTGCGCAACGCCAAGGTGTCCGAGGCTACCAGAGACCACATCGCCAGGGCCTGCGACAAGCTGACGCAGTTCTGCGATGACATCGTCGACTGCGAGGTCATGGTGGCCAAGTCGAAGCTGGGCACGAGCGTCGAGATCGTCGTCAAGATCCCGCAGCATACGCTGACGAGTTCCGCCTGCGCCGAAAACCTGTTCAAGGCCCTGGCCGAGGCTCGGGAACAGATGGAAGGGCAGTTGAGGAAGCAGCACGACAAGACGCTGACGCACAGGTGACACCCGTCGGGGCGCAGCGATGCGCAGCGAACGCGGGGGGCCGCCGGAGCCGGCGGCCCCCCGCTGGTTCTGCGGGGCTGCCGGCAGCGCCGCGGTCGCCGTCCCGCCGCCTACTCCGCGAAGATGGCGTCGTCCGGCCAGTCCGGCCTGAGGAAGCCGTGTTCCATGTTGACCAGCGGCAGGTAGTTGTGCTCGCGGCGGATGGGATCCAGCAGCCGCACGGTGCGCAGCTCCACGATGGAGTCCGCGCCGTGGTTCTTCTGCAGGGACGGGATGATCTTGCCCTGCACGCTCTCGGCGATGTCCGCGTCCGACTCGCCCTCGACGATCATCACCAGGGCGATGTGGCCGTCGGTCTCGGCGATGAAGCTGTACCGGATCAGCTCGTAGAAGACATTGACCACGTTGGGCTCGCTGCGGATCTCCTGCACGATCTGGCTCCGCGTGATGCCGAGCTTGAACTTGATGATGAGCATGTGCTGGGCCGTGAACCGCCCGGTGCCGCTGGGCTGCATCTCGACGACGGTGCAGTAGGAGAGGACCCCTTCCTGCTCGAGCCGGGCCCGCTTCCGGCTCACGCTGCGCACAGGCACGCCCGTCAGGGCGCTGACCCGATTGTCCGACAGCCGCGGATTGCGCACCAGGGCGCGGATGATCGACTTCTCCTGGGCATCCAGTCTGCGCATGGCCCCTGTCCTCGTGTCTCTGCCGCACTCCGGCGGTACAACGCTCGGCGGCGCCGCGCGGCGCCGCCGGTTCCCCCGCGCACCCCGTCTCACGCCAGGCCGAGCAGCGCCAGGCTGTCCCGTTCGCACACGGCGGCCAGCTGCTGCTCGTCGAGCCGCGGCAGCGCCGTGCCTGCCAGCATCTGGTTCAGCCGGCGCAGGCCGGCCAGCGAGTCGTCCACGGTCGTGAACGGGTAGTCGCTGCCGAAGAGCACCTTGTGCCACACGCCGTACTCCTGCACCAGCATGAGGCTGTGGTAGAGCTGGAACGGCCGGTAGTGCAGCGCGCTGAGGTCGGCGAAGACCCGCGCGTGCTTGCGGATGACCGCCACGCATTCCCCCTCGTACGGATGCCCCAGGTGCGCCATGACGATCCTCACCTCGGGGTAACGCCGGGCCACGACGTCCACGTGCCGCGGCAGGGTGCAGTCCAGCGGCGCCTGCGCGATGAACGTCGTGCCCGTGTGCAGCACGACGGGCAGCGAGTGCTCGGCCGCGTACTGCCACAGCGGCTCGAGGGCCGCGTCGTGGGGCGAAAAACCCGCGTACATGGGCAACAGCTTGATGCCGCGCAGTCCCAGCTCCTGGTGGCCGCGGCGCAGCTCGTCCTCCCAGCGCGGCTGCGTGGGGTCCACGGACAGGAAGCCGATCAGTCGCCCCGGATCCTCGGCCACGTACCGGACCACGTAGTCGTCCTCCACCCACAGCCCCGCAAGGCGCGCCTTGC
>CAZPXM010000158.1:0-8143 GCA_964591015.1 uncultured Gemmatimonadaceae bacterium
CGGCCGCGGGAAGCAGCTCGTTCTCGAGGCGCGCCAGCAGCGAGCTGGCGGTGGCGAAGTCGCAGGCGTTCAGGGCCGCCACCATATCGAGCATGGCCTCGCCAAAGTCGAAGCCGAGGCGGGTCAGGCGCACGCGCCGCCCCCAGTCGGAGTCGGCCGGGACCGCCTGTTCGGCCGCCGCCAACGTGGTCGCCAGCTCTCGTCGGACGGCAGGAGTAAGGATATGCGGGTAGTCGAAGATGTTGCCAGTGTGGTGGTCGGCCGCTGCGAACGCGCGCTCGAGGCAGGCGAAATGGGCGGTCATCGCCGCGGCTGCCGGACCGTACAGACCGCGGCAGTACTCGTCCACCACGGCCTCCGCATCCGCTGCCGGATCCCAGGCCAGGCGGGCGGCCAGGTAGAGCCCGGGGGCATGGTAGGACCACATCGGATGGTACTCCGGCGTCACCCCGAGCAGCTGCTGGGCGCGGAAGAACGGGAACTCGGCGCGCACCTGATGGACCGGCGAGAACGGCAGCCCGGGATCGGCCAGGTTGCCCAGGTAGCCGCGCCAGGAGACCTGCACGCCCAGCGCGCGCCAGCCGGCGACGATGGCCGGGAAGTAGTGATGGCGCTCCCAGCAGTGGGGCTCGCCCAGCCCGTGCAGGCGACAGCAGTCGATCGGCGCGAGCACCGGCACGATGCGCGCGTTGGGCCGCTCGCGGACGGGCGGTCGCATGTAGTCCGAGTACGCGTAGAAGGCTAGGCCGACTTCCGGGTAGTCCTGCTGCAGCTCGGCCAGCACCAGGTTGAAGAAGCGGATGTACCGGTCGGTGACCGAGGGGCGGCCATTGAGCGGGTCCAGGTCGCCGGCGTCCCACGGGTCCGTGCCGAACCCGGCGCCGTCCTCCGGCCCCATGCTCAGGTAGCGCAGCCCGGGCTCGCGCCGCAGTTGCTCGCGGCAGGCGGCGATGGTTCGCCGGAGGACCTCCGGGTGACTCACGCGGAGCTGGTGCGTGGGGCGGCCGTGCTCCGCGCAGAACAGCTCCGGCTCGGTCCGGGGGTCTGCGGCGCACGGGATGCCGTGGGCGCCCAGGTACGGCCCGCCGGCGCGCTGGCGGCGGAACCAGGCGGCCTCGGCGGGCCCTGAGCCCTGCCCCCAGGTCAGGCGCGCGGCGAAGGCCGGCGCATGCACGCGGTCCTGCGGCGCCACGGCCAGCGTCTGCTGCGGCGGCACCACGGTTCCCAGCTCGCCGGGCAGGAACCAGCGCACGCCGAGTTGTTCGAGCAGCTCGTAGGCAGCGAAGAGGGTGCCCTCGGCGGAGCGTCCGGCCAGCGCCACCGTATCGCCGGCCACCCGCAGGTGGAACGAGGCCGGGTCGGCGCCCTCGGCCAGGATGCGCTCCTGCGGCGCCGCGCGGCCGATCAGCACCTGGACGCCGGCCAGCGGCGCGCCGGCGACGCCCACGGGCAGCTCGGCGCCGCTCATGCGCCGGACGTGCTCCTGCAGCTCGGCCGCGGCCCGCTGCTCGTCGGGCGCGGCGTCGTCCGGCAGGACGATCGTGGCCACGGCCATCCCGCGCTCGACCAGCACCACAGGGGCCCCCTCGGCGCTGGTCATGATCTGGCCGCCTCCCGCGTCACCGGCCATCGTCGCGGCCATGACGGCCGCCGCCGCCGTGTACCGCCCGAACATGGGTCGTTCCTCGGGTGTGGCGTTCGCCCTGCCGGGGCGCCGCTGCTCCTGGCGGCAGCGGCGTCCCGCACAACCGCCGGGGCGCCGCCACCAGGCGCGCTACGCTCGGCACGCACCGTAGCGCCCGTACCGCTGCGCCAGCTCCATGACCCGGCAGTACTGCGCGAAACTGACATTGTCGGGCACGGAGTGGTCCGAGTGGAAGAGGTAGCCGCCGCCCCGCATGGCCGCCGGCACCTTGGTGGCGATCTCGCGTTCGATGACCGCGGGGTCGGGATCGGCCATGGCGCGCGCATCGATGCCGCCCATCAGCGCCAGGCGTTCGCCGTAGCGGCTCTTGAGCCCCAGCAGGTCGTTGCCGGCCTTGACCTCCAGAGGCTGCAGGCAGGCGAAGCCGGCCTCGATGAAGGCGGGCACGAACTCGGTCACGTACCCACAGCTGTGCAGCAGCACGGGCTTGCCATGGCGCCGGAACACGTCGCAGACGAGCCGATGCGCCGGCAGCAACAGCCGGCGGTACAGGTCCGGGGAGAAGAACCCCTTGTGCTTGAAACCCAGGTCGTCGAAGAGCCAGCCGGCATCCACGTCCAGGCCCGCGGCCAGCACGTGCTCGGCGATGGCGGCGCACAGCCGCGCATCGGTCAAGAACATATCAGCCACCCACTCCGGGTCCTCCACCATCGCCATCAGGCAGCGCTCCGGACCGACCATGTTGCAGGTCTTGGTGAAGCCTGGCCCGAAGCCCAGGTACACGAACAGGCCGCGGCTGCGGGCCTGCTCGTACCCCTGGCGCACCGCCGTCCAGCCCACGCGGCGGTCGTTGTACTGCATGGAGGGCTTGACCTCCTCCCACCTGGCCCGCGAGGTGATGGCGAAGTCGATCAGCTCGGGCGTCGACGTGCGGCCCTTCCAGTTGCGCACGGTCTGCCCGTCGGTCCCGGTCGTCACGGTGTAGTCGGCCCCCTCCTCCACCGTCCTGGGCTCGAGCTGCAGGGAGTTGTCGCCCCAGAAGCCCCACAGGTCGAAGCCGAAGTACTCGGCCGCCGACACGCCCGCCGGCAGGCCCTCGCGGTGCCAGCGTTCCTCGGTAGTGCTCCACGGGAAGTCGGAAATGGGCACGCGGTCGGCCTCGCGGTGCTGCAGTGCCAGCAGGACCCTGTCTCGTGCGTCGATGGCCATCGGCCTTCCTTTTCCCCGGTCTAGCCTTGTCGGCGCTGCAACGTCGCCGCCCACGGACCCGAACTCGGGGCAGCCAGCGGCAGTCGTTGGTCGCCGCGAACCACCGCCTGCGGGCCCCAGTCGCCGTCGCCCACGTCGATCCAGCGCAGGTCGAACGGTCCAGCCGCGCCCGCCAGGTCGAGCGTCACCCGACCTCCGTCGCAGAGGAAGAGCACGTACGCAGTCCCGGGAGCGGCCGCCAGGTACGCCGCGTTCGGGCTGCGGTCGACCAGCAGCTCCTGGTGGGGCCGCAGGTGCCAGAAGGCGACCTGCCCGGCGGCCCGGCGCGCCGCGCGCAGGCAAGCCTGCGCCTGTTCGTTCAGGCCGATGCCCGACGGCGGGCGGTGGAAGCGTACGGCCGCCGATCCGCCCAGCAGGTTGCGCCAGAAGCGCTCGATGCCGTCCTGCGGCGTGCCCGAGCCGAAAGCGGTGCGTCCCGCGGAGTAGATCTTCGTGTGGTTCAGCGGCCGCGGATGGGCCTGCAGCCGCTCGCTCACCCAGAGGAGACGGCGCCAGTGCTCTTCGCCGAAATTGCGGCTGTTCACCTGGGAGATATCGATGAAGTCGTACAGCTCCGGGTGCGCCAGCTGGAGGCCGATGTTGGCGGACTCCTCTGGTTTCCAGCCATCGTCGAACATGTCGGTGACGCAGACTTCCACGCCGCTGGCGGCCGCCTGCCGCTTGATGAAGTCGCGCCAGTACAGCCCCCACGCAGGCTCCGTCGAGGTCTCGTTGTCGACGCAATAGAGCACGTGGCCGTACGGCAGACTGTGCGCCAGCACCTTGGTGACGAAGCGTTCCTGGTACGGGCGCAAGCGGTCGTACACTGGCCGGTACTTCCGCATGCCGGGGACCGTGTGGAAGAACGGGTGCCGATCCCCGGCGGGGTGATCCGGATAGGCATCGGCCAGGTCGGTCTCGTCGCTGGTGTAGTTCACGTTGTTGGCCGGACGATAGGGATGGCGCTGCCAGTGGCCCGTACCCTTGGCATCGGTCAGGTCGAACCGATCCCAGATCTCGAGCTGGACGACGATCCCGCGCTGGCCAGTGCCGCGCAGCAGGCGCGCGAAGCGGTCCCAGTACTCCTCGTTCCACCGGTCCAGGTCGTACCGACCATCGGCCAGCCGGAGGTAGGGGTAGACGTTGCCCTCGTCCCGGTCGCTCATCGTATTGCGGACGTAGTTGCCGCCGACGCTCGCCAGCAGATCCAGGTGCTCGTCCAGGTCAGGAATCTGGAACAGGTTGTCTTCCCGGCTGCCTCCCAGGAGGAGCATCGGGCGTCCCTCGAGCTGCCAGTAGCGGGGATTCCCGGCCCAGGGACGGATGCGGTCCGTATCGGGCATCGCTTTTCGCCTGGTTGGCGACGCGCACTGGCCCGCGGGACTGCGGGCCCAGGTCGCCGCGGCGCGCCCCGCCAGCCAGGGGCTTGCGGCCAGCGAACCGGCGCGCCATGCGTGGCCGCATGCTATGCTCTGCTCAGGGCCCGGTCAAGCTCGGGTCCTTCCCGGCAGTCGGCGTGGATCGATCGACACCTCGGTGCCGTCCAGCGGCAGATCCGCGATGGGGCCGACGCCGAAGACGCCGCGGCGGTCGCGCGACAGCAAGTCCAGGGTGAACGCGTCCTTGCCGGTTACCAGGCCAGGCAGCAGTTCGCCCGGCGGCGCGTACTTTGGCAGCCGCTCCAGGTGTGCCGCCCTGACCGAGAGGGTGAGCCGCTCCTTGTCGATCGAGACCAGCAGCGGCGCGACCACGCTGTCGGCGTCCTGCCCCGCCTGCCGCCAGGCCTCCAGCGAGAGCCGGTGCTCGCCGTCGGCGACGAAGGCGTCCGCCAGTTGCGCCGGGTACACGGCGAACAGGTTGTGGTTCGAGCGGCTCGTGTCGTTGGGGAGGAAGACCAGCTCGCGATAGGCGCCGAGGATGTTGCCCCAGATGCGGAAGTCGTTCTCGAACGGCCGGCCGGTCCGCTCCGGGTTCCCCCTGGCCACGTGGATGGCCTCGTCCTCGCCACCGAGGATCAGGTTCTGCGCGATGACGACCTTCTCGGCGTCGTGGCTGTGAAAGCCCCGGGCCGGGTCGATGCCGCCGCCCCAGTCCCAGCGGTGGGTCTCGAACAGGACGTTGTTGTCGACCAGGTTGGGGCCCTCGTTGATCTCCAGGAAGATCTGGCCCCAGCAGCAGTCGTGGTTCTCCAGGCACACGTTCTGCGTGATCCGGGTGTTGTAGATCTCGCCATCGAGCCAGATCGCCGCGCCGTACCACGTGCGCACGATCACGTTCCGCCGGATCAGCGCATTCACCGTGCGATGGATCTTGATGGCGGCGTTCTCGCAGTGGCCCGGAACCTGCATGGTGCAGTTGTCGGTGAGCAGGTTGTCCTCGACCAGCAGGTTCTCGTTGGCCCTGTTGTGCCAGCCGGCGATGCCGCACACCCCGAAGTGGTGGATGTAGTTGCGGCGCACGATGTGATGGCCCTGGCACTCGCCCTGGCCGTAGTACCACCACTGGCCGCCCAGGTCCATGCCGATGGTGTTGGCGTGCGCGATCTCGCAGTCCTCGACGATCCAGTGGTGCCCCGCGGTGGCGCTGAGCAGGCCGCGCTGGGGCCAGGGGATCGGCACCCCGTTGGCCGCGTGGAGCATCCGGAAGCCGCTGACGCGGATGTAGTTCAGGTAGCGCTCGGCGGGGGCCAACACCTGCTCGCGCGTGGTGATCTCGTAGACGAGCCCGTCGGGGTCGCGCTCGCCGGCCAGGCGCAGGTGGATGGCCATGCCGTTCTCCTCGACCCAGAACGCGCCGGGCGCGCCGTCGAGGTGCTCCAGGTGGCCGGGGTCCGCCACCTGGCGGAGCGGCTGGCCGTCCAGGAAGAGCATGCCGCGGCGCAGCTCGTAGCCGGTCGAGTAGCCCCAGTTCCGGTCCATGTACCCGTTGGCCAGGCAGAAGGGGTTGGCGCCGGCGAACATGGAGCCGGTCAGGGCCGCCTCCCAGGAGACGAAGCGCGTGGAGCGGATGTAGCGCGACCGGGTCCACTGGGGGCGCCACTCGTCCGAACCCTTGATCGTCACCGGCTCGCCGTCGGCGGCCTGGTACCAGATCATGCGGGCGGGGCCGTCGCCGCCGCGCTGGGGCCGCACCCACTCGCGGTACACGCCTGCATGCACGATGACCCGCTCGCCCGGCAGCAGGACGGCCGCTGCCCGCTGGATGGTCCTGAAGGGCGCGGCCTCGCTGCCCTCGTTGTCGTCGGAGGCGGCGGGGTGTCGCTGCGCCACGTGGTAGGTCCGGGTCGGCGTCCAGGCCACTTCCCACGTCTGGAAGGTGCTGCCGTCCGGCAGCTTCATCTCGATGAAATCGGTCATGGTCTCGTCCTGATGGCACGGCGGCGGCCCTGCGCCGTCGCGTCGCTCGCCCGGCGGACGACGGGGCGGCGAGCGCCGGACGTGGCTGCTGCCGGCCGGCTCACTCGACCGGCACGTCGCAGAAGGCGAGGATCGGCATCTGCCGCTCCACGTCGAGCGGCACGGGCGGGGGAGCCGCGCCGCCGGCGCCGTGGACCACCGCCGCGCCGGCCAGCGGCTTCTCCAGGTGCAGCCGGACGCGGTTGCCGCCCGGGAAACGGGTGGCCCGGATCGTCACGGCCTCGCCGTTGGCCTCCACGGCGAAGCACTGGCTGACCAGATCGAGCGGTTCCAGACGGCTGCGCACGTGGTCGAACTCCAGCTCGACGCAGGTGCCGTCGGCGCTGCGCGCGGCCCGCCGGATATCCGGGGCGCGGTAGTCCACCGGCCGCCCGTACACCAGACCGAGCGCCGCCCGCGCCAGGCGCTCGCCGAGGATCAGATTCCCGGCCGGGCTGGTGTGGATGCCGTCGCTGAGGGGCAGGTCGAGCGCCGGCACCACGGCCACGCCCGGCAGCTCGCGCGCGGCACGGCGCTGCGCCTCGCGGACCAGCGACCAGCCCCGATCGCTGTCCGGCGTGCTCGGGCCCAGCACCCGGTTGAGCTGCACGGTGAGGACGGCCAGCTCCGGGGCCGCCAGGGCCTCGCGCCAGGCGCGCACCGCCTGGGCGAACCGCTCGCCATAGGTCTGTCCCAGCGCCGGCGAGGTATCGGATTCTCCCTGGTACCACAGCACGCCAGCCACCCGACCGCCGGCGAGCCTGGCGCAGTGGAGCATGTTGCGGTACAGCGGCGCCTCGCCTTCGGCGGGGTTCCAGGGCGCCAGCGCCGAGCCGCCCAGCGCGGTCGGGATGAGACCGATCGGGCACCCCAGCGCGCGCTTCAGCGTGCGGGCGAACTGGAGGAAGGGCGAGTGCCCGGGATTGGCGCCCTCGCGGTTCACGGGGTGGCGCGTGCCGGTGGAGTCGTTGAGCGGGTGGGCGGCCAGGTCCCACCGTTCGCTGTGGCGCAGCGCGTGGAGCCCCAGCTCGGGCGGATCCTCGACGATGCCGCGGCCGTACCCGGCGGAGTTGCTCTGCCCGGCGATGAGCCACAGCTCGCCGACGCCCAGGTGGTGGCGCAGGTCGCCGCGCGTGGACCACTCACCGGCCGGATTGGCGGCGCTGTGGAAGCGCGTCTCCAGACGGTAGAGGCCGCCGGCCGGGATGTCGCGGATCCGCGCCTCCCAGGTACCGTCGGGACGCGTCGTCGCGGCAGACCAGTCCAGGGCGGCGGCGACCGGCGCCCCGGATGCTTCCTGGACGAGGCGGACTTCCACCTGTCCCGGCGCCTCGCCGGCCCAGCGACCCGCGAGGTCCATGCTGCCCGTGCCTCGCCCATCCTGCTGGATCACCTGCCAGTCCATCGGGCCGGAGTCCACGATGGCTCCCACCGCCTCGATCTCGGACATGCTCGCTCCTTGCCGTGCTGCGGGCGCGCAAGGGCCCGCGCCAGGTCAATGGTGCCGTAGGGTGCCGTGCGTGGGGCGCCGTGCGCCAGGCTGTTGGCGGCGCAGATTCCAGGCCGGGCGGCACCCTTCATGTGGCAGGCAAGATAGGCGCGGCCCGCAGGCGCTGCCAGAAGACGCTCCAGAAGCCGGTGCCGCCGGGCACCGCCCGCCGGCGCGAGTCGCTGCCGCGCTCGCTGGTGCCGCCGGACACGGCCCGCCGGCGCGGGTCGCTGCGCTGGCCGGTGCACTGCCTGGCGCGCGGGTCGGTCCCGGCCGCCCCACCCGCCGCGCATCCCAGCCCCGGCGCCCGTGCCCGAGGCGCCAGCTCTGGCTTCGCTCGACGTCTTGCCGGGTGCCAGCGTATAT
>CAZPXM010000159.1:0-8082 GCA_964591015.1 uncultured Gemmatimonadaceae bacterium
TGCCGTCGCCGCCCGGCGCGGTGCTGGTGGACGGACCTCATGTGCCGGGCAGCGGCCTGACCGAGGTGCCGATCATCGACGGCGACGCCCGCAGTCTGTCCGTCGCCGCGGCCTCGGTGGTGGCCAAGGTTTACCGCGACGGCCTGATGACCGCCCTGGCGGTCCGCTATCCGCAGTACGGCTTCGAGCGGCACAAGGGCTACGGCACCAGCGCCCACCTGGCCGCTCTGCGTTGCCATGGCCCGTGCCCGCTGCACCGGCGCTCGTTCGCGGGTGTGGTGGGCCCGGCCGACGAGGGACTCGGCGGCCAGGCGCCGCGGACCCCGACGGGGCGGCGCGCTGCCGCGGCAGCCGGCGTGTGCGGGGAGGAGCTGGCGGCACGCCACTTGCGCGCGCGGGGCGGCGAGGTGCTGGCGCGCCGCTATCGCGCGGCAGGCGGCGAGATCGATCTGATCGTGCGCGACGGTCCCGAGATCGTCTTCGTCGAGGTCAAGGCCACGGCAGGCAGGGGCCTGGGCTGGCCGGCGGCCCGGGTGGACGCGGCGAAACGAGCGCGGATGGCCCAGGCCGCGCGCCACTACCTGGCCCGCCAGCCGGGCGAGCCCCCCTGTCGTTTCGACGTGATCGTCGTCGAGCTGGATGCCTCGCCGCCGCGCGTCCAGCACCTGCCCGACGCCTGGCGTCCGTAGGCGAACCGGCCGGCGCGCGTGCGCGCGGGTGTGCCGGTGAAGGTCCCTGCCTGCCGCTACGGACCGCGGTTGCCGCTGCGGCCAGGTGGCGGCAGCCAGCGATGGACGACGGCACCCCCCACGATGGTCGCCACGGCCCTGCCGGTGAGCCGCCAGCCGGCGAAGGGCGTGTTGCGCGCCTGCGAGCGGAACTCGGCGGGCGCGACGGTCCATTCGAGATCGGGATCGATGATGGTCAGGTCGCCCGGCGAACCGGGCGACAGGGAGCCGCCGGGAAGCCCGAAGACGGCCGCCGGGTGCTGGGTCCAGCAGGCCACGGCCGCGGCCAGCGAGAGCACCCCCGCGCGCACGAGGCACGTCCACGTCAGCCCCACGGCCGTCTCCAGGCCGACCACGCCGAACGGCGCCTGCTGGAGAGGCAGGGCCTTGTCCGGCACGGTGTGCGGGGCGTGGTCGGTGGCGATGACGGCGATCGTGCCGTCGGCCAGTCCCTGGCGCAGGGCCTCCACATCGGCCGCCGTGCGCAGCGGCGGGTTCATCTTGGCGTTGGCCCCATGCTCCAGCGCCGCCTCGTCCGTCAGGGCGAAGTGGTGCGGCGTCGCCTCGGCCGTGACGGGGAGGCCCGCGGCGCGCGCGGCCCGGATCATCGCCACGCCGGCCGCCGTGCTGACGTGGGCCACGTGCAGCGGACCACCGGTCTGGCGGACCAGCTCCAGGTCGCGCGCGATCAGGCACTCCTCCGCTTCGGGCTCCATGCCGCCGACGCGGAGCCGCCGCGCTGCCGCGCCCGCGTGCAGGCAGCCTCCAGCCGTGCGCGCGCGGTCCTCCTCGTGGGGCGCCACGGGGCGCTGCAGGCGGCGCCCCGCGGCGAGCGCGGCTGCCATCAGCTCCGCATCGGCCACCGGGTCACCGTCGTCGGAGAAGCCCACCGCGCCGCCAGCGGCCAGCGCCTCCAGCGGTGCCAGGTGCCGGCCGGCGCGCTCGGCGGTGATGCAGCCGAGCAGATGCACCCGCACGGCGGCCGTGCGCCGCACCCGCTCCTGGATGGCCTGCAGGTGCGCCGGCGTGTCGGGGGCCGGGCGCGTGTTGGGCATGGCCACGCACGCGCAGATGCCGCCCGCCGCCGCCGCCGCGGTCCCGCTGGCAATGGTCTCGCGCTGCTCGAAACCGGGCTCGCGCAGATGAACGTGCGCGTCGATGAAGCCGGGAGTCACCAGCAGCCCGGCCGCGCGCAAGCGCGGGCAGCCGGCCGGCGGCCGCAGGTCGGCACCCACGGCTGCCACCCGACCATCGATCACGAGCACATCCGCCTGCTCGTCGCGCCGGGCGGCCGGATCGACGACCCGCCCGCCGGTCACCAGGATGCTGCGCTGGAAACGGTCCATCGGACTCTCCTGTGGGCGCGCGGTGCCGCGGCACGGTGGCTGCCGGCGCGGCGCCGCGGCTGCCAGCGGCGCGACGGCCGGCGCCTCAGCACGGATCGCGTTCGACGGGTGCGGCGCCGCCCTCCGGTCGGGACCGCGGCGCCCCAGCCGGCAGCCCGGGCTGACCGCGCACGATGGCCGCCGCCAGCTCGTCCAGCGTCAGCGGCCACTGCCCCGGCGCGGCGGCATCGCCTGCCAGACTCCGCGCGAAGCGGAGTGCCGGGGGCGGCTCCAGGCCGCTGTGCCGGGGGAAGTCGGGCGCCGCCAGTACCTCTCGTGTGCTCCCGGCCAGGACCACGCGGCCGGAGCGCAGCACGACGACGTGGTCGGCCAGGCGAGCCACGATGTCCATGTCGTGCGTGATCAGGATCAGCGTCGTCCCGGCGCCGGCCAGCCGGGCGAAGGTGTCCAGCATGACGCCGGTGGCCTGTGGGTCCAGCCCGGCGCTGGGCTCGTCCAGGACCAGGGCTTCGGGCTCCATGGCCAGTATGCCGGCCAGGGCAGCGCGTCGCTTCTGTCCGCCGCTGAGGCCGCTGGGAGGCCGCTGGCCGAACTCCGCGAGGGGCAGCCCGACCGCCGCCAGCGCGCGCTCGACCGCCGCGGCCACGCGCTGCTCGGGCCAGCCGAGGTTGCGCGGGCCGTACGCCACGTCTGCGGCCACGGTCTCGGCGAAAAGCTGCAGCTCGGGGAACTGAAACACCAGGCCGACGCGCTGCCGGACGCGCGGCAGAGGCTGCTGCCGGATGTCGCTGCCGTCCAGCAGGACCCGGCCGCGGTCCGGGCGCAGCAGACCGTTGAGGTGCTGGGCCAGGGTGGTCTTGCCGGCGCCGCTCGTGCCCAGCAGCGCCAGCACGCTGCCGGCCGGCACCTCCATGCTGACCGAGTCCAGCCCCGCCCGCTGCGTGGGCAGGCCGCGGTCGTACGTGTAGGACAGCTCGGCGGTGGCCAGCTTGATGGCTCGCGGCTGGCCAGGGGGCGCGGGTGACGGGGCGACGGTCGGCAGGCCACCCCGCCGCCGCAGCTGCTCGCGCAACTGCGCTTCGGTCGGCGCCCGTCCGTCGGGCAGCGGCAGGGCCAGGCCGCGCCGGACGAGCGTCTGGCGGAGCGCCGCGGCGAAAGGCAGTCCCAGACCCATCGATTCCAGGAACTCCCCTTTCGCGAACAGCACGGCCGGGGGGGCGTCCTCGCGCAGTCGGCCCTGGTGCAGCACCAGCACGCGCTCGGCCTGACTCGCCTCCTCGGGATCCTGGGTGATGTGCACCAGGGCGGTGTTGAAGCGGGCCGGCAGCGAGTGCAGGAGGGCCAGCACCCGCGCTCGGCTCATGGGGTCCAGCAGCGCCGTCGGCTCGTCGAGCACCAGGTAGGCCGGCTGCAGCACCATGGTGGCAGCCACGGCGAGCCGCTGCTTCTCGCCTCCCGACAGCTGATGCGGCGGCTGCCGCCGGTAGGCTTCCAGTGCGAACTCGTGCAGCGCGGCCTCCACCCGGGCGCGCATCTGGGCGCGCGGCACGCCGAGGTTCTCCAGGCCGAACGCGATCTCGGTCTCCACGCTGGTGGCCACCAGCTGGTCGTCGGGGTTCTGGAACACCATGCCCACCCGCTCGCGGACCCGCGGCAGGTGATCGGGCCGCCGGGTCAGCAGCCCGTCGACCTCGACCTGTCCGTGCTGCGGGATCAGCAGTCCGTTCAGGCAGCGTGCCAGCGTGGTCTTGCCCGAACCGTTGGCGCCGATGATCGCCACGTGCTCGCCGCGCTCGATCGCCAGCGACAGGTCGTCCAGAACCGGGGGGCCTCCCGGGTAGGAGAAGGTGACACTGACGAGTCTGATCATGGCCGTGAGAGGGTAAGCCGGGCCTGGCGGCGCGGTCAAGCAGTGCGGACCGTGGACCGGCTCGCACACCAGATTGACAGTCATCAGGCGCGGGAGTTAATTCACCACACCCCGGGGCCGCTCGGCCGACAGGCGATCGCTGGCGCCGGGCCGCCGCGCTGGCTGGCGGCAAGGAGGGAGCCCTTCCGTCGGGCGTCGCCTGTCCCGCTGGTGCGGGGCGGCATCATGGGATCTGGAGCGTGGGAGCAGGCATGTCTGGCCACCGCTGGAGGCTGCTGCCGCTGCTTGCCGTGGCGCTCGCTGGATGCGCCCAGGATGATGGGGGCCGGTCGCCGATCGGGCCCGAGTACGAGACTGGCGAGGGGCGTGTCTATCCTGTCCGCCAGGTCTCTTTCCGGACGCTCGACGGGGTGACGGTGAGCGGCTTGCTGGGAGCCGCCCGGGAGACGCGCGCCGCGCCCGGGGTCGTCCTCGTGCACGATCTGGACGGGCAGAAGCAGACGTGGGTGACCCAGTCGCCGCTGTTCGTCGCGCTGATGGAGCGCGGCTACGCGGCGCTGGCGGTCGATCTGCGCGGGTTCGGCCAGACGCTGCTGCCGGGCGGTAGGCAGGTGGTGACGTTGGCCGACCTGGACAGCAGCTACCTGGATGTGCGGGCGGCGCTGGACTGGATGGCGAACCGGCCGGAAGTCGACCCGGCGCGGCTCGCAGTGGTGGGCAGCGGTTCGGGCGGCAACATCGCCTACGTGAGCGCGGGTGCGCTGGCGGGGCAGATCCGGACCGCGGTGTCCCTCTCGCCGGGTCTGTGGGAGCGCACCTCGCTGCGGCCGGCTGTCGTCGGCGCCTCGCTCAGCCCCTTCACCCCTCGTTCCATCCTGTTCGTGGTGGGGGGCGAGGACGCGATCAGTGCGGGCGATGCGGCCGGAACGGTCCTCCGCTACGCGGACTTCGCTGCCAGCCTCGCCGCGCGCACCGCCGAACCCAAGGAGGTGCTGGTGATCCCGGGTTCGGCCGCCCACGGGCTGGATCTGCTCAACGACGAGCCGGCGGCGCTGGCTGCGGTCCTCGCGTGGCTCGACGAGCGGCTCTAGGCGGATCCTGCTGCCGCGGGACACCAGGCGGTCGGAGCCGCATGAATCTGGCCGACTACGACTTCGATCTTCCTCTCGCGCAGATCGCCCAGTACCCGGCCCCGGTGCGCGACCAGTCGCGGCTGCTGGTGCTGGACCGCGCCCGCGGCACCATCGCCCACCGGCGCTTCGACGCGGTCCTGCAGTACCTGCGGCCAGCCGACGTGCTGGTGGTCAACCGTACCCGCGTCATGCGCGCGCGTCTGCTGGGCCGGCTGGCGGACGGGGGCCGAGTCGAGCTGCTGCTGGTGCGTCCCGAGGGCGAGGCCTGGCTGGCCCTGGGCAGACCCGGCAGGCGGCTGCGGCCCGGGGCGCGCCTCGAGCTCGACGGGGCGGTCGCGGCCACGGTCGTCGCCCGCGCGGGCGAAGGGCGCCTGCGCGTGCGCTTCGACGGCCAGGTCGACGTGCCGGGCCTGCTGGCTGCGCATGGCCGCGTCCCCCTTCCTCCGTACATCCGTCGCCCGCCCGAGGCCCTGGACGAGCAGCGGTACCAGACGGTGTTCGCGGCGGAGCAGGGAGCGGTGGCGGCCCCGACGGCGGGCCTTCATTTCACTCCCGAACTGCTGGAGCGCATCCAGGCGCAGGGCACGGAGGTGGCGCGCATCCTGCTGCACGTGGGTCCGGGCACGTTCGCTCCGGTCCGCTGCGCAGACCCTCGCCAGCACGTGCTGGAGCCCGAGCACGGCGTCGTGGGTGCGGCGGTGGCACGTGCCATCGAGCGCGCTCGCCAGCGGGGTGGGCGCGTGGTCGCGGTGGGCACCACGGTCGTGCGGGCGCTGGAGACGGCGGCGGCGGGCAGTGGCCGGGTGGAGCCATGGGCCGGCCTGACCGACAGGTTCATCTTCCCGCCCTACCGTTTCGCCGCGGTGGACGCGCTGATCACCAACTTTCATCTGCCGCGCTCGTCGCTGCTGCTGCTGGTGGCGGCCTTCGCCGGCCGCGAGCGGGTCCTGGCGGCCTACGGCGAGGCCGTGCGGGCTGGTTACCGTTTCTACAGCTACGGCGACGCCATGCTGATCGTGTGAGGAGGCGATGGACTGCCCCGGCGCAGTGACGATCGTCCCGGCAGGCGGCAGCGGGCGCCGGATGGGAGGCGAGGTCCCCAAGCAGTACCTGCTGCTCGGTGGCAAGCCGGTGCTGGCCCACACGCTGGCCCGTCTGCAGGAGGCGCCGGCCGTGGCGGCGATCATCCTGGTGGTGCGGCCGGAGGATCGCGACCGGTGCGCCGGCTGGAAGCTGGGGCCGGAGACGTACGGCAAGGTGCGCGCGGTGGTCGACGGCGGCGCGGAGCGCTGGCTGAGCGTGGGTGCGGGGCTGGCCCACACCCTGCCCGAGGATCATCTCGTGCTCGTCCACGACGCGGTTCGCCCGTTCGTGTCGGACGACCTGCTGGCGCGGGTGGCGCAGGCAGCCTGGGAGCACGGCGCGGCAGCGGCGGCGCTGCCGGTCGCCGAGACGATCAAGCAGGCGCGCGGCGGGTGGGTGATCGCCACCCCGGATCGGCGCGGCCTGTACGCGGCCCAGACGCCGCAGGGGTTCCGCCGGCAGGTGCTGCTGGAGGCGCACGCCCAGGCGGCGGCGGGCGTGGTGCCCACCGACGATGCGAGCATGGTGGAGAACCTGGGGCTGCCGGTGCGGCTGGTGGCCGGGGAGTGGCGGAACATCAAGATCACCACGCCCGAGGACCTGCAGTGGGCCGAGCACCAGCTCGGCGGTGCGAACCCGATCGCCGACGGAGGAGCCATGGCGCGCGCGCGGTTGCGGGTCGGTCAGGGTTTCGACGTGCACGCGCTGGTCGAGGGGCGGCCGCTGGTCCTGGGAGGAGTGCGCGTGCCCTTTGGGCGCGGTCTGGCTGGCCACTCCGACGCGGACGTGCTCACCCATGCCGTCATCGACGCGCTGCTCGGCGCGGCTG
The DNA here is from genome assembly GCA_964591015.1 of uncultured Gemmatimonadaceae bacterium. Taxonomy (GTDB): domain Bacteria; phylum Latescibacterota; class UBA2968; order UBA8231; family UBA8231; genus SLHA01. The sequence continues at coordinate 6,990 of CAZPXM010000159.1, forward strand.
GCTGCGGGGACATCGGCCGCCTCTTCCCCGACACCGAGCCTGAGTACGCGGGGATCTCGAGCCTGATCCTGCTGGAGCGCGCCTGCGCCTTGCTGCGCGCGCGCGGCGCCCGCATCCTCCACGTGGACGCCGTCGTCCTGGCGCAGCGGCCGCGCCTGGCGCCGCACAGCGGAGCGATGGCCGCCGCGCTGGCCGGGGCCATGGGCGTGGCGGCGGAGCAGGTGTCGGTCAAGGCCACCACGACCGAGGGGCTGGGTTTCGTCGGGCGCGAAGAGGGACTGGCTGCCCAGGCCGTCGCGCTCGTCGAGGCGTGAGCGCGCCCCATGGCCGCCCAGGTCAATGCGCTGGTGGAGCAGTGGGCGGCCGTCGCGCCCGCGTGGGCCTATCTGGGCCTGGCGCTGTGCGCCTTTCTCGAGAACATCCTGCCCCCGGTTCCCGGCGACACCGTCGTCCTGTTCGGCGCGTATCTGGCGGGCCGGGGGGCGCTCTCGGGACCGGCGGTGTTCGCCGCCACCTGGGCGGGAGGCACCGCCGGCTTCGTGGCGATGTACGCCGTCGGGCGAGCGTCGGGACGCGCGTGGACCCGGCAGGGGCACAGGCGCGGAGTCCAGGCGGCCAGGCTGGCGCAGGCCGAACGGTGGCTGGCGCGCTACGGAGTGGCGCTGATCCTGGTGAACCGCTTTCTGAGCGGCGTGCGCAGCGCGATCGCCCTCGGTGCCGGCCTCGGCAGGATGGACTGGCGTTCGGTGGTCGCCGCCGCGGCGGTCAGCATGGCGCTGTGGAACGGGCTGCTGCTCTGGCTGGGAACGCGGCTCGGGCGGCACTGGGAGGCGGCTGTTGCGGCCCTGCGAGCCTGCCATCGGAGCGTGTTGGCGGCGGTGGTGGGGCTGGCTGCGGTCTGGCTGCTGAGGGCGTGGCACCGACGCCACGCGCGCGCTCGGCATCTCCGGCGTGGTTGAGGCGCGGCCGGCCAGGGCCGGCTGCCTGGCGGGCCCATGCAAGACGACAGGAACGGCCTGCGGAGGGTGGCCGCCTTGACAGCCGGGGAGGGCGGGGGTAGTTTTGTCGCCCTATCTGCAGCGGAGTGCTAGCT
>CAZPXM010000160.1:0-7756 GCA_964591015.1 uncultured Gemmatimonadaceae bacterium
TGGGGCGCACCCGTCGCGTCAAGGCCGGGCCGAGCGCCATCACCCAGGCGCGGGCGCGGGGGGGTGGGGGCCGCGAACCCGCCGGCGCCGCGGGGCAGGCGCCCACTTGACGAGCGAGGCTGTTTTGGCTACCAAGCCGGACGGGTGCCAGGTCGGCTGACAGCGAACGGAAGCGGAGGGGGAGCGCCTGCCGAGAGAGGAGGGCCTTATGATCGGCATGGACTTCGCATGCTTCCTGATTCTGCTGGTGATCAGCATCGTCGTGTCCGCGATTCTGCACTATGGAGCCAAGCTGTACGTGGTCGCGGGAGCCCGCTCGTTCCTCGCCAAGGTGATCATCGGCTGGGTGGGTGCCTGGCTGGGATCGCCCGTTCTGGGCCATTGGTGGGAAGGGCTCGCCTACCAGAAGGTCTACATCGTCCCGGCAGTTCTCGGCGCCTTCGCGCTGCTGATCCTCGCCGTCGACTGCGTCAAGACCCTCGGCGAGGCGTGCGGCAAGGCGCCGACCGAGACCAAGTGACAGGCGACCCGTGAGCCGGTTGGCTCGCCATAGGTGAGCGCATCACTGAGACTCCGGCTGCGCCTTCCCCTCCGCGCATGAGACGCCGAAGAGAGTCGTGCCCAACGAGCAGGAGAGCTGGAGGAGCGGCGTCGCGGCGCCGGTGACGGCCGGGGCGCTGGCGCGCGCGGCGAGCGTTGCGGGCCTGGCGCGCCGCGCCGGCGACCTGGTCGTCGGCTTGACCGCGGTGCGGCGCACGCGCGGCCTGGCGCTGGTACTGGTGGCCAAGGAGGTCTCCGCAAACACGCGGCGCGAGCTGGCCGGGCTGGGCCGGCGCGGCGTCGAGGTGCGCGTGCTGGAGGATCTGGATCGCCTGAGCGTCGCGGTCGGCTGCCCGGGTGCCAGGATCCTGGCCGTCAAGCGGGGCCCCCTGGCCGCGGAGATCGCCCGGCGGCTGGCGCCGGGTCGCGCGGGCAGCGGCTGAACCGCGCGGTGCGCGGCAGGGCGCTGGGGTCGCGGCCGCCGCCCGCGCGGGGGCGGGCTGGCCGCCGACTCAGGCCGCCGGAGCCGCCGGGTCGGGCGCCTCGCTGCGGAAGAGCATGCTCAGGTCGAGCGCGGGCGCCGAGTGGGTGAGGCTGCCGACCGAGATCAGATCCACGCCGGTCTCGGCCAGCTGTCGCACGTTCTCCAGACGGACGCCGCCCGTGGCCTCGATCTGCGTCCCGGGGAGCCCGGCGCGGATCAGCCGGACGGCCTGGCGCACGTCCTCCAGGGGCATGTCGTCGAGCATGATGCGGTCCGGCCGCACCTCGACGAGCTGCCGCACCTCGGCGAGCGACTCGGCCTCCGCGAACAGCGGCACGTGCCTGCCGGCCGCCGCGGCCGCCTGCCGGGCCTGCCGCACCGCCGCTGCCACGCCGCCGGCGCAGGCCGCATGGTTCTCCTTGATCAGCACGGCGTCGTACAGGCCCATGCGGTGGTTCACGCCGCCGCCGGCGCGCACGGCGTACTTCTCGAGCTGGCGCCAGCCCGGCGTCGTCTTGCGGGTGTCCGTGATCCGTGCGCCGGTGCCCGCCACGGCCGCCACGAAGCGGCGCGTCAGGGTGGCCACGCCGCTGAGCCGCTGGAGGAAGTTCAGGACGGTGCGTTCGCCGGCCAGCAGGGACCGAGCGGGGCCCTGCACGCGGGCGACGACCTCGCCCGCTGCCAGGTCCGCACCGTCGGCTCTGGCGGCTGCCACCCGGACGCGCGGGTCGAGCATGCCGTAGATCTGGTCGAGCAGGCCGATCCCGGCGAGCACGCCCGGCGCGCGGGCGACGATCTCGGCCTGCGCCTGCGCCGCCGCCGGCACCGTCCAGGCCGCGGTGAGGTCGGCGGCGGCCGTGGGCGGCGCCGCCCCGAGGTCCTCGCGCAGGGCCAGCGCGATGAGCTCGCGCGCATCGATCGATTCCTGGAGACCGCTCACCGCAGCCCTCCCTCCGGCATGCTCGTGGACGCCGCCAGCCGCCCAGGGGCGCCAGGGGAGGGCGTTCGCCCCGAGCGGCTGCGATGCGTCCGGCGCAGACGCGCCGCTGCCCGGCGCGCCCCGACCGCGGCGTCGCTCAGCCGCGGCGGCCCGACTGCGGCGTAATCTAGCAGGATCCGCGCCCCGGGCCAGCGTTTCTCCGCGTGCCGCGCCACCCGCTCCCGCGCGATTCGCCGGGAGCCGTGCGGGCCGTCGGCCTTTGCCTGGGGCACGCGGCCCCGTGTTGGCGGCGCCAGCGGGGCCCCGTTCGCCCAGCCGGGCGGCGCAGCGTGGACAGCCAGCGGGCCGGCGCCTAAGTTTGCCGCCGCTCGGCACCAGTCGGCGCGCGCCTCCGGCCTGCACCGGCGAGATCGGGCGCCGCGCTGGCCAGTGGGGCCGACGACGCGGCCCGTCCGTTGCTGGCCGCCTTCTGGGACGGTTCGCCTGGAGTCCTGTGCCCTTGGTCACCTGCGTCCACGTCACTCACGAGGCCGTCGAGCAGTCCGGCGGCATCGGCACCGTGTTGCGCGGCCTGATCGTGGCCAGGGCCTATCAGGAGCGCGTCGAGCGCACGATCCTGCTGGGGCCGCTGCCATCCGCCGCCGCCGGCGGCCAGGCGGATGTGCCGGGCCTGGAGGTCTGGTTCGACAGCCTCCGCGGCGCGGGTGCGGCTCCCGCCGCCGCCGCGCTGGCGCAGGTGGCCTCGTTCTACGGGGTGCGTCTGGTGCACGGCAGGCGGCTGCTGGGCAGCGACGGCCGCGAGGCCTGGGCCGAGGTGCTGATGGTGGACGTGGGCCGCCCGCACCGCCGCGAGGACGAGTTCAAGTACTACCTCTACGAGCGGTTCGGACTGGACTCGCGGCGGTACGAGGCGAACAGCGAGTACGAACTCTTCCTGCGGCTGGCCGATCCCGGGGTGGAGGCCGTGCGCGCCCTGCTGGGCGACTCCGGGGAGCCTTGCTGGCTGATCGCCCACGAGTTCATGGGCCTGTGCACCGTGCTCCGGGCGATTCTCGGCGGCGACCGGCGCTTCCGCACCGCCTTCTATGCCCACGAGGTCGCCACGGCCCGGCTGGTGATCGAGCACGGCCCCGGGCGGGATCTGGCCTTCTACCAAGTCCTGCGCCTGGCGCGCCGCACCGGCGGCTATCTCGCCGATCACTTCGGCGCCCACGACTGGTTCTACAAGCACGCGCTGGTGAGCCGCGCGTGGCGCTGCGATGCCGTGCTGGCGGTGGGCGACTGGGTGGTGGAGGAACTGCGCTTCCTCGGTCCGGAGTTCGCCGGGCGCGCCATCGACGTGGTGTACAACGGCATCCCGCGCGCCGCGGCCAGCGGCCCGGAGCGCCGGCAGGCCCGGGCGCGGCTGCGCCAGTTCGCGGCGGCGCTGCTGGGCTGGGAACCGGACTGGGTGTTCACGCACGTGACGCGGCTCGTGCGCAGCAAGGGCCTCTGGCGCGACCTGCTGGTCCTGCGGCACCTCGACGCGCGGCTGGCCGCGGCCGGGCAGCGGGCAGTGCTGCTGGTGCTGGCCTCCGCAGCGGGGCCGCGCCCGGGCGGCGAGGTGTGGCGCATGGCCGGCGAGTACGGGTGGCCGCTGGCGCACCGCGAGGGGTACCCCGACCTGACGTCGGGCGAGCTGGATTTCGATCTGCTCGTGCGCCGGTTCAACGCCAGCGCGGTCGCCGTGCGCGTCGTCTTCCTCAACCAGTTCGGCTTCGGCCGCGCGAGCTGCGGACCGGCCGTGCCGGAGGCGATGTCGTTCGCCGACCTGCGCCTGGGGACGGACGCGGAGTTCGGACAGTCGCTGTACGAGCCCTTCGGGATCGCCGTGCTCGAGCCGCTGAGCAGCGGCGCCGTGTGCGTCGCCAGCGATGTGTGCGGCTGCGTGGGCTTCGCCCGGCGCGTGTTGGCAGGGCGCCCCTGCAGCAACCTGGTGGCAGGCGAGTACGCCTCGCTGTCCGCCGAGGTCGACCTCGCCGCGGCGCACGCCCTGGGTCCGGCGGACTGCGCGCGCGTCGAGGCTGCCGCTGCGGCGCGCGTGGCGGCGCACCTGGCGGCGCAGCTGCCGAGGACGCCCCAGGAGCAGCAGCTGCTGTGGCGGCAAGGCCAGGAGCTGGCCAGTGCCATGAGCTGGGAGAAAGTGGTGCGAGACATGCTGGTGCCGGCACTGCGGCTGGGCTAGCGAGGCGAGCGGCGCGATGGGCCTGCGACGAGGGGCCGGCCCGTGCGGGCATGCCCGACTTCTGGCAGGGCTGTTGTCGGTGGCGCTGGCCAGCGGCGGCCTGGCTGGCCTGGCCGCGGGGTGCGCTTCCTGGGGCAGGACGGCCGACGCCGAACGCGCGGGAAGCGTCGTGGCGGCGCGGCTGGTGGCGCAGCTCGCGGCGGGTCTGGGCGCAGGGCCGGTGGCGTGGGCGGGCGTGCGCGACGAATCCGGACACCGTACGCCGGAGACCCAGGCGATCGACGACCACCTGCTGTCGGCCGTGCTGGCCGGAGCGCTCCGGGTCGCGGCGGTGGACAGCAGCGGCGCGGACTGGGATCCGGGAGTGGGCCTGCCGGTCGCGGCGTGGCGTCGGCCCGAGGCGCCGGTGGTGCTGGGAGCGCGGCTGCATCCGGCCGGCGCCTGGTCGTTCGTGCGACTCCTGGCCGTGGACGGGGCCACGGGCGCGGTGGTGGGGGCGAGCACGGGCAGGCTGGCGGCGGATGCCCTGCAGCGACTGGCGGCCCGCAGCCGGAGTGCCGGGGAGGTGACGGCGGGCCGGGACCGCCTGCAGATCCAGTTCGAGCTGCTCGCGACGCGGGTGGACGGCAGCCTGACGCGCCAGCTCGAGGTGAACGAAGGGGGCACCTTGTTGGCCGGCGATCGCCTGCAGGCCCGGCTGCTGGCGGCCGTCGACTGCGAAGTGCACGTTTTCCTGTACGACTCCGAGGGAGTGGTCACCGACCTGCTGCCCAGCCAGTTCGCCTACGCGGAGCACACCTGCTACGGGCCGGGTCAGGACGAGTGGGTCACGCTCGGCGCCGCCGATCGGGTCCACACGCTGTACGTGGTCGCCGGCCGGCATCTGCCGGAGGACCGGGCCGAGCTGTGGGAGCGGCTGGCGGAGCTGCGGCAGCGCGGGCTGGTGGATCGCTTCGTGGGACTGCCGGAGCAGGACCGCGTGCTGGCCGAGTTCGTCGGCCGCGAGGTGGGCCCCGAGGTCACCGTGGCGGTGCAGCGCGGCCCGGAGAGCGTGCGCCTGGGCAAGCCCGAGGAGCTCATGCTGGCGGACGGCACGCGCCTGCGCGTGCGCCCCGAGCTGCTGGCGGGCTCGGGCGCGCTGGTCCGGGCGGTGAGCTTTGCCGTCCAGTGAGCAGCGGAGCGACGGTCGTGACTGAGCCGCTTGCGGCAAACATCTACCTGGACCACAATGCCACGACCCCCGTGCTGCCCGAGGTGCGGGCGGCCATGGCGCCCTACCTCGACGCGGCGTTCGGCAACCCGTCGAGCCTGCACCGCTGGGGCGCGGCGGCGCGCGAGGCGGTCGATGGCGCGCGGCGACAGGTCGCGGCCGCGCTCCGCTGTGCGCCCGACGAGGTGGTCTTCACCAGCGGCGGCACCGAGGCCGACAACGCCGCACTGCTGGGCGTGGTGGCGGCCGCCCGCAGCGGTCGCCGCCGGGTGGTGACGACCGCCATCGAGCACGTCGCGGTGCTGCGCGCCTGCCGCCTGCTCGAGCGCCACGGCTGCGAGGTGGCCTACGTCGCGCCCGGGGCCGACGGCTCGGTGGACCCGGAGGCGATCGCGGCGGCGATCGACGAGCGCACGTGCCTGATATCGGTGATGCACGCCAACAACGAGACCGGCGTCATCCAGCCCGTCGCGGCCGTCGGCGAACTGGCGTGGCACCGCGGCATCGCCTTCCACGTGGACGCCGTGCAGACGCTGGGTCGGCTGCCGGTGGACGCGGATCGCCTGAGCGCCGACCTCATCGCCGTGTCCGCGCACAAGCTCAACGGACCCAAGGGGGTGGGCGCGCTGTACGTGCGGCGCGGCATGGTCCTGGAGCCGCTCGTCCACGGGGGTGGCCAGGAGCGGGGCCGGCGGGCCGGTACCGAGAACGTGGCGGGGATCGTGGGGTTCGGCCGGGCGGTCGAGCTGCACCGTCAGCACGGCGCGGCATGGGAGGAACGGACGCGCCGCCTGCGCGACCGGCTCGAGCGGGGCCTGCTCGAGCGGCTGGACGGCGTCCGGGTGAACGGCGGCGCGCCGCGGCTGGCCAACACCAGCAACCTCGCGTTCGCGGGCACGAGTGCGCGCGAGCTGGTGCAGGCGCTGGACCAGCGGGGCATCGCTGCCGCCAGTGGTTCGGCATGCGCGGCGGAGCGCCCCGGCCCCTCGCACGTGCTGCTGGCGATGGGGCAGAGCCCGCAGCAGGCGGACAGCGCCGTGCGCTTCAGCCTGGGCTGGGGCAACACCGACGCCGAGATCGAGCGCGTGCTGGCCATCGTGCCCGAGGTGGTGCGGGGCCTGCGCGGGCACCGTGGGCGCTGCTGAGACGGCGGCCGGTCTGCCGCCGCGCGGGTCGCGCTCGCTCAGCTCAGCACGGCGGCGATGGCCCGGCAGAGCCGCTCCATGTTGGCCGGCGTCATGCCCGCGACGTTCATCCGTCCCGAGCCGACCAGGTAGATCGAGTGCTCCTGGCGCAGCCGCTGGACGTGTTCGGGGGCGAGCCCGGAGAACGAGAACATGCCGCGCTGGCGCGCGATGAACGAGAAGTCGCGGGCGACGCCGGCCGCCTGCAGCGTCTGGACGAACAGGTGCCGCATGCTGGCGATGCGCGCGCGCATCCCGTCCACCTCGGCCTCCCACGCGGCGCGCAACGCGGGATCCCTGAGCACCTCGACGACGATGGCCGCGCCGTGCGCCGGTGGGTTGGAGAAGTTGGTGCGCACCACGACGCGGAGCTGACTGAGGGCTCTGGCCGCGGCCTGCGGGTCCGCGGCCACCAGGGTCAGCGCCCCGACCCGCTCGTTGTACAGCCCGAAGTTCTTGGAGAAGGAGCTCGCGATCAGCAGCTCCGCCCCGGGCGCACACAGCGCCTGCAGCCCGCGGGCGTCGGCCCGCAGTCCGTCGCCCAGACCCTGATAGGCGAAGTCCACCAGGGGCAGGATGCCGCGAGCGCGGATGGCCTCGCCGAGGATCTCCCACTGCTCCGTCGTGGGGTCCACGCCCGTCGGGTTGTGGCAGCAGCCGTGCAGCAGCAGCACGTCGCCGGCGGGAATCTGCTCCACCGCGGCCAGCATCGGCGCGAACGCCAGGTCGCCCGCCTGCGCGTCGAAGTAGGGATAGGTGCGCACCGGCACGCCGGCGGCCCGGAAGATCATCGGGTGGTTGGCCCAGGTGGGCTCGCTGAGCCACACCGTGGCAGCAGGGAAGTGCTGGTGGATGAAGTCGCCGGCGACCCGCAGGGCGCCGGTACCGCCGCAAGCCTGGACGGTGACCGCCCGCCGGTTCGCCACCGCCTCGTGGTCGGCGCCCAGCACCAGTTCCTGCACGGCGGCCGCGTACTCCGGCGACCCCTCGATCGGCAGATAGCTCTTGCTGCGCTGGGCCGCCAGCACCCGCGCCTCCGCGGTCTTCACCGCGGCGAAGATCGGCGTCTGTCCCTGGGCGTCCTGGTACACGCCCACCCCCAGGTTGATCTTGGCGGGGTTGGGGTCCTCCTTGAAGGCTGCGGTGAGACCCAGGATGGGGTCGGGGGGAGCCA
>CAZPXM010000161.1:0-7509 GCA_964591015.1 uncultured Gemmatimonadaceae bacterium
CCGGCTGTACGCGTCCGGCGGCGTCGACTACGACTGGGAGGACCGCCCCGAGTCCGTGGTGGACGAGGCGGTGAGGTATGCCGAGCAGGGCTTCACGGCGTTCAAGATGCGCCCGGGCACGGAGTGGTCGTGGGCCGGTGTCACGCCCCAGCGCTTCATCCGCCTGGCCGAGGCGGTCACGCGCGCGGTGGGCACCCGCATGGAGCTGATGCTGGACGGCAACCAGCGCTTCACCGAGCCCCAGGCGCTGGAGATCGCCCGGGCGCTGGACGAGCTGGGCTGGACCTGGTTCGAGGAGCCCATCCCGCAGCGCGACATCGACGGGTACGCGCGGCTGAACGCCGCCGTGCGCCTGCCGATCACCGGTGGCGAGCAGTTCACGCTGGTGGAGCAATTCGAGCCGTACCTGGCCAGGAAGGCCTACGGCATCGTCCAGGCGGACGGCGGCTGGTGCGGGCTGACGGAGGGGCTGCGCATCGCCGAGCGGGCGCACGAGTTCGGCGTGCCGCACTGCCCCCACAACTGGCACAACGGCCTGATGACCCTGGCCAACGCGCACCTGGTCGCCGCCATGCCGCAGCCGCGCGTCCTGGAGCTGTGCATGGTCCAGGGGCCGCTGCAGTGGGAGATCCTGCGCGAGCCGCCCCGCATCGAGGCCGGACATCTGATGCTGCCCGCCAGGCCGGGGCTCGGCGCGGAGCTGGCCGACGACCTGGAGCGGCGCTTCCCGTACATCGAGGGGAGCTGGGCCGAGCCCGTGCGGCGCTGATACCGTGCCGCCGCTTCAGCCTTTCCCGCCCAGCTGGCGGTACCGGAAGCAGCTCACCACGTGGTCGTTGACCAGGCCGGCGGCCTGCATGAAGGCGTACACGATGGTCGGCCCGACGAAGCGGCAGCCGGCCTGCCGCAGCGCCGCGCTCAACGCCTGCGAGGCGGGCGTGGCGGCCGGCAGCTCGGCCACCGTCCGCCAGGCGTTCTGCACCGGGCGGCCGCCCACGAAGGACCACACGAAGGCGGCGAAGCTGCCGTGCTCCTGCTGCAGCCGCAGCACCGCCTGGGCGTTGTTCACCGCGGCGCGGATCTTCAGCCGATTCCGCACGATCCCGGGGTCGCGCAGCAGGGCATCGCACTCCGCCGGCCCGAAGCGCGCGACCACCGCCGGATCGAAACCGGCGAACGCCTGCCGGTAGGCCGCGCGCTTGCGCAGGATGGTGAGCCAGCTCAGACCGGCCTGCGCGCCGTCGAGGACCAGCATCTTGAAGAGCTGGCGGTCGTCGCGCACCGGCACGCCCCACTCGTGGTCGTGGTAGGCCACATAGAGCGGATCGTCCCCGCACCACGCGCACCGCGCCACGCCGCTCCGTCCAGCTCGCGCGCCGCCGGGCGCCGCCATCGTCGCCTCGCTCGCTGCCTCACCAGGTGCGGTTCTTGAGGAACTCCTGAATGGTGGCGCGCGGCACGGGCAGCTCGTCCTGGTGCTGGTCGAGCCAGCGGGAGAAGTCGCGCTCCATCTCGTCCGACCAGCGGCGGTCTACCTCGCCCGAGGTGTAGACGCCGGCGCGGAGCCGCTCCTTGCCGAACAGGTCCCGCAAGCGCACGATCTCCGCGGTGGTCGCCACCTTCTCGGCCAGGTGCGGCGGAATGAAGATCACGCCTGTCCGCCTGCCGAGCACCACGTCGCCGGGCATCGCCGTGGCCGCGCCGATGCGCACCGGGCAGTTCAGGCCCACCAGCATGATCGTGGGCGAGGCGTAGGAGGGATGCCAGCCGCGCACGAAGCTGGTGAAGCGCTCGCCCAGCTCCTCGATGCCCTCCAGGTCGCGCACCGCCGCGTCGTGGACCACGCCGTTGCCCGAGCGCGCGAAGATGGCGGTGGACAGATTGTCGCCGATGATCGGTCCCTGCTCGATCTTGCCGAACATGTCCGCCACGTACACGTCGCCCGGCTGCAGGGCATCGATGGGCCAGGAGATCTGGTCGCCGATCTGCCCCGTCCGCTGTCCCTTCTCCTCCATCAGCCGGCGCATGTCCGGCCGGCGCGGCATGTACAGGGCAGTGAGGGCCCGGCCGCACAGCGTGCCGCCGGGATGGGTGCACTGCCAGCCGCCCTCGAACTGGTGCGCGAACCCCTCGCCCTGCAGCACGCCCCAGGCCTGGGTGATCGTGACCCGCCGCACGCGCGCCAGCACGTCGTCCGGCACGCGCGGCCGGCCGTCAGGATAGCGTTCGCCGGTCCATGCGGGCGTGTACTCGATCAGCTCGTCGCGCGACAGGTTCAGCGGTGCGAACTTCTCCATCGGCAGCCCCCCTGGGACACTCCGGACCCCCTGCGAACAGCGCAGCCCCCCCGCGGGCGGTCCGGACAGCGGCCGGCCTGCCCGGCCTAGCCCTGCCTGGACCGGACGATGCCCTCCATCAGACCCTTCATGTACCCCACGGCCAGCAACCGTCCCTGGGTCTCGTAGCCGGGATGGTCGTTGTCCTCGCCTTCCATGGTCGGCGCGTGATCGGGGCGCATCGGGCCGGCGAACCCGGCGTCGATGTAGGCCTGCATGCACGCCCACATGTCGGCCTGGCCCTCGTCGTCGTGGAAGACTTCGTGGAAGTCCGCGGTCGTCGCGCCGCGGTTGACGTTGCGGAAATGGGCGAAATGAAGGCGTCCCTGCGCGGCGAAGCGGCGGATCCACGCCGGCACGTCGCAGCCCATCTCCGCGAAGCAGCCCTGGCAGAACGTCAGGCCGTTCGCCGGCGAGTCGACCATGTCCAGCAGCCGTTGGAAGTTCTCCGGCGAGGTCATGATGCGGCCGATGCCGCGCACCGGCGACAGCGGCGGGTCGCACGGATGCATGGCCAGGCGCACGCCCTCGGCCTCTGCGATCGGCACCACGCGCTGCAGGAAATGCTCGAGCGTCTCCCACAGCAGATCCTCCGAGACCTGGCCGAGGCCGGTGAGCCCGCCGCGCTCGAAATCGGCGTGCCGATAGGCGGTCACCAGGGCGCCGCCGCGCGTGCGCGTGTGCAGCGAGGTGCGGATCCAGTTGAAGTGCACCATCCAGTTGTAGCAGAGGATGGGAATCCCCGCACGCCCCATGTTGCGCAGCGACTGGCAGAAGTTCTCCAGATCCTGGTCGCTTCCCTCCAGCCCCAGCTTGATCCGGTCCGTGATCGGGATGCCTTCGTACACCTTCAGCTCCAGGCCGAAGCTCTCCACGCGGCGGCGCTGCGCCAGCATGGCCTCGAAAGGCCAGACCTCGCCGGGACGCATGCCAGGCAGGGAAGTCACCACCGCGGTGGCGCCCATCTGCGCCAGCAGGCGCATGCGGGCGTCGGTCACCGGCGTGGCGAAGCCGATCTGGATGGGCCAGGTCTTCATCGTCGCTCCCTCGCTGTGAAGCGGGCCGGCGGACGTTGCCCGCCGGCCCCGGCCCGCAAAAAGAAAGGCGGGCAGTGCGCGCGCACCACCCGCCTCGGCGCGGATTCGCCTGCTCTCACTGCAGCACGACGACGTCCTGAGCCTGCAGGCCCTTCGCGCCCTGGACCACGTCGAACTCCACCTTCTGTCCATCCTCCAGCGTGCGGTAGCCTTCGCCGCGCACCGAGGTGTAGTGAACGAAGATGTCGTCGCCGGAAGTTCGGGTGATGAAACCCCAGCCCTTGGCGTTATCGAACCACTTCACCGTGCCGGTCTCGCGCTGTGCCATAGTGCGTTTCCTTCCCCGAAGAGTGACGCTGGAACGAACTGGCGGATTCAGCCCACAACGCCTGTCGAGCCTGTCTGGTGAACGGTGGCTGCGCGTTCGCAGCGGGTGCGGACGCGTGGCCGCATAATCTAACAAATGACGAACTTGAGGCCAGGTCTTTTTTTGCGGCGGCGTGGTCTCGCCCTGGACTCCAGGACGGCCAGTGCCGAGCTTGACCCGGGCCTGTGCGCCTGGCCCGGTCGCCCGGCAGCGCGCCGCCCCCGTCCTGTCCTGAGGGTCGGAGACTCCCCATGAGCGCCAACGTGCGGCACCTGCTCCCGCGCCAACCCGCCCGCTTGCGCACCTGGCGGCGTCTGCCGACCGGCGAGATCGTGGCCCTCCGCCTGCTCAGGCCCGATGACGAGGCAGCACTGGGAGCGTATTTCGCGGGGCTGTCGGCCGCGACCCGCAGGGTGTACGCGCCCCACCCATTCGACGCGGCCACCGCGCGGCGGCTCTGCGCCGAGCTGGATCCGACCCAGAACCTGCGCTTCGTGGCCGTGGCCGGCGCCCCGGGCGCGGCGCCGGGCGTGGCGCGCTCCCCCGGCACCCCTGCCGCCCCGCGCCTCGTCGCCTACATCATCGTCCGGCTGGGAGTGGGCGCCGGCGAGCTGGCGCGGTACGCGGCCGCCGGCCTGCCCCTGGACCCGGCCACCACCTGCTGCCTGGCGCCGTCCGTGGCCGACGTGTACCAGTCCCGCGGCGTGGGCCCCGTCCTGATGGCGCCCATCCTGCGCTGGCTGCGGGAGCTCGGGTACCTCCGGCTGGTGTTGTCCGGCGGGGTGCGCGCCGAGAACGCGCGGGCCAAGCGCTTCTACGCCAAGCTCGGCTTCCGCCGCGTGGCCGACTTCGTCACCGCCGGCGAGGTGCAGAACCACGACATGGTGCTGGACCTGGTCTAGCGCGGGCCCTGCGAGCGCGCCCTGCTGGTGGGAGCGATCGGGCCTTCACTCCTGCCGAGCCTGCTGGATGACGGCCAGCACCAGCCGGGGATCGGCGTCCGGGGCGCCGGCCACCCAGTAGGCGGGCTTCCACACCCCGCCCATGCCCGCCGCGTTGTGCACCCGCACCGCGATCACGTTCGTGCCGGGCGCGAGGAAGGGGCCCGGGTCGAAGGCGAACGGCGTCACCCAGATGTCGGTGAGGGCCAGGCCCGTGGTCGCGCAGGTGTGCGAGAAGACCTTGGCGCCGTTCAGGTACACGTCGGCCTGCTCGTCCACCGCGCCGAACAGCAGCCGCCAGTGCTGGCCCGCCGCCAGGTCCGCGGGCACCTCGACGCGCTGGCGGTACCAGCCGTACCCCAGATACCCGGGAAAGCCCTGGCTCTCCCACCCGCTGCCGACGTCGCTGCGCACGACCGCCCAGTCGTGGTCGTCGAAGGCGGGCGCCGCCCACTGCTCCCGTTCCCCCACGTCGTCGGGATCGGGGCGGAAGCGCCAGACATCGCCGAGCGGGCGGTAGGAGACCTCGGGCAGCTCGGTGGCCAGCAGGTCCTGCCACAGCGCGATCTTGCGCTCCGCGTCCGGAGCCCCCTCGGCGAAGTGCGTCACCCGCTCGCGCGCCACGGTGGCCTGGAACTCGGCCAGCAAGGCACGGTAGGCCGAATCCGGCAGGGCGCCTCCTGCCGCGGCGCGGAACCGCTTGCCCAGGCGGAGCTGGCCGCCGTCCTCCAGGAAGCCGAGATCCTGGCACAGCAGGACGTACACGGGCGACAGCTTGGCCAGACGCACCCGCCGCAGCGTCTCGGGGTCGGTGGCCAGGGCTTCCGCCTGCGCGAACAAGGCCAGCGCGGTCTGGGGAAAGTCTCCGGCCAGCAGGGGGATGTCCGGCGTGTAGCGGATGCTGGCCAGCAAGGGGTTGGCCGCCGGGGTGGAGCCGGGCAACTGGTGATACCGCTCCCACAGGTTCCACTGGAGCTGCTGGTACTGCCACATGGGCTCGGCCGCAGTCCCGTAGAAGCCGAACACGAAGTCGCGCACCAACTCCCGCGTATCCAGGGCGGGATCCCACAGCTGCTTGCCCCACACCCAGGACCGCATCGGGCCCTCTGCCGAGCCCGGACTCTGGTACGCGCCCTGCAGCATCACGCCGCGCGCACCGTGCTCGACGTACCAGCGGATGTTGGGCGTGACCACCGGCAGGTTCGGCATGGGAGCCAGGTAGTGGCTGAAGTTCGTGGTGTAGTCCCAGATATGGAGCGTGGCGCCGAGGTCTGCCCAGCGCTCCATGGCCTGCCGGAAGCTGTCCGTCTCGGTGACGGTATAGAAGGGGCGCGACCAGGCGTGGCGGTCCGTGCACAGCTGGATGGCGACGTTGGGGCGCGGCTGGATGGTCCGGGGCGGCTGATAGGTGTCCAGGTACGCCAGGGTGGAGACCAGCACTCCGGGAAACTCGTCGCGGATGCTGTCGGCCACGGCGTTGACGAAGCGCAGCAGCGTGCCGGCGCGGGTACCCTCCGCGTCGTCGAGGGCGCGGCAGGCCGCGCACTCGCAGTAGCCCGTGCCGTCGTTGGGCGACACGCTGATGATCCGGCTGTGCGGCTGGGACCGGAGGATCCGGCGGACTTCGGCCACGACGATGGCCAGCACGTCCGGATGGCTGAGGCACAGCTGGACCGGTTGACGCTTGCCGCCCAGCTCCGAGTAGTACTCCGGATGCTCGGCGAAGTACGCGTCGGGTGGCACCAGGGCATTGTAGGTATGCACGAACAGGGCGTACTCGACGCTGCCCCCCCACGCCGCGGGCACGGCCGCGTGCGGGCTGTTCGTGCGGTTGCGCAGCGACCAGGTCGGATCGAAGGCGTCCCAGTAGAACGGATCGCGGATCTGGAGAACCGGCACGAAGGTGCGCGGCACCGGCTGCACGGCCAGCTCGGGAAGCCAGGGCAGGACGACCGCGTCGCGATCGTACCAGCGACACCCCAGGTCCTCCTCCAGGAAGGCGTAGACCGCGTTGATGGGGCCGCGCGTGCGCCCGCCGAACAGGAACAGGTCCTGGCCGGCCACGGCGATCGCGTACCCCTCGTCGCCCAGGTCCGCGGCCGCCTCCGGCACGCCGGACGCGGCCAGCCGGGCGGTGCGCCCAATGCTGACCACGGGCCCGGGCAGGGACCGGCCGTCCTCGCGCACGATGGCGAAGTCGGCGCCGCAGACGCCCTGCAGCCACTGGCCGAGGTCAGCGGCCGCCTTCTCTTCCTGGGTGGTGGGCTGTGCCGGCAGGAGGAGGACGTAGGTCGCCGCCCCGTCCGCGGCCAGCACCAGGCGAGGGCCCGGTGCGCCCTTGGGTCTGAGGGCGTTGCGCCACTCGGGATGCACGGCAGTGCCGCCACCCGCTCCCGCCGCCAGGCACAGGCAGGAGCCGAGGACGAGGGCGTCGACAGGTGCGGAGCGCATGGCGGGACCTCCAGGAGTTGGCATGGGGACCGGAAGGGGAGAGCGCGCGCGCAGGCGCAGGCCGGAGGAGGAAGCCGCGTGCGGCGCCGGGGCGTCAAGTATCATGGGCCCGGCGTGCCGAGGTCAAGGGGCTGCGGGGCGGACGCGCGGCGGCAGCGGCGACTGCGGCAGGCGTCGGCGCGCGCCCTCCGCCTGGACGGCCCGATCTGGCGCCCCACCGGCGCTGCACCGGCCCCGGGGCCGCTGCGACGCTTTGACGCCGGGGCGCGCCAGCGCTACTCTCAGCTCGGCACCCGGCGCTGACCGCAGGCCGCCGCGCCGGCAGCGCCGTCAGCCTGTGATGCATGCGACTCCAGCCGCCAGGACGCGGCCCGGAG
>CAZPXM010000162.1:0-7455 GCA_964591015.1 uncultured Gemmatimonadaceae bacterium
GGCAGCAGGGCACCACCGGACTGCGCATCCAGCAGATGATCGGCGCGCGCGCCGACATCGAGCTGCTGCGCATCCCCGCAGACGAGCGCAAGAACCCGGCGACGCGCGCCGAGTTCCTCAACAAGGCGGATCTGGCCATCCTCTGTCTGCCCGACGACGCGGCGGCCGAGGCGCTGGCCCTCATCGAGAACGCCCGGACCCGCGTCATCGACACGAGCACGGCGCGCCGCGTCCATCCGGACTGGACCTACGGTCTGCCGGAGCTGGCGCCCGGCCAGCGCGAGCAGATCCGCACCTCGGCCCGCGTGGCCAACACCGGCTGCTACCCGGTGGGCTTCGTGCTGGCAGTCCGGCCGCTGATCGAGGCCGGGCTGCTGGACGCCGCGGCGCACCTGACGGTCAACGCGGTCTCCGGGTACTCCGGGGGCGGGCGCAAGATGATCGAGGCGTACCAGCCGGAGAGCGAACGGGTCCCCGTCCGCCTGTACAGCCTGGGCAAGGTTCACAAGCACGTGGCCGAGATGCAGCGCTACAGCCTGACGCAGCATGCCCCGCTGTTCGTGCCGTCGGTCAACGACGCTTACTGCGGCATGCTGGTGTGCACCCCGATTCCCGCCCGGCACCTGGACCCCGGGCAGGTGGAGGCGGTGTACGCCGTCTGGCGGCAGCGCTACGCCGGCGAGCCGTTCGTCCGCGTCGGACCGCCCGAGGATGCCGGCGAGCTGTTCGCGGCCGGCACGTTCATGGATCAGGCGCGCTGCAACTTCACCAACTGCGTGGACCTGTGCGCCTTCGGCGTTCCCGGCCAGGGCGTGCTGCTGGTCGGCAGGCTGGACAACCTGGGCAAGGGAGCCGCTGGCAACGCCGTCCAGTGCCTGAACCTCATGCTCGGCTTCCCCGAGACCGTCGGCCTGACCTGACCCCATGCTGGTCGACACACACTGCCATCTCGACCAGCTCGGCGATCCGGAGCGCGTCCTGCGCGAGGCGGCGGCCGCCGGCGTCGCGCGCCTCGTGGCGGTCAGCGAGGCCCCGGAGTCCATGGCGGCGGTGCTGGCGCTGCAGCGGCGCTGGCCAGCGCAGATCTGCGCCGGCCTGGGCCTGCACCCCGTGTGGGTGACCCAGAGCGACGACGGGCAGGTCGCCGCGGCGCTGGCCTGGCTGGACGAGCACCTGCCGGAGGCGTTCCTGCTCGGCGAGGTGGGCCTGGACCACAAGTGGGCGGTGTCCGCCGCGCAGCAGGAGCGCCAGCGCCGGGTCCTGGACGAGCTGTTGGCCGTCGCTGCCCGCCATCGCCGTCCGGTCGCCCTGCACTCCCGCCGCTGCCCGCGCCAGGTCATGGAGCGGGCCATCCGCTTCCATCAGGACCACGGGCTGCCGGTGCAGCTCCACTGGTTCACGCACTCCAGCAAGCTCGTTCGCACCTGCAACGAGGCGGGCATCTTCGTCTCCGTGGGGCCCACGGTGATCGACCATGCACCGACGCAGGCCGTGGCGCGCACGATCGCCGATCACCTCCTGCTGCTGGAGACGGACGCGCCCGTGCCTGTCCGCGGGCAGCCGGGACACCCCGGCCACACGCGCGCGGTGGCCGCAGCGCTGGCGCGGATCAGGGGCTGCTCGCTCGAGGCGTTGGCGTGCCTGACCACGGCCAACGCCGGCCGATTCCTGAACCTGCCGTGAGCGGGGACTTCACCGGGCGCCCGGGACGAGGGGGCCTGGCGGGTGACGTCGGTCTGCGAGCTTGACACGGGACGGCAGGCACGGTATGCTCGTTCCCTCGCTTTCGTGCGCCCTCCGCCCCAGGCACCCTAGGATGCGCGCGCCCGCGTGCGACCCCGCGGCTCTTCTGGCGCTCGCGCGGGCCATGTCGAGCCACTCCCCACACTCGCGCGGCGGCCTGCCGCGGAGCCGACGCTCGCGTCTCAGGAGGAGAGCATGGCCGCTGTGAGAAGATGGCTGAACCTGGCGCCGATCCTGCTGCTGGCCAGCGTGCCCTCGTTCGCCCAAGAGGAGCTGGAGAACCTGCTCAGCGAACGCGAGAAGGATGAGGCCGAACTGCGGCGGCTCTCCGGCCAGGACCTGGAGACGCTCGCCGAGGAGGAGCTCGCGCCCACGCGCTTCATGCTGCCCTCGGGCGAATGGGCGCCCCGGCTGCGGCTGAGCCAGGACCGCGAGGTCGATGCCGATGTGTACGTCGTCGGTCCGGGCGATGTGATCCAGCTGTATATATGGGGCCGCTTCGACAAGTCCTACCTGCTGCAGGTCGACCCGGAAGGGAACATCATCGTTCCCACCGTGGGGACCTACAGCGTCTCCGGGCTGACCTTGCGCGAGGCCAGAGCCCTCATCCACGGGAAGACAGCCGCCAAGTACCCGGGCGTCGACATCACGATCACGCTGACCAGCATGCGGTGGTTCACGGTCTACGCGACCGGCGCCGTGGTGGCCGAGGGCAGCTACACCGTGCATCCGACCACCCGTGTCTCGGAGCTGATCGAGAAGGCCGGCGGCTACATCGACGAGTTGCGCGGCAAGGTCGAGCAGGAGATCGAGGGCAAGACGGTCACGGTGGTGGAGCCGGCGCGCCGGCAGCCGGTGAGCCGGAGAGCTGTGGAGATCCATCACAGCGACGGCAGCGTCGACCGGGTGGACATGGACATGTACCACGCCACTGGCGACATGCGGTACAACCCATACCTGCGCATGGGCGACCTGGTCCACGTGCGCTACCGGCGCGACGTGGTCTACGTGTACGGCTCGGTCAACCGCCAGGGCGCGTTCGAGTTCCAGCCCGGCGATACGCTGGCGGACCTGCTCGTGCTCGCCGGCGGCGTGAGCGGTACCGCGCCCATCGACGAAGTCAAGGTGTGGCGCTTCCCCGAACGGGGGGGCCAGGCCGTCGGGATCGACCTGGTGGGCGGCAGCGCCGGCCCGCGCGCCCTCGACAGCGTGGTGGGCACGCCGCTGCAGTCGGACGACATGGTCTTCCTGCGCACTCGCTCGAACTGGCAGCCCAAGCCCACCGTCCACGTGCGCGGGCAGGTGCTCTACCGCGGCCGCTACCGGATCGTGCCCGAGCAGACACGACTGCGCGATCTGATCGACATGGCCGGCGGCTTCACGGAGGATGCGTCCCTGGCTGACGCGGTCGTCGTCCGCGTCAAGGCGCGGGGCGCCGCCGACCCGGAGTACGCCCGCCTGCGGAGCTTGCAGGCCGTGAGCGGCCTTGCCGACATGAGCCCCGAGGATCGCGCCTATCTGAAGACCAAGAACCGCGAGCGCCGCGGGCAGCTCGCGGTGGACTTCGTCAAGCTGTTCGAGCGCGGCGACGAGAGCCACAACATCCTGCTCGAAGCCGGCGATGTGGTGTACGTGCCGGAGAAGCGCCGCACGGTGACCGTCAGTGGGCAGGTGAAACAGCCGGGCCTCGTCGACCACGTCGCCGGCGCGACGGTCAGGCACTATCTGGCCTGGTCCGGCGGTTACGCCTGGCGCGCCAACCGCAGGGACGCGCGCCTGATCCGGGCGCGCACCGGGATTCGCCTGCCCCTGGATGACCGCCTGGAGCTGGAACCCGGCGACGAGATCTGGATCCCGGAGAAGGAATACCGCGACTGGTGGGCCTTCACGCAGGGCACGATGCGGACGATCGCCGAGACGCTCACCCTGGTAGTCCTCGTTCGCTCCTTCTGACCGGAGATCCGTGCGCGCATGAACGACTCCAAGGCGCCCTTGGCCGAGCGGCAGGTCAGCATCCTGGACCTGCTGGCCGCGCTTCGCGCGGGCAGCAAGTTGATCGTGGGTGGCACCCTCATCCTCTGCGTGGTGGCCGCGGTGATCAGCCTGCTCCTTCCCGAGGAGTTCGCAGCCCGGGTCCAGCTCCTGCCCCCCAAGGAGCAGAAGCAGGGCTTCGGGTTCGCGGATCTGCTGTCGACCCTGCCCATCCCCTCCCTGCGACTCGGCGAGAAGGGCACGCCCGCCGATATCTTCATCGCCATCCTGAAGAGCCCGACCACCCGCCGCTCCATGATCGAGCAGTTCGACCTGCTGCGGGTCTACGAGGTCGAGTTCGTCGAGGACGCGCTGGAGGCGCTGGAGAGCAAGACGACGGTGGACAAGAGCGAGGAGGGCACCATCGTCATCGACGTGCTGGACCGAGATCCGGTCCGGGCGGCGGCCATGGCGAATTACTACGTCACGCTGCTCGACAGCACCAACCGGCGGCTGGCCCGCGAGGCGGCCACGGAGCGGTACCGCTTCATCGTTCAGCTCGAGGGCACCGAGTCGGTGAAGCTGTCCGAGGCGATGGACCGCCTGCAGTCGTTCCAGGCGCAGCACAACGCGATCGCCATCGAAGATCAGGCTCGAGCGGTGATCCGCGCGGCCGCGGAGATGGAGACCGCTTCGGCCGAGCTGGAGATCACGCGCCAGGGCCTGCTGGCCTCCGGGCTGTCGCCCACGCACCCGCAGATCAGGAAGATCGAGCAGGAGTTCGCGCTCAGGCAGCAGTACCTGGCGTTCCTGCGCGACGGCGTCGCCGCGACAGGGCTCGGGGAGCGCCTCGGGCTGCCCGGCGGCGGCGACCTGGTGCGGCTGCAGCTCCAGGGAAGCCTGTTTCCGCCGCTGCGCGAGATCCCGAGCGTGGCGCAGCAGTACGCGAACCTGGAAAAGGATGTGCTGGTCCAGTCTTCCCTGCTGAAGCTGCTGCTCGAGCAGAAGGCGGAATCCCTGATCGAGGCCAGCAACACGACTTCCACGGTGCAGGTGCTCGATGCGGCCGTACCGCCGGAAACGAAGGCGCGCCCCCGCCGCTTCCTCATCGTCTTCGTCACCGGCGTGCTCAGCGCCTTCGCCTCGACGACCTACGTGCTGGGCCGCGTGTATGTGCGGGAGCTGCAGCGCCATTGGCAGCAGGACTACGCGGCACAGGGCTGAAGACGGCATGGAGCCGCAGCGAGACGAGCTGCCAGTCCGAGCGGTGCACACCGGCAAGGCACCGCTGCCCGCCTATGCCACTCCGGACAGCGCCGGGCTCGATCTGCGCGCCGAGATCGACGGCCCGCTCGATCTGGGTCCCGGCGAGCGCGTGCTGGTTCCCACCGGTCTGCGGCTGGAGATTCCCGCGGGGTACGAGGCCCAGGTGCGCCCGCGCAGCGGGCTGGCGCTGCGTCGCGGGCTGACGGTGCTCAATGCTCCGGGGACGATCGATGCCGACTACCGCGGCGAGGTGCAGGTCATCCTCGCGAACCTGTCCGCCCAGACGCAACGCATCGAACCGGGCGAGCGCATCGCCCAACTGGTCTTCGCCCCCGTGACGCGCGCCCGCCTCATCGTCGTGACCGAACTGGCGCCCTCGGCACGCGGCTCGGGTGGCTTCGGATCGACCGGCGCCAGCTAGACGCAGCGGCACGGCAAGCGCATTCGCCTGCCGCCGGCGCCCGCTGCCTGCTGTGTGGCGGCCGCCTCAGTTGGCGGCCGCGGCCCTCGCCAGATCCATGACGCGCAGACTCCGCAGCGCTTCCTGGCAGGAAGCTCGGACGCAACATGGGTCGACGTTCAGCCGCGTCGCCGTCTCCGCGACGGACAGCGGCTCGCCACCATCCAGGCCGAACAGCAACTGCAGAACCCGGGACTGGAATCTGTCCAGCCCGCGGAGCAGTGCCTCTATCCTCTGCCTGCTGGCGGCATGCTCGGGGACCGTGCTGGCGTTCGGTCCCGCATCGAGGGTCGTGGGTTCGGGCGTGTGTGCCACCCGCTCCAGCAGGTCGTCGTCGCGGGTCGGTATCGCCAGTGTCTGCTCCATGGTCAGTGCACCCCCTGTGCCTGGAAGAAAGACATTTCTCTGCTAGCAAGAGCCGTGCCGCGAGCAACCCGCCTGTCTTGCCGACAGCCGCAACCTGACTGGCGGTCAACGGCTTG
Organism: uncultured Gemmatimonadaceae bacterium; assembly: GCA_964591015.1. Classification (GTDB taxonomy): domain Bacteria; phylum Latescibacterota; class UBA2968; order UBA8231; family UBA8231; genus SLHA01. Next base: position 5,923 of record CAZPXM010000162.1, read on the forward strand.
GAGGGCCTTCGATGAGGCCATCGGACACGCCGCCGTTCGCGCTGGCGCCAGGGGGCGCGTGCAGTGTTTGCACGGCGGGCGCGCCAGAGTTGCACTCGTGGTGCTGGCATTCCGGCCCGGCTCGGGCACCACGGGCAACGTCGCCCGCCAGGCGCCTGAGCGGTTGCGGGCGCGGGCCCGGCAGTGGCGCCAGGCGGCAGCCCCCTCTATGCTTCCCGGAAGTGTGCGGGGGCGCAGGGTCCGGAGCGCAGCTCAGCCGCTCGTGGCGCTGCCGGGAGCCTCGGGCCGGCAGCGACTGTCCGCAGGCGAGCCTGCGCCGGCTGCCGCAGCGACTGTCCGCATGGGGTGACGGTCCGACGATGATGCCGATCGGGGGCCAGCTCTACTTCCTCGCCGCCTCGGTGGCCCTGTCGCTGGCGCCAGGCCCGGACAACTTGTTCGTCCTGGCCCTGGGGGTCGCGCGTGGCCGCCGGGCCGCCGTGGCCGCAGCCTGGGGCATGTGCTCCGGCATCACCGTGCACACGGCCGCGGCTGCCGTGGGCGTGTCCGCCGTGTTCCGCTCGTCCAGGATGGCATTCGACGCGCTCAAGTACGGCGGCGCGCTCTACCTGCTGTACATGGCCTGGGAAGCCTTCCGCGCCGGCCAGGCATCTGCCGGCGGCGGTCCCAGTCCTACCGGCACCAGTGCGGCGCTGTTCCGGCGGGGGCTGACCATGAATCTGCTGAATCCGAAGGTGGCGCTCTTCTTCCTCGCCTTCCTGCCGCAGTTTGCCTCGCCCGCGTACGGCAGCGTACCGCTGCAGCTCGTGCTGCTCGGCGCGCTCTTCATGGTTCAGGCGACGGTCGTGTTCACGCTGCTGGCCCTGTTCGCCGGCACCGCCGGCCAGTACCTGGGGCGCCGGCCGGGGGCAACGCGCTGGCTGCATCGCGCTGCTGCCGGGGTCTTCGCGGGGCTCGCGCTGCGCCTAGCACTGGCCGCGCGCTGAGGCCAGAACTGCCAGAGAGCCGGGCGCGTCGCCAGGCATATCCGCAGGCGCTCACGACAGGTGCATGCCCCGACGCGCGGTGGCGGGGCGCCGGGTCGACGTGCCAGGCTGCCGCGGGATCACTGGAGCCCGGCGAAGGTGCCGTAGAGCTCCTCGACCTGCGCCGTGCCCGGCGCTGCGGCCAACGCAGCGAACGCGTAGCGGAGGTGCAGGCATTCGCCCCGGCTCAGCTCGAGGTCACCGGCCATGAGCAGCCCGGCGCCCAGCAGGTTCCGGCGCGCGAACCACGTGACCGGGTGCCGGGGATTGCCGGGGTGATCCATCATGACGACGCTGCCCCCCGCAGCCCCGTCCGCGGCGACCCACCGCGCCCGCTGGCCCATGATGGCCTCGTGGCCCTGGCGGCCCTCGCTGCAGCGGTGCCCCGCGTCGGCGAACGGCGGCCCCATGCGCAGCTCCAGTCCCGAGTATCTGGCTGCCCGGGACGCGCCCAGGCGCAGGCCGGCGGCGGCTGGCTCGATCCAGGTCTCGATGGTGAACACGTACC
>CAZPXM010000163.1:0-7450 GCA_964591015.1 uncultured Gemmatimonadaceae bacterium
GGCGGGGACGTACGTCACGGCGATCTGCAGGTCGTGGAAGAAGTGCCCCTCGCCGAACAGCAGGTGCACGCTCGGGTCCCCGGCCAGATGGGCGATGCCGTGCTCGTCGCCCGGGCGCCGGTAGAGCTCGTGCCGGTGCAGAAAGGGGAGGCGCGATGCCGGCGGCAGCAGCAGACGCCGGGACGCTGCGTCCACGGTGTAGTCCCGTTCCGCCACGTACTCCACCGCGCCGCTGGCGCTGCGCACGGAGATCACCTCGGCCGGAACGAACAACAGCCTGCCCTCGGCCCCCCCAGCGCCATCGCCGCAGATGGCCAGCACGCTCTCCTCGTACACCGTCGGTGCCGCCCAGAGGGGGGCGAACAGAGGCCGTTGCTCCTTGTCTTCGCGAACTGGCTGCACGACTTTCCCTCCCGCGTGTGCTGACCTCGAGGAAGATAGGCGATATGCAGCGGCGCGCGGCCTGCCCGCTCGCAGCCGCCGGGCAAGCACAAAGCGGTGGCGGTCGCGCCGTTCACGCCTGGGCCCCCCCAAGGAGAGAGGACGACATGGCGCGTGCAGCCTGGATCTGGATCGGCCTGCTGGCCATGGGCGCGGTGTTGGCCGGAGTGCCGCCCGGCCCGGCAGCCGCAGCCGCCGCGCGCGTGCCGCGCCGCGCCCTGGGCCGCGACGAGAAGCTGCGCATCCTGGTGGACAAGGTCATGCAGCCGGAGGCGGGCTGGCGCACCGAGGAGTGGATGGTGGCCGCGGCCGCCGGCGCCGGCTTCAACGTCTGGTCGCCGCGCATCGGGCACGACGACCTGGAGGCGGTCCGCCAGGTCAACGCCTGGTGCGCCGCACACGGCATGTATCACCTGCCCTGGATGCGCGGCTCGCTGCAGGCCCCTGACGGCCCAGCAGCCGCCGGCAAGCGGCTGGTGTGGGCCAGCGGCGCCGAGCAGCCGCTCTACAGCCCCAACGCGGACGAGCTGTGGGAGTGGGCCAGCCGCTACATCGTCGAGTACGCGCGCCTGGCCGCCCGTGACAGCACCCTGATCGGCGTCTTCCTCGACTTCGAGAACTACGCCCCGGGGCCCGGCGGCGGGAACCTGTACGAGCTGTCCTACGACGACGCCATTCTCCAGGAGTTCGCCGCCAGCCGCGGTCTGGTCCTGCCCCGGCTGGCGCTCGACGCCCGCCAGCGCTGGCTGGAAGAGCAGGATCTGCACGCCGCCTTCGCCGATTTCCAGCTCGAGCGCTGGCGGCAGCGCTGCCGGACCTTGCGGCAAGCGGTGGACGCCTACGCGCCGGAGTTCCAGTTCTGCATCTACCCGGCGCCCGGCACCCTGTTCATGACCGCCGCGACCTACCGCGAGTGGGCCACGGCAGCCGCACCGCTGATCCTGGCCGACGCCAGCATCTACGGTCGTCCCGGCGTCTGGGCCGGCCACGGCGAGGCGCTGCAGATCAACCACGACATGCTGGCCGAACGCCTGGCCTGGGCGCGGTCGCAGCCCGGGGGGCCCTTCATGTACGCCGGCGGCCTGGACCCGGTGGTCAAGGGTGCCGACCCCGAGTTCTGCGGCCGCAACGCGGTCATGAGCGCCGAACTGACGGACGGGTACTGGGTCTTCTACGAAGGCCCCTCCTACACCGGGACCCACCGCGAGTACTTCGACTGGTTCGCGCGCGCCAACCAGGCCATCCGCGCCGGGGACTGGCCCTTCTGGCGCGCGCCGCGCGAGACGCCCGACACCTCGGGGCTGACGGAGCTGCCGCGGCGCACCGACCGGCCGCAGCTCCTCCTGCACGACAGCCGACCCCATCTGCGCCGCACGCTGGAGGCCCTGGACCTGTTCGAGATCCACGAGCTGGCCGGCACTGCGGCCAGCTACCTGGCCGCCGCCGACGTGGTCGTCCTCCAGAACTTCAACCAGGAGCTGGAACCCGATCATCCCTTCATCGAGACGCTGCGCCAGTACGTCGCCGGTGGCGGTGGCCTGCTGCTGGGGCATGATACGGCCTGGTTCATGGCCAGTCCGTTCCCGGAGGTAGCCACGCGCGGCTACCCCCAGCACAACGTGGAGGCCGAGCGGCACGTGGTGCACACGCCGCTGGTGGTCGCCGCCTCGCATCCGGCCCTCGGCGAGCTGGCACCCGGCACCCGGTTCGACACCGAGTTCTACGACCACATGATCTTCGCGGCCGGAGCGCGCGGTCAGGTGCTGATCCGCAATGCCTTCGACGAGCCGGTGTACGTCGCCGCCGAGGTCGGCCAGGGCCGCGTCGTGTTCTCGGGCTGCTACTACGGCTATGAGCATCCCCTGGATGGCGTCGAGCGCCAGGTCCTGCACAGCATCGTCCGCTGGCTGGCCCGCCGCTGACGCCGGCAGCGCACCTCAGGCGAGGTCGACATGAGCACCGACGCGGAACTCGACGGGGCGGTGGCCCGCGGCATCGACTCGGTCATGGACGCCGGAGCGCAGTACTGCGACGTGCGGTACTACGGCGAAGATGCCTCGGAGGCTCTGCTGCTGCACGACGGCAATCTCGAGGAGAACGCGGCCGAACTGGAGAGCGGCCTGGGCGTGCGCGTGCTGCACGGCGGCGCCTGGGGATTCGCCGCGACCAGCCGCACCGAGGACGCGCCGCGGACATTCGAGCTGGCGCTGGCCAACGCCCGCAGCGCTGCGGCCCTGGTGGCCGTGCCGCTGGACATGGGCCGCCAGGCACCGGTGATCGGCAGCTACCGCTCCCCGGTCGCGCAGGATCCGCTGGACGTCCCGCTGGGCGAGAAGCTGGACTTCCTGCGTCAGATCGACGCCCGGCTCCAGGCCCCGTTCGTCCAGCACCGGACCGTCAGCCTGCAGCTCCAGCGGATGACCAGCCGCTTCTGGAACAGCGAGGGCAGCCGGATCGACCGCCAGCTCACCAACTGCTTCGCGGAACTGGCGGTCATGGGTCTGGATCGCGACCAGCTGATGCAGCGGCGCTCCAAGGACCTGCACACCTCCGGCCGCGGCACCCGCGGCTGGGAGATGGTGCTGGACCCCGCGCTGTGGTCGGGCCGCGCGGAGCCCGTGGTCGAGGAGCTGGGGCAACTGCTGCAGGCGCCCGTGGTGGAGCACCGGCGGCGCAGCGTCATCCTGCTGCCGGGGCAGGCCTTTCTCCAGGTCCACGAGACCATCGGTCATCCGCTCGAACTGGACCGTATCCTGGGGTACGAGCTGTCCTATGCCGGCGGCAGCTTCGTGACCCTGGAGAGCTTCGGCCGCCTGCGGTACGGCTCGCAGAAGCTCACGGTCAGCGCCTTCGGCGGCATCGCGAACAGCCCCGGTTCCTTCGGCTACGACGACGAGGGCACGCCGGAGCGCGACTACCTGCTGATCGACCGCGGCCTGCTGGTGAACTGCCTGAGCAGCCGCGCCATGGTCCACGAGGCCAACCAGCGAGCGGGCCGGCCGCTGTTCAGCGCCAGCGGCGGCGCCAGTCGCGCCACCGCGTTCTACCGCGCGCCGATCGACCGGATGACCAACGTCAACGTCCTGCCCGGCACGGACGGCGCGCTGGCGGACATCGTCGGCGCCACCGCCGACGGGTTGCTGCTGGACAACCCCACGAGCTGGTCGATCGGCAGCAACCGCGAGCACTTCCACTTCGGCTGCGAGATCGCCTGGGAGATCCGGGACGGGCGTGTCGTCGGCGTCCGCCGCAATCCGACCTACCAGGGCCACACGCTGGAGTTCTACCGCAGCCTCAGCGCCGTGGGCAACGCCACGACGTGGACAGTCCAGCAGGTGCCCAACTGCGGCAAGGGCGAGCCCAACCAGATCATGGAGGTGGGACACGGCGTGCCGGTGCTCCGGTTCGACGGCGTCCTCACCGGAGAGCGGAGCTGACCGATGGTGGACACGCGCACCCGCGACAGCGTCCTGCAGGTGCGGGACGAGGCGGCCCGGCGCGGCATCCGCGCCTTCTTCACGCTGCACCGCGAGAAGAGCCACCTGCTGCGCCTCGGCAACAACTCGGTGAGTCTGAACACCAGCGAGGATCTGACCCGGCTGGACGTCGAGGTGCTGGACGGCCGCCGCCAGAGCACCTGCACGCGCCTGGGAGACTTGTCGACTCCGGACCCGGTGCGCCTGGCCCTGGAGCGGGCCGTGGCCCAGGCCGCGGTGGCCATGCCCAGGGAGTACGAGCCGATCGAGCCGGTGGTGGAACGGGACATCGCCGAGCAGCCGCAGTACGATGCGGAGCTGGAGGCGCTGGATCCGGCGACGAAGGTGAAGACCTACGAACGCATCATGGCCGCGGTGGGCCGGGGCTACAACTACTCCGGCTCCTGGAGCAGCGGCGCCACCGAGCTGCTGCTCGCGGGCACCGCGTCGCCGGCGGTGGCCTGGCATCTGGGCACCGACCAGCATCTGACCTGCGTGCTCAAGCACCCGGAGGAGCGCTGGGAGCTGGCGGTGGAGCAGACCGGCTGGCGCGCCGGGCAGGTGGGCGCGGCACAGGCGATCGAGCGCTTCCGGGGCCTCGTGCCGGTGTATGCCCAGCCAGGCTGGCAGGTGCCGCCCGGCGAGTACGCCGTGGCCTTCGGCCCGCAGGCGATCGCCGAACTGCTGGCCCTGGCGGTGTGGACCGGCTTCACGGGCCGCGGGTACGAGGAGAAGCTGGGCTGGACGGCCGGCAGGAGGCTGGGCGAACGCATCCTGTCGGAGCGGCTGACGCTGGTCGACGACCCCGCGCAGGAGCAGACCTTCCGGTTCGGCTTCGACGGCACGGGCATGGTCCGGCGCCGCTTTCCTCTGGTCGAGGCCGGCAAGCTGGCGGGTCTGGCCTACGACCTGGCCACCGCGGCCCGGTACGGCCGCTCCCCCACCCCCCACGCGGGCTCGTGGAGCCTGGCCATGGCTCCGGGCGACGGTCCGCCCGAGGTGGCGGCGGCGGTGCGCGACCGCGAGCGCGTGCTCTGCATCCCGGCGCTGCACTACATGAACGTGCCGCAGCGCGCCAAGGGCATCTTCACCGGCAGCAGCCGCTTCAGCGCTGTCCTGCTGGAGTACGGCGCGCCCGCGCGGCCGCTGTTCTCCACGCGGATCACGGACACCTTCGCCAAAGTGTTCGGGAATATCGAGACGCTGGCGCCGACCACGGTGTCCGTGAACCTGTCGAACACGTACGGCCGGCGGCAGCCGGAGGCGGCCAGCGTCCCGGCCTACATGGTGTGCAGCGGCGTCTGCGTCACGGACTGCGCCGACTCGTTCTAGCCGGCCCGCTGGCTGGCGCGCCAGGTGGCGCGCGCCGCGGGGTGCCCTGACGGGCAGACGACCCGGCCGCGGCAGGGCGTCCAGTCGCCTTGCTGCCCGTAGCCAGCCAGCGCCACCGCGCCCCCGGGATCGACCTCCAGCACGCCGAAGGCATTGTTCTCCAGTCCCGGGCCGACGACCATCGCCCGCAGGCCGAGGTAGGGGATGCCGTCCTGACGCGTGGCCATCCCGGGGTGGTAATGGGCCTGGACCACCGCCGCGACGTTGCCCGCCCCTGCCAGCACCTGGCGCACCTGGGCGGCATTGCGCGCCAGGTGCGGGTCCGGGGCGCCCTGCCAGAGCCGGTGGTCCAGGTTCTCGTGGCAGAAGATCACCGCCGGCCGCCCGGCGGCCTGCGCCAGATCGGCAGCCAGCCAGTCGAGCTGGGCAGCCGCCACCCAGGCGTCGTCCCACGAGAAGTCGCCGGCGTGGAAGTCGCTCCCATCCGCATGGCAGTTGCCGTCCAGCACGACGAAGTGGACCCCGCGCACATCGAACGAGTAGTAGGCCGGGTGCGCGGCCCCGCAGAGCCGGAGGAACTCGGCCTTGCCGAGGGCCTGCAGATCGTGGTTGCCCAGCACCCAGCAGCAGGCTCCCGGAAACCCTGCCACGATCCGGGCCATCGCGCGCACGTACGCGGCTTCCGCCCCTGGGTTCGGCCCCGTGTCGATCAGATCGCCCAGGCAGACCAGCAGGTCCACCGTGGCCGCCTGCAGGCAGCGCACGCAGGCGGCCAGCTTGGCGGCCGAATCGCTGCAGTACCGATCGCCGTAGACCCGCTCGGCGTGGTGCACGTCGGCGAACAGACCGACGCGCACGGGCGCGGTCCGGGCCAGCGCCAGCAGCCGCCTCACGCCAGCCGCACTCCCTGCCCGGAGGCCGACGAGGCGTACACGGCGTCGAGCATCTGCATGAGCTGGATGCCCTGCTCCGGCGTGGCGATCAGCTCGGTGTCGCCGCGGATCACCGCGGCGAAGTGCGCGGTCTCGCCGCAGAAGGGATTGGCCGGAGCGTCGCCGTACCCGGCCGGCATGCCGTCGCGCCCCAACGCGGTGTCCAGGCTGACGCCGTTCCTCTCGGTGAACAGGCGGAAGGGCTCCAGATCCGCCCCGCCCTTGGTGCCGGCGATCTGCTTGAGCGCGCCGCCGGGCAGGTTCCAGGCCCACGAGGCCTCCAGGTACAGGGTGGCGCCGTTGGCGAAGCGGATCAGCGCCATGGCCGCATCGTCCACGTCGAAGGTGAGCTCCGGCGGCACCGTGTGCCCGAACTGGTGGTAGGCCGAGCCGAACACGTACACCGGCTTGGGCGTGCCCATCAGGTACCACACGCAGTCCAGCGCGTGCACGCCGATGTCGATGAGGGCGCCGCCGCCGGCCCGCTGCTTGTCGATGAACCAGTTGTCCTTGCCGCGCGGAATGCCGCGCCGCCGGGTGTAGCCGGCCTTGCCCAGGTAGATGTCGCCCAGCTCGCCGGCCTCGACCAGCGCCTTGACGTAGCGCACCTCCGCCCCGAAGCGCATGACCAGCGCGTACATGAGTACCTTGCCGGCGGCCCGCGCCGCCGCGGCCATCTGCTCGGTCTCGGCCGCGTTCATGGCCGGGGGCTTCTCGCACAGGACGTGCTTGCCCGCGTTCAGGCAGTCGATGGTGAGCTGGGCGTGCTCGTAGTTCGGCACGGCGATGCTCACCGCATCGATGTCGTCGCAGGCGATCATCTCCCGGTAGTCGACGAAACGCCGCCGGATGCCGTACTGATCGCCGATGCGGTGGAGCAGCGGCTCGTCCCAGTCGCAGATGGCCACCACCTCGGTGTGCGGGCAGGCGTTGTAGCCCTTCAGGTGCTCGTTGCCGGGCCACCCCAGCCCGATGATCGAAGTTCTGATCTTGTCTGCCATGCCCTCTTCTCTCCCTGGCCTGCGTTGGTGTATGACGGAGCGGCCGGGCGGTGGACGGCCCGGTCGCCCGCCAACGAAGGACGCGGCGCGCGCCGGCGTCAATCGGCTGCGCGGCAATCCGGGCGGCCGGTGGTGGCCGGCGCGCAGAACTCGTCCGCATACAGCCCGATGTGGGCCAGCGGCAACGGGCAGAAGCCCGCCGCCGCCAGCGCCGGGATTGCCGGCCAGACCGAGCGGGCATCGACGGCGGCCTGGAGCTCGGCCGCCG
>CAZPXM010000164.1:0-7395 GCA_964591015.1 uncultured Gemmatimonadaceae bacterium
GGTTCACGGTGCGTGTCGTGGCCTGCCACGCCGATGCCGGCGACCCCGCGCGCCTCGGGTTCGTCCGGTGGGCCGAGCCCCGCTGAGTCAGGCGTCCCGCGCCAGGCGTGCCCGCCCGCCGGTGACCCCGCCCACGGCGGCCGCCAGCTGCTCGAAGTGCGCGGTCGGGCAGCGGCCCCGCACGGCGACCGTGTCCCCGAAGGTTTCGCGGTCGACGCTGGCGCCCAGCTCGGCCAGAACTCGGCGGCAGGGCGCGTAGTGGTCGTAGCCCACCTCGAGCACGAACGGGCAGGTGTCGATGCGGCGCGTGCGCCTCGTCGCGGCCAGCGTGGCCCTGGCCACCGCCGCGTAGGCTCGCGCCAGGCCGCCCGTGCCGAGCTTCGTGCCTCCGAAGTAGCGGGCCACCACCACCGTCACGTCGCCGAGATCGGCCCCCCGCAGCGCGGCGAGCACCGGCCGTCCCGCCGTTCCCGGCGGCTCGCCGTCGTCGCTCATGCCGTGGGTCACCGAGGCGCCGTAGCCGACGGCGAAGGCATACACGTGGTGATCGGCCTCCGGGTGGCGCGCGCGGATCCGGGCGATGAAGGCGCGGGCCGCCGCGACCGTGGGCGTCTCGCCCGCCGTGCCCACGAAGCGCGAGTTGCGGCACTGCAGCTCGGCCTGCGCTTCGCCGGCCGGAACTGGGTAGCCGCTCAGAGCGGTTCCGGCGGGGTGGGCACCCACTCCTGGGACTCCTCGTCGAAGGTGGCGCTCTCGGGATTCCAGCGGAGCCAGAAGCTGCCAGTGGGGCCGTTGCGCTGCTTGCCGATGATCACCTCGGCCATCCCCTTCGTGCTGGCTCCGTCGGGCCCCTTGAGTCCGTACATCTCCGGCCGGTAGATGAAGATCACCACGTCGGCATCCTGCTCGATGCTGCCGCTCTCGCGCAGGTCGGACAGCTGGGGCCGGCGGTCGGCGCGGCTCTCCACGGCCCGGGACAGCTGCGACAGCGCCAGCACGGGCACGTTCAGCTCTTTGGCCAGCCCCTTCAGACCGCGCGAGATCCGCGAGATCTCCTGCTCGCGGCTGCTGACGCGCTCGGTGACGTTCATGAGCTGGAGGTAGTCGATGATCAGCAGCCCGATGCCGTGCTCGCGCTTCAGCCGGCGCGCCTTGGCGCGGGCCTCGAGCACCGTGATCGCCGGCGTGTCGTCGATATAGATCGGGGCCTTGGCCAGCCGCCCCACGCTGTGCGCCAGGTGGTACCAGTCGGCATCTTCGAGGCGACCCGTGCGCAGCTTGTGCAGATCCACCCGGGTCTCGGCGCTCAACAGGCGCTGCGCGAGCTGCATCTTGGACATCTCGAGACTGAAGATGCCCACGGCCACGCTCGCTTCCATGGCCATGTTGCGGGCCATGTTCAGCGCGAGGGCGGTCTTGCCGACCGACGGCCGCGCCGCCAGGATGACCAGATCGCCCGGCTGGAAACCGGAGGTCCGTTCGTTCAACGGCGTGTAGCCGGTGTCCACGCCCGAGACCAGGCTGACCCTCTTGTGGGCGCGCCCGATCTGCTCGAACGTGGGACCCATCACCGCCTCGAGGGACTCGAACCCGCTGCGGATCCCGCGTTCGGACAGGCTGAAGATGCGCTGCTCGGTCCAGTCGATCAGCTCCTGGACGTCTCGGTTGCCGGCGTAGACCTCCTTGCTGACCTCGGCCGCCGTCTCGATCAGGCGGCGCCCCAGCGACTTCTCGAGGACGATGCGGGCGTGGTACTCGATGTTCGCCCCGGTGGCCACCTCCGTCGCCAGCCTGGCCAGGTACACCAGCCCGCCGCACTCCTGCAGCCGGCCGCGGCGCTTCAGCTCCTCGCCGAGAGTGAGCTGGTCGACCGCCTCGCCGCGCTCGTACAGGGCGATGATCGCCCGGAAGATCTCGGCGTGCGGCTCGTGGTAGAAGCACCGGTCGTCCAGCACTTCGATGGCCCGCCCGATGGCGCGAGGATCGATCAGCATCGCGCCCAGGACGGCCTGCTCCACCTCCACTGCCTGCGGCGGCAGCCGCTCCAGATCCTGCCGATCGCCGGCTCCGGCCGCGGTCATCTCGCCTCGCCCCCGCCCGCGCGCAGCGCCGCAGTGCGCCGCCGTGCTGGCGGCGGCGCCGGCCGCGCCGCCACTCCCCGCTGTCTCACAGCTGGACGCCGTCGTACTGCTGCCGGAGCCACTTCACATCCTCCCAGGTGGGACGCTTGTACTCGGGCTGGCGGAGCAGCGCCGCCGGATGATAGGTGCAGATCACCGGGATGCCGTCGTACTCGTGCAACCGTCCGCGCAGCCTGCCGAGCGGCGCGTCCGTGCGCAGCAGCGCCTGCGCGGCGACGCGGCCCAACGTGCACAACACGCGCGGGCGAACGATGGCGATCTGGCGGCGCAGGTGCGGCGCGCAGGCCGCCAGCTCGTCCTCGCGAGGGTCACGATTGCCGGGCGGCCGGCACTTGACCGCGTTGGCGATGTACACCTGCTCGCGGCGCAGCTTCATCGCCTCGATGATCCTGGTGAGCAGCTGCCCGGCAGCCCCGACGAACGGCTCGCCCTGGAGATCCTCCTCCTCGCCCGGCGCCTCGCCAATGAACATGATCCCCGCGTCGGGCGCGCCCGCTCCGAACACGAAGCGGCGGCGGGACGACGCCAGGCGACAGCAGCTGCAGGTGCAGATCTCGCGGCGCAACGCCTCCAGCGCGGCCCCCCGACACGTCTGGCCAGGCGCCGGCACCGCCGCACCGGGCGCGCCGGCCGCCCGTCCTGCCGTGCCGGCAGCCCCACCCGGCGGCAGCAGCGCGACGGATCCCTCGAACGCGATCACGTCCTCCAGGCAGCGGCGGACCGCCCCCAGCACGGCCAGCGCCTCGTCCGGCGCAGTCTCGTCATGCTCGTGCATCGCTCGCGTCCGCCGCGCGGCGCCGCGCGACCCAGTCCAGGATGCGGTCGGCGACCGCCTCCTTGCTCAGCAGCGGCAGGCGCGTCTGGCTGCCGTCCGCCGCGATGAGCGTGACGACGTTCGTGTCCACCTCGAAGCCGGCGCCCGGCTCGCCCACGCGGTTCAGCACGACCAGATCGGCCCGTTTCTGCCGCAGCTTCTCCTGCGCGCTGGCCGTGCCGGCCTCGGTCTCCAGGGCGAAGACGACCAGGATCTGCCCGGGTCGCTTGGCCGCGCCCAGACCCGCCGCAATGTCGGGAGTAGCCACCAGCGCCAGCGCCAGCTCGCCGCAGTCCCGCCTGAGCTTGCCGGGGGCCGCCTGCCGCGGCCGGAAATCGGCGGGCGCCGCGGCCATGATCGCCACCTCGCAGTCTGCGAAGGCGGCCGCGGCGGCCTCCTGCATCTGTGCTGTCGAGCGCACCGGCACGAACTCGACGCCGGCGGGGACCGGCAGCGCCGTCGGGCCGGAGACCAGACACACCCGGGCGCCCCGGGCCGCCGCCTGCCTGGCGAGCGCATACCCCATCTTGCCGCTGGAACGGTTGCCGATGAAGCGCACGGGGTCGATGTCCTCCAGCGTCGGCCCGGCCGTCACCAGCACGCGCACGCCCGCCAGGCTGCCGCCGCCGCCGAGCTGCCGCTCCACGCGTTCGATCAGCTCCGCCGGCTCCGGCATGCGTCCCGCGCCGATGCTCCCCGACGCCAGGGGCCCGGTGGCCGGCTCGATCACGTGGCAGCCGCGCCGCCGCAGGAGCTCCAGATTCGCCTGGGTGGACGGGTGCGCCAGCATGTGCGCCTCCATGGAAGGCGCCAGCAGCACCGGCGCCGTGGTGGCCAGCAGCACGGCGATCAGCAGCTCATCCGCCAGGCCCGCGGCCAGGCGGGCCAGCATGGCCGCCGTGGCCGGCGCCACCAGCACGACGTCGGGCCAGCCCGCCAGGCCGACGTGGAGCACGGGGAACTCGGGGTCGCTGCCCCACATGTCGGTGTGCACCGGGTGCCGCGACAGGACCTCCATGGGGCACGGCGCGACGAAACGATGCGCGCTCGGCGTCATCACCACGCGCACGTCGGCGCCGCGCTCCTGCAGTCCGCGCAGCACGAGCGGCAGCTTGTACGCGGCGATTCCCCCCGTGATCCCCAGCAGGACCTTGCGTCCGGCCAGCGTCATCGGCCATCCTCCCGCAGTCGGGCCGCGATCCGCCCGGCGACCTCCGCCGGAGCGCACTGGCTCGTGTCCACGACCAGCGCGTAGATCGACAGGTCGCCGTAGTCGATCCCGTGATAGGCCAGGTACCGCCGGCGCTCCGAGGCCTCGCGCGCCAGCACGGCTGCAGCCGCCGTGTCCTGGTCCTGGCCGTCGCGCTGGCCGACTCTGGCGGCCCGCACGTGCACGGGCGCGCTCAGCCAGCAGCGCAGGGCCGGCAGGCCGTGGCGCAGGGCCATCCAGCCGGTCAGGCGCCCTTCGAGGATCACGTGCCCCCGCGCCCTGGCGGTGGCCACCATCAGGGCGTCCAGCTCGCGGTCGATGCTGCCGTCGATCTCGGCCCGCCGCCCCAGCTCCGCCAGAGTCAGACCGCGGCCAGCGGCGAGCTGGCGAAACAGCGCGCCCGCGTTCACGTGCTCCCAGCCGAGCATGTCGTGCAGCAGGCTGCACGCCGTGGTCGTGCCGCTCCCCGGCAGGCCGCTGACCGTCACCATCGCCCACGGCTCGCCCATCGCCCGTGCCAGTTCAGGCCACGTTCTGCACCTGTTCGCGCAGCTTCTCGACCTCTTCCTTGATGCCCACCGTCAGCTCGAGGATCTCCGTCTGGCTCGTCTTGGCGTTGATCGTGTTGGCCTCGCGGCTCATCTCCTGCAGCAGGAACGTCAGGCGCCTGCCCACCTCGCCACCCTGGTCCAGCGCCGAGGCGAACTGGGCGTTGTGGCTGCGGAAGCGCACGATCTCCTCGGTGATGTCGCTGCGCTCGGCGATGAGCACCACCTCCAGGGCCAGTCTGTCCTCGGGCACCTGCCCCGGTTGCAGCAGCGCCGCGACGCGCTCGCGCAGGCGGGCGCGGACCCGTTCGCTCTGCTGCTCCGCCAGCGCCGCCACCCGGGCCAGCGCGGCGTCGATGACCGCCAGCCGGCTGCGGAGGTCGCGCGCGAGCGCCTCGCCCTCGGCCGCCCGCGACGCCGCGAACCCGTCCAGCGCCTCGTCCACCGCCGCCAGCACCAGGCGGCTCAGCAACTCCTCCTCGACAGCCGCCTGGCCGCCGGCGAACAGGCCCGGCAGGCGCACCCAGACGTCCCACCCCGGCGCCTCGCTCAGCCCCGCGATCTGCTGCAGCCGCCGCAGCTCGCGCAGGTAGCGCCGCGCCAGCGCGTCGTCGAGCACGGGCCCATCGGGTGCCCCCGCGGGCGCGACCAGCTCCGCCTGGACGGCCACCTTGCCGCGCGCCAGCCGGCTCTGCAGCCGCTCGCGCACCGCCGACTCGTACTGCTGGAGGCCGGGGCTCAGCCGCACCTGTGCCTCGAAGAAGCGGCTGTTCAGCCCCCGCATCTCCACCACGACCTGCAGGCCCTCGGCCTCGGCGCGGCCGCGCCCGAAGCCCGTCATGCTCTGGATCATCGGCTCATCTCGCCCAGTCAGGCCGGTCGCCCCGGCCCGGGTTCGGGTAAGATAGGCGGCCCCCGGCGCAGCGTCTACCGCTGCGCCGCGCTCGCCCGAGCGGGCAGGACAGCGACTCGCAGTATGTCGCTGAAGCCACGCAGCGTGCCCATCTGCTCGCCGGCGGCGCTCAGCTTCCACAGCTGCCGCGTGCCCGCCACCCAGATCGTGCCGTTGAGCTGGTCCGCCAGCAGAGCATGTGCGCCTGGGGGCCCCTCCCAGCTCTCCACCACGACCCCCAGTTCTGTCACGAGGGCCACGCGCTCCTCGCCCGCCACCCAGACGCGCTCGGGCCAGCCGGATGCAGCCAGGCCGCTGCCGCGGAACTTCAGATCGGCGAACTGGCTGCGACCCACCGCACCGAGGCAGACCATTCGATAGCCGCGATCGAGCAGGACCCAGGCCGAACGGTTCTGGCCGACAGCCATCGCCTCGATGCCGGGCAGGTCGACGTATTCCACGCGGGCGCCGTTCGGGTGGACGTAGAGGACGCGCCCTGCCTGCGGGTCGCCGACCCAGCAGCCGTTGGCCTGCGGAGCCAGCGCCGAGGGCGCGGTGAAGTGCGCGTCGGCGACTGCCCAGCGTAGGCCTGCTCCTGCGTCCGGCGGGTCGAACCACCACACCTCGTTGGTCCCCTGATCCGCCACCCACACCCGGCGCGTCTGCTGATCGACGCGGAGCGAGCCCGGCGCGACCAACGGCGCAGGCCAGCGGACCAGGGTGCCGTCGAGCTTGATCTGATACAGCATACCAGACGCATAACCGTCTGCGATCCAGCATGTTCCGTCTATCGGATCGACGTCCATGCCGCTCGCGCCAGCAAACCGCCCCTGCGCGTACGCCGCGTTCCGGCCGTCCGGAGCGACGCGCCAGACCAGGCCGGTGCCGCGATCCGCGCACCACACGATCTCCGGACCGGGAGTGGCTGCCGCGGTTGGCTCGAGCAACCGCTCGCCCTCGCCCTCCACGAGCAGTCCGAGGCGGTACTCGTACCCCCGGCCGTTCACCACCTCGCGGTCCTCGTACCCGGTCGCATCCCGCCCCAGCGGCGGCTCGGTGAGGCATACATAGGCATCGCCGGCGCTGCGGCGGTAAAGGCGGAACCCGGCCACATCGCGGAAGTGACGGTAATCCCACCTGAGCGACACGCACTGGTCGCCGGCCACCGCGCTCAACTCGCCGACCACGCCGGCGACGCTTCCGTCTCCGGCGAGCGGGTCCAGCGGATTCCGCCGCGCCCGCTCCGAACAGGCAGTCGCCAGCAGGAGCATCGCGAACACGGTCAGCCCGGCCGCGCGCATGGTCCGTCGCCTCCGGCGGTTCAGAAGAAGAGGACGGCGACCGTCACCGCCATGCCGGCGTGCATCGCCAGGAAGGCTGCGCCCGTGAGCCGGTCGAGGCGCTCGGCGCGCGCCAGAGCCCGCGCCTGGCGGCGCCGCGCCGCTGCATGGAGATAGTCCGAGTACGCATCGTCGGCCTCACGCTCGCTCCACCAGGCCACCGCCGCGCCAGCGGTTGCCAGGGCCACGCCCGCGCCCAACCAGCGCGAGCGGTGGGCTCGAGCCGCCGCAACCGCTCCAGGCGCGGCTGCCCCCTCTCTCCCGCGCGAGGACCGACACGCCCGGGCCATCGTCGGTTCGCCCGCAGGCAGCGACACGCCGAGACGCCAGCCCATGGCTGTCCCGCGCTCCTCCAGCCGCGCGGGCGCTGCTGTCGCTGCGGACACCGGAAGAGCGCCGGCGAACGCAGCCTGGCAGCCCTGGCTCGGCTCCTGGGCCGCGGCTGCGCTG
>CAZPXM010000165.1:0-7221 GCA_964591015.1 uncultured Gemmatimonadaceae bacterium
GCGGCCGGAACGATGAGGCGCGGGTGGCGGTGCGTGTAGTCCGCCAGCAGGCGGGCCAGCAGGCTCGCAGGCAGCTTGCCGCACGGCAGCGGTCCGTCGTTCATGGCCCGGGTGCCTCCGCCGGCGCCGGCGGCGCGGCGCCGCGCGCGAAGTGGCGGCCCAGCGCGGCCACCAGCGCCTCGATGTCTCCCGATTCGCCCTGCACCGCCACCTCGCCTCCTTGCGCGATCACGGCCGCGGCCGTCACCGGCCCGATGCAGCACACCGCGGCCTCGCTCAGCCAGCGGCGGGCGCGCTCGGGGCCGGCGCAGGCGGCCAGATTGGCCACCGCCGAGGGGCTGGCGAAGATCACTGCGTCCACCTTGGCACCTGTCTCCAGCGCCGCCAGGGCAGCGGCTGCGCCCGCCGGCAGCCGGTTCGTATAGGCGACCACGCGCACGACGGCGGCCCCGCGCGCGGCCAGCGCCGCGTCCATGGCGGTCCGGCTCAGCTGGGAGCCTGGGATCAGCACGCGACGGCCCGCCAGCGGCTGCTCGAGCAGGGCCGCCTGCAGGTCGGCCTGCGTGGCGCGCGCCGGCACCAGCGCAGGGGTGACGCCGCGCGCCACCAGCTGCGCGGCGGTGGCCGGCCCCAGGGCCGCCACCTGCAGGCCGCGCCACGCGTCCGCCCCCAGGCCCAACTCGCGCAGGCGCTGCCAGCAGCAGTCCACGGCGCTCGGGCTGGCAAACACGGCCCAGGCGAAATCCCCCAAGTGCCGCAGCGCGCTGTCCAGCGGCCCGGTGTCCGCCGGCAGCGCCAGCTCGATCAGCGGCAGCGCCAACACCCGCGCGCCTGCCTGCTCCAGCAGCCGGCGCAGCGGCTCGGCGCGCTGGCGGGGCCGAGTGAGCAGGATCCGGCGGCCGCGCAGCGGACTGGAGGCCGGCTCGTCAGCGTTGCTCTGCTCTGGCATCGTCGTCACCGCCGTCCGGCCGGCGGGCCTCGGCCCACGCGCCAGCGCCTCGAAAGCGCAGCGACGCAGCCAGCTGCGGACCCAGCGCGGCGGCCTGCGCCGGCGACCCGGCCGTCTGGCCGCGCACGATGGGCGCGCCGTCGGGGTGGGCCACCATGCCGTCCAGAAGCAGGCGGCCGTCCTCCAGCCGCGCCCAGGCCGCGATCGGCGCGTGGCAGCCGCCGCCCAGGGCTGCCAGGAAGGCGCGCTCGGCAGTGATCGCCGCACGCGTGGGCGCGTGGTCGAGGACCGCCAGCAGCGCAGCCGCCTCGCTGTCGCGCCGCACCTGCACCGCCAGCGCGGCCTGGCCCACTGCCGGCAGCATCTGCGCGGGATCCAGGTAGCAGCCGATCCGGTCCTGCAGGCCGAGCCGGTGCAGGCCGGCCGCCGCCAGCACCACCGCCTCGAGCCGGCCGGCCTCGACCAGCTCGATCCGCGTCTCCAGGTTCCCGCGCACCCCGCACACCTGCAGGTCCGGGCGCAGGGCCAGCAGCTGCGCGCGCCGGCGCGGGCTGCCGGTGCCCACGCGGGCGCCGCGCGGCAGCGCGTCCAGGCTGCCGCATCCGGGAGCCACCAGCACGTCGCGCACGTCCTCGCGGGCCGGCGTGGCGGCGATGATCAGCCCGGCAGCCATGCGCACCGGCAGATCCTTCAGGCTGTGCACGGCCGCATCGATGCGCCCCGCCAGCAGCGCGGCCTCGAGGCGGCTGGTGAACGCCCCCTGGCCCCCAAAGCGGTGCAGGGGCGCCGCGCTCTCGTCGCCGTGGGTGCGGACGATCTGCAGGGAGACCTGCACGCCACCGAGGTGCGCCTCCACCTGCGCGCACACCCAGCGGGCCTGCGCCAGGGCGAGCGGACTGCCCCGCGTGCCGACGATCAGCCGCACCTCGATCCTCCCAGCCTGCGGTGGCGCGTGCAATATAGAGCCGGCCCCGCCTCGGGCAACGGCTGCGCGGTTGACACCGGCGGGGGTCCTGGATAACGTACTCGCGCCGGCGGCGGCTGGTGGCAGCCGCCCGAGCCACCTGGCAAGCGCCCATGAACACCGACATTTCGCCGATGCTGCGCGAGTGGGAGTTCGATCCCCACGCCAACATCCGCCGGATCACGACCGAAGACGGCGCCGCGGTGATCCAGGTGCGCGTCGACCAGGGAGCGTTCCAGGGAATCCTGCAGGTGCATCTGGATGGCCGGCCGGACGGCAGGCGACCGCACGGGATGGCCTTCGCGCTGGACCACTTCCGGGCCCTGCGCGATCGGTACGTGGCGGAGCACGGCACCGACGACGGCTTCGTGCTGGCGCCCCGAGACTGCCAGGAGCTGTTCGACGAGAGCACGCGCATCTACGGGCGCTACGTCTTCCTGCTGCAACTGAAGGACTACGCGCGCGTCGTCCGCGATACGGAGCGCAACATGGAGGTCTTCCGCTTCGTGCGGCGCTACGCCGAGCGCGAGGAGGACGGGCAGAACCTGGAGAAGTGGTGGCCCTACATCCTGCGCATCCACGCGGTGGCGCGGGCCATGATGGCGGCCGACGCGGAGGACTACGCCGGCGCCATCGCCATCGTGCGGCAGGCGCAGGAGGAGATCGCCGCGCTGACGCCGGTGGAAGCCGAGGAATTCCACGCCGAACTGGAACGCTCGCAGCAGGCGCTCAAGGAGCTGCAGGCGGAGCTGGAGGCGCGCAAGCCGCGCAGCCGGCGCGAGATCCTGGAGCGGCGCCTGGCCGAGGCGGTGGAGCGAGAGGAATTCGAGCGAGCGGCGGTGCTGCGCGACGAGCTGCGCAAGCTGTCGGCGCCCGCAGAGTCGCAGGCTGACCCGCCCGCGAGCCCCGCAGGCTGAACCCGGCGGCCCGAGACGAGCGGCCGGCCGATCGCCGGCGCGCTCGCCTCGTCCTGCTGTTTCCCTCAGTACACGTCGTTGCCGTCGACCAGCGAGAGCAGCGCCTGGTAGCGGTCCGGGTGGCGCAGCTTGCCGAGGGCGCGCTCCTTGAGCTGCCGCACCCGCTCCCGCGTCAGGCCCATCAGCCCGCCGATCTGCTCCAGCGTCAGCGGCTCGCTGCCGTCCATGCCGAAGTACAGGCGGATGATGCGCAACTCGCGCTCGTCCAGCTCGGCCAGCACCGCCTGGATCTGCTCGGTGGCCGCCGCGCGCAGCACCTCCGCGTCCGGCGTCTCCTGCCCCTGGTCCGGCAGGATGCTCATCAGGGTGCGATCGTCGTCCTGCTGGAAGCTCTCGTCCAGCGAGCGCACCGCGCGGGCGCTGAGCATGGTGTCGAGGATCTCCTCGGCCGGCACGTCCAGCTCGGCGGCGATCTCCTCCACGTCCGGCTCTTCCTCGCGTCCCTGGCCGAGCCGGCGGCTGGCGCGGTTGATGTCCTTCAGCAGGCTCAGCTTGTTCAGCGGCAGCCGCACCGTGCGCGCGTTCTCGGCGATCGACTGGAGGATCGACTGCCGGATCCACCAGACGGCGTACGAGATGAACTTGTAGCCCTTGCTGCCGTCGAAGCGGTCGGCAGCGATCAGCAGACCGACATTGCCCGCGCTGATCAGGTCCGCCAGCGACATGCCGCGGTTCTGGTACGCCTTGGCCACGTCGATGACGAAGCGGAGGTTGGCGTGCACCAGCTCGTCGCGGGCCGCCTGATCGCCGTTGCGGATGCGCTCGGACAACTCGACCTCGCGCTCGCGCGACAGCGGCCGCGATGCGGCGATGTCGTCGAAGTAGAGCCGCAGCGTGCTCTCCTCGTCGTTCAGGACTTCCTGGATCGTGTACGCCATCTTCTCACTTTCCTCTCCTGACTCAGCCTCTGCCAGCCACGGCCGCCGCGGCAGGCGGCCCGGCCGTTCTGGCGTTGTGCTGCGCGCGTCACTTCCGCGTCGTGTCCGGATCGCCCCCGCCGGCGCGCGTTCGCCCCGCGGGTGCGAGCCGTTCGCTGCCCGCCAGCAGGCGGCGCACCACCGCCACGTCGGCCCCGGCGGCCAGTTGCCGCTGCGCGGCCGGCGCCCCCAGCCGCTCGGCCAGCCTGTTCAGCCACTCCAGGTAGGGAATCGGCGCCCGCGTGGGCACGGCCAGCAGGCAGATGACCGAGACGCGGCGGACCTCGTCGCCGGACGGATACTCGATGCCCTGCGGCGCCACGCCCACCGCCGCCGCCAGCCGCGTCGCCGCCCGGCAACGGGCGTGCGGCAGGGCCACGCCCTCCGCCACGACGGTGCTCTGCAGGGCCTCGCGCTCCAGAACGCACTGGAGGAACTGCAGGCTGTCCGCCACGGCGCCCTGCGCGTGCAGCCGGTCCACCAGCTCCTTGAGGGCGTGGATCTTGCTGGTGGCCGACAGCTTCACCACGTCCAGCGCCAGTGCGGTCCCATCGCGCCCCGGCGCGGGTGGCGGTGCATTTTCTGCACGCGAGGTCTTCATGCCGATCTGTGCCAGAGCCACCTTGTCTTTGTTTCCAAAAGGCTTAGCCAGGCTTCCGTCGGTCCCGCACATTCTGCGCCAACCGGCTCGTCCCAGGCGTGGGCGGTGCCGAGCGAGGAGCTGCCCGGTCCGACCCAATCCCATCCGATGGAATCGGTTACGCAGCGTCGCACCGGTGAGCGAACCGCCGCTGCGACGCTGCGGACCGGGCCTCGGCGCGGCGCGGATGCCACAGTTCCGCAAGCGGCGTGCCAGCCTGCCTGGCAGCAGCTTTCTTCTTTGGGCGAGAAAGGATTACGGAGAAGGCGAGGCTTGCGGCCGAGCGCCGAAGGCTCCGCGACAACGGGCGGGACGCAGGAAATGCACGCGGCCTCGCCCGCGCCTACTCGATGCCGTAGCGCTTGATCTTGTACTGGAGGGCGCGCACGCTGATGCCGAGGATCCGGGCGGCTTCGCGGCGCCGCGAGGTCACCCGCTGGAGAGTCTGGCGGATGAGCTCGGCTTCGACCTCGTCCAGGCTGGCGCCCAGGCGCACGCCGAACTGACCGAGTCCGGCGTCGCCGGCGGCTGCCATGCCCGGCAGATGCTCGGGGCGAATGACCGGTGCGTCCGTGGTGATGACCAGCCGCTGGATGAGGTTGCGCAGCTGGCGCACGTTGCCGGGCCACGGATGGGCCACCAGCGCTGCCATGGCCTCGGGGCTGATCGTCCGTCGCGGCTGCCGGTGGGCGCGGCAAGCCTCCTCCAGGAACGCCGCCGCCAGCAGGGGGATATCCTCCCGGCGTTCGCGCAGGGGCGGCACCGCGATCGGCACCACGTTGAGCCGGTAGTACAGGTCGGCACGAAAGGCGTGCTCCTCGACGCTGGCCTCCAGATCGCGATTGGTGGCGGCGATGATGCGCACGTCGACGTGCTGGGGACGCGGCTCGCCCACTGGATGGTACTCGCCGGTCTCCAGCACGCGCAGCAACTCCACCTGGTTCTTCAGCGGTACCTCGCCGATCTCGTCCAGGAAGAGGGTGCCGCCGGCCGCCAGGGCGAAGCGGCCGGGCCGGTCGGCGTGCGCGCCCGTGAACGCGCCGCGCGCGTGCCCGAACAGCTCGCTGGCGAACAGCTCCTCGGTGAAGCCGCCGCAGTTGACCGCGACGAACGGCCGCTCGGCGCGGCGGCTGCGACCGTGGATGGCGCGGGCGAGCAGCTCCTTGCCGGCGCCCGTCTCGCCGCGCAGCAGCACCGGCACGTCGGACATGGCCACCTGCTTGACCATCTCGGCGGCGGCATGCATGGCGGGGCTGCGGCGGACGATGCGGCGGAACTCGTCCTGGCCGTCCAGCTGCGAGTGCAGCTGGCGGTTCTCGGCCAGCAGCTCGCGATGGGCGCACGCGCGCGCCACCAGCAGCCGCAGGTGCTCCAGATCGACCGGCTTGGTGAGGAAGTCGAACGCGCCCTTCTTCATCGCCTCGACCGCGGCGCTCACGCTGCCGTGGGCCGTGAGGATGATGACCTGCGTGTCCGGGGCCGACTGGCGCACCTGCTCCAGCAGGGCCATGCCATCCAGGCCCGGCATGCGCAGGTCGAGCACGGCCAGGTCGTACCCGCCGGCCTGCAGTCGCGCCAGCGCCTCGCGGCCGTCGGCCGCGGTGTCGATCTGGTACCCGGGCTGCCGCAGGGCCTCTTCCAGCCCCTGGCGGATGAAGACCTCGTCGTCGGCGACGAGGATGCGGGCGGTGTTCTGTGTCATGGCTGGCCGTGGCCGCTCAGCCGGCGACGGGGAGGCGGACGACCGCTGTCGTGCCGCGGCCGGGAGTGCTCTCGATCGTCAGCACGCCGCCATGCTGGTGCACGATGCGCTGGGCGATGGACAGGCCGAGGCCGGTGCCCTCGTCCTTGGTAGTATAGTACAGCTCGAACACGCGCTCCAAGTCCTCGGCCGGTATGCCCGGTCCCTCGTCCCAGATGGTCAGCACCACCTGGCCGCCTTCGGCGCGGCAGGTCAGTCCCAGCCGCGCACCGTCCGTGGACGCCTGGAACGCGTTGATCAGCAGGTTGAGCAGGGCCTGACTGAGCTGGTTCTCGTCGGCCTCGATCGGCGGCAGGCCGGGCGCCACCTCGAGCTGGAGGCGCAGGCCGCGTTCGCGCGCCTCCGGCTCCGCCAGCGCCGCCAGGTGGCCGAGCAGCTCGCCGGGATCCACCCGCTTCAGGCGCAGCGCGGGCGGCCGCGAGAAGCGCAGGAAGTTCCGCACGATGTTGTCCAGCCGCCGCATCTCGGTCCGCGCGATGTGCAGCCGCCGCCGGGCCGTGGCTGCCAGCTCGCCGCCCGCGGCTGCCACGTCCTCCTCCAGCAACTGGAGCTGGATGTCGACGGCGCCCAGCGGATTGCCCACCTCGTGCGCCAGCGAGGCTGCCAGCCGGCCCAGCGCGGTCATCTTCTCGACCTGCCCGATGTGGTTCTCGCTCTGCTTCAGCGCGGAGGCGTCCTCGAGCACCACCATCGTTCCCAGGGCGACCCCTCCTGGCGCGGTGGCCAGCGTCGTCGAGCTGAGGCGCAGCCAGCGCCGCCGGCCGTCGGCTGTGCCGCAGGCGACATCGTGGTCGCGCAGTTCGGTGCCGGCGATGGCCTGCCGCAGGCACGCCAGCAGCGGGTCGGCGGGCGGCAGCAGGCTCTCGACGGCGGCGCCCGCGGCCGGCTGGCAGCCGAGCAGGCGTGCGGCGGCCGGATTGGCCAGTGCCAGTCTCCCGTCGGGCGCGAAGACCAGCACGCCCGCGTCCAGGCTGGCGATGACCTGTTCCGCCAGCGAGGCGCTGGCGGCCGC
>CAZPXM010000166.1:0-7200 GCA_964591015.1 uncultured Gemmatimonadaceae bacterium
CAACGCCGTCGCTGCTGGCCTTTCATACCACCTTCTATCCAGGCTGGGAGGCCACCGTAGACGGCGTCGTCCAGGGCGTGGAGCCACTTGAGGGATTGGGGCTGATCGGTTTGAGGCTTACGCCTGGCACACATCGCGTGAGATTGCGCTTGACCCGCGCGCCAGTAGGCCACTGTGCATTGTGGACCTCGATAGTGGGAGCGCTGCTTTGGCTCATACTGGCGCTCTATCCCTGCCGACGCTCGACGCACTACCGGCGAGGGATGTTATTCGTAGCCATCGGCCTGGTAGCCTGCGGCCTGCAGATCATCGTGGCCCACGAGCGCCGCCGCGCCAGCGCCCCGCACTACCTGCCCCTGCTGCAGCGGGACTTGCTGGAGGTGGTGCGCAGATACGTGCCGATCGCCGACGACCAGGTGACCGTGAACGTGCAGCGGAACGGCGAGTGCGAGGTGCTGGAGCTCAACATCGCCCTGCCGGACGCCACGGCCGCCGCGACCCCGCGGCCAGCGGCGCAGGCGTCCGCCGCCGGGCCGCGGCAGCCGCTGATCCCGGCGTCCGGCCGCGCCGCCGAGGCGGCGCTGCCGGAGCGACCGCCGCGCCCCGACGGCGCGCCGCACCCGGACGGCGCCACGCGCCCGGCGGGCGGGGAGCCTGGCCAACGCGGGGGCAGACGCCGCCGGCCGCATCGCCGGTAGCCGGCCAGCCGCGCCAGGCGGCCGCGGCCGCCTGGCGCGCGACGCCTGCACTCAGTCGGCGGTCAGGACCGCCGCGATGCCCACGACCGCCAGAGCGACCTCTCCGGGGATGCTGCGCGCGCTCAGGCGCAGCGACGCCAGCGGCCGCTCCGGACGCGGATTCGCCCATTCCAGGGCGTACACGGTGACATCCTCGCCGGCCGGCGTCTTGCCCTGCCACAGGGGATCGACCGGATAGGTCGCCACGTACCCCGCGTGGCGGTAGAAGGTGGGCTCCAGGGGCTGGCCATGGCGGCGGTTCCACTCGGCCACATGGTGACCGAACTCCACCTCCTGGCGCTCGCAGCCGCCGTCCACGTTCAGCATCTCGTACAGTCCCAGCACCGGCCGCGGCCCGAAGGGATCCGGGATCTGCCCGCGACCCACGGCAACGTGGGCGAAGACCAGCCGCAGCACCCGCCATCCCAGCGGCACGACGACCTGGCTCGGACACTGCCGCCACCGCGCCTCCGGCGCCTCCAGCAAGACGATCCCGGGCGGGAACTGGAAGCGCAGGCCACGCCACACCAGCGGCTCGGTCGGCAAGGCGTCAAGGTCATAGGCGCCGTAGCGACCGCCGGGGTCGCGCCGGGGGGCCGTGCACCACAAAGCCAGATCGACCGGCTGCGAGCGAGGAACGGCCGGCTGAGCCGCCGATGCCGCAGCGGCGCCGGGCGCAGCCGGCCGCGCGGGCATCGCGGGCGTGCCGTGCAGCCGGGGCCGCACCTCGGCCAGCAGCGCGGCGATGCGCCGGTCGAAGGTCCAGCGCAGCTCCTCCTGGCAGTGCACCGACCAGGCGGCGTTGGCCGAGTAGGCCAGATCGTACAGCTTGCCCAGCCGCCCCATCTCGACCTCGCTGGTGGCGGACCACACGGAGACCTGGGTGCCGACGATCCCCGGCTTGCTCGTCCGCGCCGCGTACCGGGTGAAGTGCGAGGAGTAGCAGTTGCCGAAGATGACCTGGAAACCGTGGCGCAGCAGTGGGTCCTCGGTATCGGCCCACGGGCGGAAGTACCAGACGAACTCCAGCAGCACGATATCCTTGGGCAGCATCGCCGCGGCGTGCCTGCCGGCGTAGCGCTGCCACGGCTGCAGCATGTCGGCCCAGATCATCATGCCCACGCCTCGCTCGCGCAGGTAGGCATGGATGGCGCGCACATCCAGGGCGAACAGCTCGTCGCGCGGCTTGCCGGCGCAGCGCGGGCACACCGCCATCGTGTACACCTCGTCGTGCCCCATGTGCAGGTAGCGCAGCGGCCCCAGCAGGTCGAGCACCTCGTCGATCATGTCGAAGACGATCCGCCTGCTGAGGGGATGCTGCGGGCAGTAGGAGTCCGGGTAGCCGTCCGCCGCCGGCCCCTCGGCGATCTCGGGGTAGGTCATCGTCAGGTACTGCACATGGCTCAGCGACTGGATCTCGGGGATCACCTCGATGCCGTGGGCGCGGGCGTATTCCACCAGGTCGCGGACCTGGGCCTGCGTCAGGCACCGCCCGCCGGCCACCGCGCCGTGCGGCACCGGCGGCGCCTGGCCCGCTGCCGCCAGGCGGTTCTGCCGCTCCCAGGCCGCGGCGATCTCGGGGCGGCGCTCGAAGCGCATGCCGCCGGCCAGCTCCAGGAAGAGCGTGTTGACGCGCAGCGGCACCAACAGATGGCGGATGAGCCGCCTGGTGTAGTCGAGCTGGTCTGGCGCCGGGAGGAACAGGTGCACGCCCCGGAACGGCAGGCGCGGTTCGTCGCGGATGAGCCTGGACGGCGCCACGAGGCCGCCGGCCTCCGGCTGCAGCAGCTCCAGCAGAGCCCCGGCGCCGTAGAGCAGGCCGCGCCGGTCGCCCGCCCGGAGCACGGCGCCGCCGGCATCCGTCCGCAAGGCGTACCCCTCGGGCCCCGACGGGACCTTCAGGGCGTCGCCGGGCGGCGCGCCGCGGTCCGACCCGAGCGCCCCCACCCAGACAGTGCGGGGCGCCAGGTCCTCCCTCGCGACGACCGGAAGCGCGAGCCCGAAGCGGGCCGCCAGCTCCTCGGCCAGCAG
Source organism: uncultured Gemmatimonadaceae bacterium (assembly GCA_964591015.1). GTDB lineage: Bacteria > Latescibacterota > UBA2968 > UBA8231 > UBA8231 > SLHA01. The sequence continues at coordinate 2,769 of CAZPXM010000166.1, forward strand.
CATCGCCGCGAACCGCGCGTCTGCGGCGGCGCTGTCGGCGCGGGCGTCGCTGCTGTCGCCGGCATGGCTGCAGCAGATGACGGCGGCAGGATCCAGGCGCAGACCGGGGCCAGGCAGGTCGTCCACGAGGCGCGGCACCGGAAAGACCGCCAGGTCGGCCAGGTCCCCGCCCCAGATCTCCATGCCCACCAGACGAATGTCGCGATGGAAGGACAGCAGGCGAACGACGAGGCTCTGCGCCTCCGCAGCCACCGTGACGGTCACGGGGCCTGCCGGGCACGCCGCCGGACCGCGACAACCTGTTCGCCCGACCAGGCGCGGCGCGACGTCGCCTGGGTCCGCCGCGAAGACTTCCACGCAGGACAGGCCGGTGGCCGCCGCGTGGCCGACGGCCTCGACGTCGCCGGGTGCGGCGGCCGCCGCTGTCCCCGCCGCGGACGGGGCCGCCGGCTGGCTCTGGCGCACCACGACGCGGTCCACGAACACCGCGCGACCCAGCTCGACGCAGATGTCGACCCCCGTCTGGCCGACCGTGCCCGCGCGCCAGCCCACCAGAGCCGCGGTGCCGTCCATCAGCGGCCCGCTGCCGAGCGGCAGCGGGCCGGCCCCGCAGCGAGCGCCGTCGGGCAGGTCGGGATCGAGGGGGCTGGCGCTGCCGCAGCAAGCAAAACGATAGGTGCCGGCAACGGCCTGGCCGCGTCCGCTGCCGCTGAGACATCCGAGGATCATCGCCGCACCTCCGTGGATGGCTGCTGGCCGGCCGGGCCGCGGGCCGCAGCGCCAGCGGCTCGGGCTTCGCCGCGGGCCTGGCCGCACCTCGCGCCGGCTCCACCGCCCGCGACGGCGGGTGCGCCGCCAGCGGGACACGCCTGCAAAGGAAAGCGCCGCGCCCCGGTGGCGCGACCGCAACCCCGGGGGTCCCGCCGGCGCTCGTGTCTGGGACTTGAGCAGCGATGGCGCAGACCCCTTCTTGTGCGTCGCGGGTGCACGCAGGTCGCCCCGCAGCGCTGGCCGCACCCGACGATGCACTCGGCCGTCTCGACGCAGGAAAGGACACCATGGCCCTCCGCTCCTGGCTCGCCTCATCGCTGGTCCGCCACTTCCCCGCCACGCCGGCGCGCGCCACGCGGGCGCTGCACCTGGAGTCGGCCCTCGATCAGCAGGTCAGCTTCCAGGTAGCCGTGCGTCAGGAGGATGGGGACCCCCTCCGGGTCAACGTCCGCGTCGCGCCGCCCGCCGGCATCGCGGCGCGCGTGCGCCGCGTGGGCCTGGTGCCGGTGCGGCATCACAACACGCCGGTGCTGGCGGACGACACCGACGGGCTGGGCACGATACCCGGGTACGTGCCCGATCCGTTGTTCGACGAGGATAGTCTGCTGCTGCCCGCGGGCGAGACCCATGCATTCTGGATCACGCTGCAGCCGGGCACCGGCGTTGCGCCTGGCACCCACCCGGTCCAGGTAGAGGTGGCGACGGGCGACGGCGGCGCGCCCTTGGCCCGGCACCGCGTCAACCTGCGGCTGCACGACGTGGCCGTGGGCCCGCGGCGCGACTTCGCCGTGACTCACTGGTTCTACAACGATGCGGTGCTGGACTACCACGGCTGCGCCGCGTTCGACCGGCGCTACTGGCAGCTCCTGCCGAGTTACCTGCGCAACCTGGCCGCTCACGGCCAGGACACCCTGTACACGCCCGTGTTCACCCCGCCGCTGGACGGCGTCAAGCGGCCGACCCAGTTGCTGCGCGTGACGCGCCGCGGCCGGCGCGGGTATGCGTTCGACTGGACCGACGTGGAGCGCTACGTGCGGCTGGCCCGCCGCTGCGGCCTGCGCCACTTCGAATGGACGCACTGGTTCACCCAGTGGGGTGCCCGGCACGCCATCCGCATCTACGAGGGACAGGGGTTGGACGAGAGGCTGCTGTGGCCGCCGGACACGGCGGCCACGTCGCCGGTGTACCGGTCCTTCCTGGCGCAGTTCCTGCCGGAGCTGGACCGCTTCCTGAGCGCCCATCGCCTGCACGGCTGCAGCTTCTTCCACGTCTCCGACGAACCGCACGGCGAGGAGGCGAAGGCCAACTATGTCGCGGCGCGGGCGCTGCTCGCCGAGCTGGCGCCGTGGATGCGCACCATGGACGCGCTCACGGACATCGCCTTCGGGCGCGAGCGGTTGACCGACGTGCCGATCCCCAGCATCCGCACGGCGCTGGATTTCGTCGCCGCGGGCATCCCCTGCTGGTGCTACTACTGCTGCGGCCCGCGCGGCCGCTTCGTGCAGCGCCTGCTGGACACGCCGCTGCCGAAGATCCGTATGAACGGCTGGCTGTTCTACCGCTGGCCCTTCGCCGGCTTCCTCCACTGGGGCGGCAACTACTGGTATCGCAGCCAGACCCGCGAGCTGATCGACCCGTTCTCCGTCCAGGACGGGCACCAGTGGCCCGGCTGGGCGTACGGCGATCCCTTCCAGATCTACCCGGGGCCTGCCGGCCCGCTCGACTCGCTGCGGTGGGAGGTGTTCGCCGAGAGCCTGCAGGACTATGCCTTGCTGCAGCGCGCCGGGGTGGAGCGCGACGACCCCCTGCTGGCGCCGCTGGCGAGCTTCGAGGATTTCCCGCGCAGCGAGGCCTGGATCGACGCGGCGCGCCGCCAGCTCCTGCGGCGCGCGGCGCGCCGGTGACGGCACCGCCAGGAGAATCCTCCATGTCCGGCCCCCGACTGCTCGACCAGGGGATCGTGTACCGCAACCAGCGGCCGCACGTGTGCAGCCGCCACGCCTATTTCCCGTCGCTGGCGGTGGTGGGGGGCGGCGAGGTGCTGTGCAGCGTGGTCCTCGGCGAGGCCTTCGAGGCCGTGGATCTGCATGCGTACCTGGCACGCTCGCGGGATGGCGGCGTCACCTGGGCGCTGGACGGGGAACTGCTCCCGCGGCCGCCGGGGGCGCTGTGGTCGGATGCCTGCCGGCTCACCGCCCTGTCCGGCGAGCGCGTGGTGGCGCTGCTGATGCGCTACGACCGGAGCGCCCACCCCGAGGAGGGCCTGACGAATCCCACCACGCTGGGCTTCGTCCCCACGGAGATGGTGCTGCTGGACTCCGGGGATCGCGGCCGTACGTGGCAGCCGCCCCACCGGATCCAGCCGCCGCTGGAGGGACCCGCCTTCGAGCTGTGCGCGCCCGTCACGCCGCTGCGCGACGGCACCTGGCTGCTGCCCACCTCCACCTGGCGCGGCTGGGACGGCCGGTGCCCGCACGGCATGAAGATGGTCGCCCTGCGCTCGCGCGACGGCGGGCGGTCGTGGCCGGAGTATGCCGACGTGATGGCGGACCCGGCGCAGCGGCACATCTACTGGGAATCCAAGATCGTCGAGCTGGCCGATGGCCGCCTGCTGGCCACCGCGTGGGTGTACGACCAGCAGGAGGCGCGCGATCTGCCCAACCACTTCGCCCTGAGCGCGGACGGCGGCCGCACCTGGACCCGGCCCCGCTCGACGGGGCTGCACGGACAGACGCTGACGCCCCTGGCGTTGCCCGACGGCCGCGTGTTGTGCGTGTACCGCCGCCTGGACGAGCCCGGGCTGTGGGCCGTGACTGCCACCCTCGCCGGCGATTCCTGGACCAGTGGAGCGGCCACGGCGCTGTGGGGCCATGGCGCCGGCGGCCTGACGGCCCACTCGGCGAACATGTCGGCCAACTTCGCCGTGCTGCGCTTCGGCGCGCCCTGCCTGGCGCTGCTCCCGGACGGGGCCATCCTCGGCGCGTTCTGGTGCTACGAGGACTGCGTGTCCGGCGTGCGCTGGTTCAGGCTGCGGGTGGACTGACCAGAGCGAGCAGGACCTGGGCGTACAGCCGGTGACCCCAGTCGTTGGGGTGGTTCACGCCATTGCCGGTCAGGTCGTGGTAGCGCTTGCGCTGCAGCAGCTCGGTCCAGAGCTGGGTGAGGTCGGCCAGCGCCACGCCGGGGCCGGCCAGCGACGCCAGCGCGTCGCGGTAGCGCGGGAACATCTCCGGCGGCGTGTGCACCCACTCGGGGTTGCCCAGCATGGGCGCCACGAGCACGAACTCGACCTCCGGGTGCCCCCGGCGCACGCGGTCCATGGCCGCGGCGATCTGCTGCCGGAAGGTCTCCGGATCGCGCCGGCCCACGTCGTTCATCCCGTACGCGATCAGCATCAGGTCCGGCCGCCAGGCGGCGGCCGCCGCGGCCACCTCGACGCCGTGGGCAGCGCCCATCCCGCCCACCGCCAGGTTGGTGAAGCGCACCGGGCTGCCGTGCCGCGCCTCCAGGGCCTGGCAGAGCAGTTCGCCGTACGGCGGCTGGCGGGGCGGGGCGCCGGTGCACGCCGACGCGTTCGCGCCCGCCGAGATGCTGTCGCCGGCCAGGCACACGCGCAGCGTCTGGCCGGCGGCCAGGCGGGCGTGGGTGCGCGGCAGTGGGG
>CAZPXM010000167.1:0-7183 GCA_964591015.1 uncultured Gemmatimonadaceae bacterium
GGGCAGATAGAGGACGAGGCTGTAGCCGGCCGCTGCGGCCAGCGCGATGCGTGCCAGCGCCTGCAGACGGGAGCGCAGGCGGCCGCAGGGACGCACGATGGCCGCCAGCAGCGCGGGTGCCATCAGCGCCTGGCTGAGGTGGGTGGTCAGCCCCACCCCCAGGACGTACCCCGCGAGCAGCTGGGTGCGGGCTCCGGGGCTGGCCGCGGCGCGCAGACCGGCCCAGGCGGCGAGCACGAGCAGCAGCGACGCAAGCCCGTACACCTCGGCGATGACGGCCTGGCTCCAGAAGGTCCTGCCCAGCCCGAACAGCAGGGCGCCGGCGAGAGCCCCGGGCACGCGCAGGCCACGCGCCTGCAGCAGGCCCGCCAGCGCCGCGCCCGCCGCGGCTGCCGCGGCTGCGGTGCTCAGATTGGCCACCCAGGCGGGATTCTGCCCTGGCAGCGCCGCGGCCAGCAGGCGCGTGAGCAGGCAGTAGAGCGGGTAACCGGTCGGGTGCGGCGTGCCGAGCAGACAGGCGGCGCCGGCGAGTTCGCCGCTGCCCTCCACATACACGGTGGGACACAGGGTGAGCGCATAGACGAGCGCGAGGAGAGCCCCGGCGGCGCCGGCTGTCCGGGTCACGGCGCTAACCCCACGCGCCCGGGACCTTGCAGCGGGACAGACAGCCGGCCCACAGGTCCCAGCGCGTCAGCATGCCGTGCACGAGGAGCACCAGTGCGATCCGCGCCACCCAGGCATTCAGGCCCACGCGGCGACCGCGGCGGCGCACCGCCAGCCTGGCGGCTCGGCCCCGGAGCCGCACCAGGCCCGCGCCCCAGGCGATCCATGCCAGGACGCTCAGTGCCGCACCAGCCTCCAGACTACGGCTCCGCATGGCCATACGGACCCGCCGCGCCCCTGGCTGGAGCGAGACGGCGCGGAAGACGTGGTTGGCGCGCAGGAGGGGCACGGGTCGCCCGTCGACCCAGGCGCGCCAGCCAGGATAGTGGGTGTCGCTGAGCACGAGGTAGCCTCCCCGGCAGTCTCCCAGCTCGAGATCGACCGCGTGCGGCGTGTAGGCCGTCACGCGCACGGCCGCACCGCCGGCACCCGTCGGCGCGTTCGGCGGCTCCTGTTCGAGGATCACCTGCCGCCGCGGGTCGAACGCCTCGCTCATCATGTACCGCAGGCGCTGGCGGGCCTCCGGTATCACCAGGCAGGTGTCCACGACATAGGCCCGCGGCAGCGCAGCCATGTGGCGGCAGACCGCCGGCCAGGTGTCACCCACGCGCTGGTATGGCCCCTCCGGACACCCTTGCGGGCGCAGGGCGTACTCCACGCCGGCCAGCGCCGCGAAGCGCGGGTATCCCTGCATGAACTCCCAGTGTGCCGCCAGATGCAGCGGGCTCCAGCCGGGCAGGGCGTTGTGCAGCCCGAACAGCCCTGCGGTGTACATCCGCAGAGTTCCCGGATAGGCTCTGTACGCGGCCTGGTCCCGGCGCCAGCCGCTGTGCCAGTCGAGACCGGAGTTGGCCTCCGCCACCAGGCTGAGCACCCGGGGGGGGATGATCCTCTCGGGCCCGGCATCGTTGTGGATGAGCCGAGCGCTCCGAGGCACCTGGCGGTACACACTGGCATCGAGCAGGCCGTTGAACCCGCGCCCGAACCACAGCAGGTCCGTGGCCACCAGCGCGGGCAGGCTCCAGCGGATCAGGGCGCGGCTCCACCTCGACCGCGTCCCGGCCAGCACCCGGCAGCCGACGGCCACCAGGGCGGCGGCGCGCCAGGCCTCGGAGCACAGCTGCCAGCGGTAGGCGCGTGCGTCGAATTTGGTCAGCGCAGCCGCGGCCGCGGCCGCCGGGCGGCAGACCAGCGCCCAGTTCTGCGCCAGCATGGCTCCGATCAGGCCGAGGGCCGCCGCAGCCAGCCACCAGCGCGCCCGCCGCCTCACGGGTGCGCGCCGGGCCAGCAGTTCCTGCAGCCCGAGCCCGCACAGCACGCTCGCCCCGAACGCGAACCACAGCAGGAAGCGCGCGGGAATGCGGAAGAAGGCCATGCCCGGGATCTGGTAGAGCACGTCGAAGAGGGCCGTGTACTGGCCCAGGGCCAGCAGCAGGCCCGCGGCAGCCAGCGCCCCGAAGAACTCCGCGGCAGCGGCGCGGCTGCGCAGCAGCCCGTTGAGCGCCAGGAAGAGCGGCAGCACGCCGACGTACCCGCAGAGCTGGATGTAGAACCCCGCGTCCCGTCCCCAGTACGTGCCGTCGGCGGGATTGCCGAACGCGTCGGGGAGCAGTAGGGTCACGAGTCGTTCGGGCGGCAGCGACATGCTGACGAACCGCTCCCAGTCGAGCCCCTGGGCGCGCCCGGAGAGCCGGACAAGCTCCATGCTCGGCAGCAGCTGGACGGCAGCCAGCAGCGCCGCGCCGGCGGGCATGGCAACGAGGCCGGCAGCGGCCCAGCGCCAGCCGGCCCGCAGGCTCGCGCTTCGCCACACGGCGTACCCCTGGACGGCCAGCATGCTGTATACCGCCGCCTGAGGGTGCCCGGCTAGGTGCTGGAGCGCCCCTACCCCCGTCGCCGCCAGCAGCCACGAGGCGCGCTGGCGGTTGAGCGCCAGCTCCACGCAGCACAGCCCGACGGGCAGCCAGGCGCACACGTCGACGTAGTTGGGCGACATGGCGCGAACGATCAGGAACCCGCTGAGCGCGAACGTCAGACCGCCGGTCAGCGCCGGCAGCCGTCCCGCGCCGAGCAGGCGCAAGAGGACGTAGGTGCCGGCGCCGGCCAGCCAGCAGTGGCACAGGATGTTCAGGTTGAGCCCGGCGTGAGTGGGCAGGCAGAGATAGGTCAGGAAGTTGAACGGGTAGAAGACGCCGGCCTGGCCTTCCGCCAGCAGCGGGAACCCGCAGTTGATCTCCGGCCGCCACACCGGCAGGGACCCCGAGCGCAAGGCCAGCCCGCACAGATGCCGGAACGGGTAGTTCTGCACCATCATGTCCTGGACGAAGAACGTCCCGCGCAGCAACACCGCGGGCCAGAACATCGCGTTCACCGCCAGGGCCAGCGCCCCGAGCGCGGCCGCGTCAGCAACCGCCCCGCGCCTGCTCACGGCCGCAGTCTCGCCGCTTCGGAGGCGCGCCGGCCGCTGGCTGCATCCCGCTCGGCGAGCAGGCGCTCGGCGATGGTGGCAGCGGCCAGGGCGTGGCCGGCCGCGCTCCAGTGGCTGTCGCGCAGGAACAGCGCCTGGCGCACTGCCTCCTCGCGGAAGGCCGCGCCCAGATCCAGATACCGCAGGCCGTAGCGAGCGGCGAGCGCGGCGAGCTGGCGCCCGGGCTTCTGGCGGTCGTAGCGTCCGGTAAGCTGGTTGCGCCGCAGCGTCCGTTCCCAGACTGTGTCATCGATCTGGACGAGGGCAGGAACATGGATCACATGCAGGCGCGCCCCATCTCGCCGTACCGCCTTGTCCAGCGCATCCAGAAGCCGTCCCGAGAGCTCCCAGTGGGACTGCCACCGACCCGCCGCATCGAGTCCGTAGAGGCCCTCGTAGTAGTCCTGCCGCTGGCCCAGCTCCCCCATCGGCGGAAACAGAGCGCGCTTGGCCAGCGCGTAGCAGTGCCAGTGCTGCTCCAGGTGCCGGTCGAGACGCCAGCGCCAGGGGGCCTGCGCCGCCCAGTCGGGATCCCAGGACGACAGCCGCGGCACGGGCACTCCGTGCAGGGCCAGGCTGCCAGCGGCGCCCGTGCGGAAGAAGGGCTTGTAGCCTCTCTCGGAGCCGATCCCGACGGCGCTCCAGTTGTTCCACAGGTCGTTGGCGTAGAAGAACAGCAGCACGTCGTCGGGGTGGTAGTCGCGCCCGGCTCGCTCGTAGAACAGCAGCTCCTGGTCCGTCCCGTAGCCGGCCACGCCCATGTTGATCACCTCGACCGCGGTGCCAGCCATCGCCTGCAGGCGCTGCTCGAGCTGCTTGCTGACCGACGCCTCCAGGGCAACCCCCCAGCCCTCGACGAACGAGTCGCCCAGCGCCACCAGCCGCCACCCGCCGGGGGGGCGCTCGCGCGGGATCTCGCGGTCGCGCAGACCGGCTGTGTTGATGGCCATCTCGACGCGAAACTCGGGAGTGACCATGGTCCCGACGGCGCCCGGCACATGCGCCCAGCCCAGCGTCGCGTCGTACTGCCAGATGCGCGGCATCCGGCGAACCTGCGGCGCGAACTGGGCGAGCAGCCCCTCGCCCAGCAGCAACCCGACGAGCAGTCCGACAGCGACGAGCGCGGCCCTGGAGATTCTCAAGAACACCGACCTCGCTGCACACCGGCGGCCAAGACGTGCCTGCTCCTTTTCGCTGCAGCCCGGGGCCACACCGCCGGAGCGGGCAAACTAGGAGGGCCCCGATGCTCTGTCAACGCGGGATGCCAGACGTTTGCCGGCCTCCGCAGGCCCGGCTATATTGCTCGCGCAGCATCGCCGATTGCCCCCCCACCCGGCTGAGCCGCGACATCGCATGCGCCTGATTCTGATCACCGGCGGCGCCGGCTTCATCGGCTCGCATACCGCGGAGCTGCTGCTCGCTCGCGGCTACCGGGTGCGTATCCTCGACAGCCTGCAGCCACGGGTGCACCCGCACGGCTGGCCCTCGTACCTGCCTGCGGAGGCCGAGCGGCTGCAGGGCGACGTGCGGGTGCCCGCGGACCTGGCGCGCGCGCTGGAGGGAGTGGATGCCGTCATCCATCTGGCGGCGTACCAGGATTACATGCCGGACTACAGCACCTTCTTGCACGTCAACACCGTCGGCCCGGCACTGCTCTACGAGATCGTCGCCGCACGGCGCTTGCCGGTGCGAAAGGTCGTCGTGGCCTCGTCGCAGGCAGTCTATGGCGAGGGCGAGTACGTGTGCGCGGAGCACGGTTCCTGCTGGCCGCAAGCCCGCTCCGCCGAGCAGCTCGACCGCGGTGACTGGGAAGTGCGGTGTCCGGTCTGCGCGGCACCGATGCAGCCCGTATTGCTGACCGAGGGGCGCGTGCAGCCGCATACCCCCTACGGGATCTCGAAGTACGCGGCAGAGCTGGTCTCCCTCAATCTGGGCCGGATGCTCGGCATTCCCACCGTCAATCTCCGCTACTCGATCGTGCAGGGGCCCCGCAACTCGTTCTACAACGCGTACTCGGGCATCTGCCGGATCTTCACGCTGCGCCTGCTGCATGGCCAGCCGCCGGTGTGCTACGAGGATGGCCAGCAGCGCCGCGACTATGTCTCGGTGCTGGACGTGGCGCGGGCCAACGTCCTGGTTCTCGAGGACTCGCGGGCCGACTTCCGCGTCTTCAACGTGGCCGGGCAGAAGGCGACCACTGTGCTGGAGTACGCGCAACTGCTGATCCGGCTGACGGGCGCGGCCGTGGAGCCCATGCTGACCGGCGAATTCCGGTTCGGCGACACGCGGCACACGGTCTCCAGCGGCGCGGCGCTGGCCGAGCTGGGCTGGCGTCCCGAGGTCCCGCTGGAGCAGTTCGTGGCTGACTACCTGGCATGGGTGCGGGCCCAGCCAGCAGTGGGCGACTTCTTCACGGCGGCGACCGACGCGATGCGGCAGGCGCGCGTGCTGCGCCGCGCGCGGCGGCCATGAAGGCCGTGGTCCTGGCGGCTGGGCGCGGCGAGCGCTTGCGTCCGCTGACCGACACCTGCCCGAAGCCGCTGCTGCCGTTCGCCGGCCGCGCCCTGCTCGAGCACGTGATCGAGCTGCTGGTACGGCACGGTTTCGGCGACATCATGATCAACCTGCATCACCTGGCAGACCGCGTCCGCGCGGCACTGGGCGACGGATCTCGCTGGGGCATTCGCATCGGCTACTCGCACGAACAGCAGCTCTTGGGCACGGCAGGGGCGGTCCGCCGCGTGGCGTCCTGGCTGGGCGGCGAACCGTTCCTCGTCTACTACGGCGACAACCTCACCAATTTCGACCTGAGCGATCTGGTGCGGGCCCACCGCGAAGGCGGCGCGATCGCCACGGTGGGCCTGCTGTGGATGGACGAACCGACGACGCGGGGAATCGTGCACCTGGACGCCGCGGGCCGCATCGATCGATGGCTCGAGAAGCCGTTGCCCGAGGCCGTCTTCGCCGACTACCTGGTCAACTCTGGCACCTACATGCTGGAGCCGGAGATCGTCGCCCACATACCGGCCAACGGCGCCAGCGACTTCGCTCGCGACGTCTTCCCCTGTCTGCTGGCGCGGGGCATCGCGCTGCGCGGGCATCGCATGCGGGGCGATCTGCTGTCGACCGACACCCCCGAACGCTACGCGCACGCGATCCGGCAGGTGGAGACGGGAGCGTTCAGGCTTCCGGAGAGGCACCCGCGTTGATCATGACGCGCGCTCCCCTGCGCATCCCGCTGGGCGGTGGTGGCACCGACCTGCCGGCCTACTGCACCCGGCACGGCGGCTTCGTGGTCAGTGCCGCGATCGACAAGTATGTGTACATCCAGCTGAACACCCTGAAGGTGGAGGACTTCATCCGCGTCAAGTACTCCCGGACGGAGAAGGCGGAGGATCCGGCGTGCATCGAGCATCCGTTGCTGCGCGAGTCGCTCCTGCACACCGGCGTCGGCGGCGGGCTGGAGATCAGTGCGATGGCCGATGTGCCCGGGCGCACGGGCCTGGGCTCGTCGGGCGCGTTCACGGTGGCGCTGCTGGCGGCACTGCACGCTCACAGGCGCGAGCAGATCCCGACCCAGGAGCTGGCGGAGGAGGCCTATCACGTCGAGACCTGCCGGGCGCGGCAGCCTGCCGGCAAGCATGATCACTACATGGCGGCGTTTGGCGGCCTGACGTGTCTCGACATCGACACGTCCGGCAGCGTGCGCGTCAGTCCGCTGCGGCTGGACGCGCATACCACCGAGGAACTGCGCAACAGCCTGCTGCTCTTCTATACGGGCATCCAGCGCGAGAGTTTCGATATCCTGTCCCAGCAGGAAGACGACACCCGGCGGGGCGACGCCGAGGTGGTCCAGAGCCTGCACGAGGTCAAGCGGCTGGGGCTCCGGATCAGGGAGGCCCTCCAGGGCGGCGAGCTGGAGCTGTTCGGCGAACTGCTCGACTGCCACTGGCAGATGAAGAAGCGGCGCTCCAGCAAGATGACGAATCCGGATATCGATCGGTGGTATGCGGCCGGCCGACAGGCAGGGGCGCGGGGTGGCAAGATCATGGG
>CAZPXM010000168.1:0-7165 GCA_964591015.1 uncultured Gemmatimonadaceae bacterium
GCGTTTTGGCGTCCAGGATGTTGGCCAGGTGCGAGGCCAGCCGCAGGGACTCGACGAAGCGCCGGGCTGCCTCCAGGCCGCCGCGCACGCCGAAGCTGAACACCGCTCCCGGCCCCAGCGGCAGGTACCGGCGGGCCCGCTCGTGGTCGGGGTGGCTGGGAAGGCCGGCGTAGTCCACCCAGCTCACCGCCGGATGGCGCGCCAGAAACTCGGCCACGGCCTGGGCATTCTCCGCGTGCTTGCGGGCGCGCAGCGGCAGGGTCTCCAGCCCCTGGATGAACAGCCAGGCGTTGAACGGCGCCAGCGCCGCTCCCAGGTCGCGCAGCAGCCCCGTGCGGATCTTCAGCACGTACGCCAGACCGCGCGCGACGGCCCGCTCATGGTTGCCGAACGCCTCCCAGAAGTTGACGCCGTGATAGGCCGGATCGGGGGCGGTGATCTCCGGGTACCGGCCGGCGGCCTGCCAGTCGAAGTCGCCCTTCTCGATCACCGCGCCGCCGATCGCGGTGCCGTGGCCGCCGATCATCTTGGTCAGCGAATAGACGAGCACGTCGGCTCCGTACTCGCAGGGATTGAACAGCGGCGGCGGCGTGACCGTGTTGTCCACGACGAACGGGAGCCGGTGCCGGTGGGCCACCGCGGCGATCGCCGCGAAGTCGTCGACGTTGCCCTTGGGGTTGCCGACGGACTCGGTGTAGAGCAGGCGGGTGTTGGCGTCGATGGCGCGCTCGAAGTTGGCCGGATCGCGCGAGTCGACGAAGCGCGCCTCGATGCCGAAGCGCTTCAGCGTCGCGGTGAACTGGGTGTAGGTGCCGCCGTACAGCTTGTCGCCCGTGACGAAGTTCTGCCCGGCCGCGGTGATGGCCGCGATCGCGTAGAAGATGGCGGCCTGCCCGGAAGCCAGCGCCACGGCGCCGGTGGCGCCATGGATGGCGGCCAGCCGCTTCTCCAGCACGTCGGTCGTCGGGTTCATGATCCGCGTGTAGATATTGCCGAACGCGCGCAGGGCGAACAGGTCCGCTGCGTGCTGGCTGTCGCGGAACACGTAGCTGGTGGTCTGGTAGATGGGCACGGCGCGGGACAAGGTGGCGGCGTCCGGCGTGTGCCCGGCATGCAGGGCGAGGGTGTCCAGCCTGGGTTCGGTCATCGGGTCTGCCTTTCCGGACGCGCGGGCGCGTCCATGGAATCGCTTCATGCTCCGCTTCGTGCTCGCCGCAGCGGCTCCGATCGAAGATAGTGCTCTGCGTCGTTATATTCGCAGCACATTCTCCGCAAGCGAGCGGCCACGGTACCGCCACGAGATGCCGGTGACGATCCCGGAGAGCTTCGAGCTGCCAGAACCCCTGACAGCAGGTGGTGGGAGCCGCCAAGGAGGACAGAGCCCATGAGAGCGAGTGGACGAGTCAGGCCGAGCAAGCCCGTCTCGGCTCTGGCGCTGTTCGTGGCGATCGCGATGGTCGCGATCGGCGTCTTCGTGGTGATACCGAAGATCGGCGCGTTCGGTGTGTTCTGGACGCTGATCGTGCTGGCGTTCGCCGTGTATCATGGAATCAACCTGTTCTCCGCGCGCGGACTGGCCCATGAGGTCATCGATCTCGACACGCCCGCTGGATCGGTCTCCGGCAGTTCGGTCGCGCAGTCCCCGGAGCAGCGTCTCGAGAAGCTGGACGGGCTGAAGCGGAAGGGTCTGGTCAGCTCGGCAGAATACGAGGAACAGCGGCAGCGAATCCTGGACGGGATCTAGCCTCGACCACGCCCCGGCCGCTGCAGGAGCGATGCCCCTTTGCGCCAACACGATCTGGATCGCGAGTGGGACGACCTGGCTCCTGCGTGGATTCGCGAGGCGCGCGCGGGCGCCAACCCGACGCGTGCCGGGCTGCTCGACAGGCCGGTGCTGAGCGCCTGCGGCGCCGTCGCGGGGCTGCGCCTCCTGGACTGCGGCTGCGGGGAGGGCCGCTTCTGCCGGCTGCTGGCCGCCCGCGGCGCCGCGTACGTGCTGGGCCTGGACCGCTGCGCCGCCATGATCGCCGCGGCCAGAGATCTGCAGGGAACGCGGGACGAGTACCGGATCGCCGACGTGCAGGACCTGGGCTTCCTGGCTGACGGGTCGTTCGACGCGGCCGTCTCCTATCTGAACCAGTGCGACCTGCCCGACTTCGTGGCGAACACCCGCGAGGTCTTCCGCATCTTGAGGTCCGGCGGTCGTTTCGTCGTGGCCAACCTCCATCCGATGCGGTCCGCGGTCGGCGCGTGGCACAGGTCGCCGGCGGGAGAGAAACTGCACGTCATCGTCGACCGCTACTTCGAGGAGACCGAGCGTCGCTGGCGGATCATGGGCAGCCAGTTGACGAACTTCCATCGTTCGCTCTCCACCTACGTGCGCGGCTTTCTCGCCGCCGGCTTCGTGCTGGCCGATCTGGTCGAGCCGACCGTGACGGAAGCAGACCTCGCGCAGTATCCCGAGCTGGCGGACGAGCTGCGGGTCCCGAACTTCATCGTCTATGTGCTGACGAAGCCGTGATCGGCAGGTCAAGGCCGGAGTCCGGGCAGCGGCGGCCGCGCCTGGGCGTCAGCGGTACCTGGCCATGTAGTCCTGGCGCTGGTACCGGGCCACCATGCGGGCGTCCAGCGGGTACCTGCCGTACCGTCTGCCGGCCTCCACCATGGCGCGGTAGTTGCGGGGCTTGACGGCCGGGTGGATGCTGTTGGACGAGGCCAGGATATGGCCGCCGCCCACCGCGCCCTTGGCCAGGGTCTCCTGCACCGCCGCGACCACCTCCTCCTCGGTGCCGCGCGACAGCAGCTCGCCGCAATCCACGTTGCCGATCACGCAGAGGCGCTGCCCGTAGCGCTGCTTGACGCGCCCGATGTCCATGCCGGCGATGGGTTCCAGAGGATCCAGGCCGTCGATGCCCGTGGCGACGAGGTCGTCGATGATCGGCCAGAGGTTGCCGTCGGTGTGCTTGATGAAGGGGACGTGGTGGGCGCGAGCGAGGTCCACCATCTCCTGCAGGAAGGGCAGGACGAACCGGCGGAAATGGGCGGGAGACATGATGGGCGCCAGCCGGTGCGCGTAGTCGTCGCCGGTGAGGACGATGTCCGCGCCCATCTCGATGGCGCGCGCCATGACCCGGCGCTTGTAGTCGGTGACCGTGCGGGCCAGCCGCTCGGCCAGCCGCGGGTTCAGCACGTAGTCGGTCAGCAGGTTGTCCATGCCGCGCAGGTAGTGGGAGAACTCGAAGGCCTCGTGCCCCAGGAAGACGATGGCCCTCTCGCCCTTGAAGCGCCGCACCGCCGCCGCCAGCGTCTGGAGCCTGTGGTCGGCGTCGGGGTCCGGCGGCTGCCAGCGATCCAGGTCCGCCTCGGTCTGGATCGGGTGTCCGACCGCGTACGGGATGCCCGGCTCGTCCACGCGCCAGGTGATGCCCCACTCGTCCACGTACGTGCGGCCATCGAGCCGGGTGCGCACGCGCGTGTCCTCGAAGATCGTCACCCCGTCCAGATCCTCGGCCTCGATGAAGTCGAAGTACGGGATGTCGCCGTGCAGCGCCCGGATGACCGGCTCGTTGACGATCAGCTCCCAGATCGGCACGCGGTCAGGCTGTTCGCGCCTGAGCGCGGTCATCATGCGCTCGTACCCGTTCATGTCGCCATCCTCCGGGTGAGGCAGGCGGCAAGGCAGGCGTGCCCTGCCGTCCGGCAGCTCACTGCTGGGGCGAGTCCACGAAGTCGCCGGGATCGTACCCTCGCTGGCGCAGAATCTGGTCGCACTGGGCCCGGTCCGCCGCGCTCAGCGTGCGGTCGCGGGCCAGGATCCAGCCGTACCGCCGTCCCGGCGCACCGACGATCGCCCAGCGGTAGTCCGGGTCCAGGCCGATGATCCAGTAGTCCCCGTAGAACCAGTTCCGGCCGAGGAACCGCACGAAGCTGACCTCCAGCTTGCTGTTGGACTGCGCGTCCACGACCCTGGCCACGCCGGTCGCCGAGATCTCCTCGCCGCCGGCCGTGCAGCAGCGGTTGACGACGCGGATGCGCCCGTCCGGCAGCAGGCTGTACTCGGCCGTGGTACGTGCGGTACATCGCCGCTGGAAGCGGTTGGGGATCCTGGCGATCTCGTGCCAGAGTCCGGCGTAGCGGTCCAGATCGACGCGAGGGACGGTCGTCAGCTCCTGCGCCGCCAGGGTCAGCGGGGCAGCCAGCAGCAGCAACAGCGAGGCCTCTCGGGCAACCATGCGCTGTATCCTCCGCGTGAAAGGGCGTGCGGCGCCCATCGCCACGCGACGAGCCTGGGCGGCGACGACGGACCTGGCCGACGGCCACGAGCCTGGCCGACGGCGGCGAGCGTGGCCGACGGCGACGAGCCTGGCCGCCGATCCCCTCAGGATCAGGCTCGAAACACGCCGATCTCGTACACGCGCGCCCTCTCTCCTTCGCCGTGCATGGCCAGTATACGGAGCCTGAGCCGGGGGGTGGACAACGGCCGGAACTCGTGCACCCGGAACCGGCGGAAGTTGTCGGCCACCGCCACGATCGGACTCCATCTGCCGTTCCGCCACGCGTCCAGGGCGTAGTCCTTCACGAGGTACGGCAGCACCCGCGGGCCATGCTCCCAGGGGTTGTCGAGCATGCGCCGGGCGAGGTTGTCGAAGCGGATCGCCACGCGCGAGAACGCCACCGGCCGCGGCCACGAGAGCATCACGTGCTGCGGCATGGCGCTGCGGGCGCTCACCCACATGTGCAGCGGGCCGGTGCTGAAGCGGCGACCGTAGCCGTCAGTGACGTGGGCAGCCTCGCCGAGCGGCGGCTCCGGATGCAGCCGCAGGGCCGGGGAGGCAGGGAGTGGCCGCCAGTGATCGTCGCCCGCGACCAGCTCCCACAGCTCCGCGTGCTCGACGGTCTCCTGCGCGCGGCACCACAGCACCGCCGGGGGCGCCTCCAGGCAGACCAGCAGCGCATCGTCGTCGCTGGCCGGGTCCTTGGGCGCCAGCGCTTGCTTCAGGCGGAGCCGATGCCAGCCGGCGAACCCAGCCGGCAGGCGGGAAGCGGTCTCGGCCAGGCGCACGAACCCGGCCGCGGGCAGCCGCGTCCGGTCCAGCTTGCACCAGTGGTCCGTGGGACGCCAGGGGGGCGTCCGGGTCGTGCGCAGGATGCCCAGCTTCACGTCCTGCGCCGTGCCGGCGCAGTTCTTCAGGTACAGCTCCACCGAGTCGAGCCGCTCCTGCCACGTGTACAACAGCGCCCCCAGACAGTGCAGGACGGGCAGCCCGTCCGCCGGCTCCAGGCTGCGGTTGAAGGTCCACTGGCTGGAGGCCGTCACCGTGGCGCGCCGCGCCAGGTCGCCTGCGGGCGGCAGGGGACGGCACAGCAGGGAAGCATCCGCGCGCAGCAACTCGTCCTGGAGCTCGTCCACGCCGTCGCGCGCCAGCTCCCGCGGGGTGCACCTGTGCCGCACGCAGAGGGCGGCCGCAGTGCCCACTCCCTGGCCGACGGCCGCGCCGGTGCGCATCACGCGCACCGACGCGTGCGCCAGGTGCGTGGCGCTGATCAGCCGGCCGGCCATCAACAGGTTGTCGATGTTGCGCGAGTAGCAGGCGCGCAGGGGTATGCCGTACAGCGGCGGGATGGAGTACCCGTGGATCTCGGTGTGGCCGCTGGGCAGCGGCCGGTGGTCGTCCAGGTTGTGGCCGCCGTAGGCGATGTCGTCGGCGAACCGGCGGCCCGCCTCCAGGTCGGTCTGCGTGAGCACATGGTCGCCCAGCAGCCGGCGACTCTCCCGCTTGCCGCCCTTGGGACTCACCCACAGCAGATCCCAGTTGCTCGCCTGCGCGGCATACGGACCGTTCTTGATGTGATCCCACTCGGCCCACAGGCGCATGAGCAGGGCGTCGTAGATCTGCCCGTCGTCCCGCACCGTGTCCTTGTCGCCGCCGTACTCGGTCATGTACAGGAACTGGGGCCCGCGTCCGCCCTCGCTCCAGGCTCGCAGCAGGCTGTCCAGCGGATGGACCACGGCGTTGCGCACCGACCCCTCGGCCAGGCGCGGGACCGTAGGGCGGCGTTCCCGGCGGCGGCGTGAAACTCACCGGCCGGCCCGCGTCGTACGCGATGGCCACCAGGCTGGTGCCCTGCACCAGGGGCGACGCCTCTTCCGGCGCGGAGCGCTCGCCGTACTCGCTGCGCGCCTCGGAGCCCATCGCGTAGTCGGCCCCCGCCCGCACGCCGATCTCGCCGTCGCCCGAGGCCTCGATCACGCAGCCGCCCACGTCGATGCGCACGGTCCGGAACCCCGCCAGGTCGTCCGCGATCACCGCGGCGATGCGCCTGCCGCGCAGCACCGGCTCGCGGGCGTAGTGGCTCTTGAGCACCGTGACGCCAGCCTGCGCCAGCGCCGACTGCACCACCGCCTCGAAGCGCCGCGAGATGGTGTAGGCGCCGGCGCGCAAGCCGAGCGCGTCGATGTACGCGGCTTCCTCCTGGATCTGGTGGACGATGCCGGTCTCCGCGGCGTAGAAGTGGTAGCGGTCGGCGCCGGTGATCCCGACACCGACGTTGGGTCCCGAGTTGCCGCCGAGGACGTTGTCCTTCTCCACGAGGACGGTGCGGCACCCATGGCGGGCCGCGGCGATCGCGGCGCAGTAGCCGGCCGCACCCGCGCCGATCACGAGAACGTCGCACGCACGCGACAGGTCGGTCGTGGTCCTGGCGCTCATGCCCTGTTCCTCCCTGCTGCGCGGCCAGGTGCCGGGCGGAAGGTACGGTCTTGCGCTGCCAGGCGCTGCCGGGCGCTGGGGCGCATTGGCTGGGAATCTGAGTGCTCCGCCGGACAGGCGCCAGCCGGCGGCGCCGAACTCGGGCCGCTGGCTCGCAGCGGCAGCCTGACACACGACCCGGCGGGTGGATGCGCACAGGACGGGGTGTCTCGACGAAGGGGGGTACGCCGAGGGCCGGCAGGACACCCGACGACCGCACTCCGCGCTGGGCTGCCCCGCGCCGATGAGCTACGCGGGAACCCACCGTGCCGTGGGGTGAAGACCCAGGCCGCCACTGCCCCACTGAACCGGGCAAGCCCACTCGTACCGACCTTCTCATGGCGGAGGGATGGCGCACAGGCATCCCAAAGGCCTCCGTCAAAGGGTGTCGTGCGGGGTCGGGGTCGGCGCGGGTT
>CAZPXM010000169.1:0-7114 GCA_964591015.1 uncultured Gemmatimonadaceae bacterium
CAGGCGCCGCGAGCCGTTGTCCCGCCACCATCGTCGCCTCCCGACAGCCGGTCGTTTCCATGAGCCCCCCGCTGCCCTTGGTCGTCATCGTCGGGCCGACGGCTGTCGGCAAGACCGGAGCCGCGGTGATGCTCGCCGAGAAGCTCCATCGCGCGGAGATCGTGTCAGCGGACTCGCGGCAGATCTACCGCGGCATGGACATCGGCACCGCCAAGCCCACCGCCCGCGACCGCCGGGTTCGCCACCACCTGCTCGACATCCGCGACCCAGGGGAGAGATACAGCGCGGGCGAGTTCGCCCGGGACGCCTGGGACACGCTGCGCGAGTTGGCTGAGCGCGGGGCAGTCCCGGTAGTCGTCGGGGGCTCGGGGCTGTATGTCCAAGCGCTGCTGGATGGACTGGCGCCGGTCGCGGAGGCTCCAGGTGCACGCAGCCACATCAAGGAGCGCCTGAGCACGGAAGGAACGGACTCGCTGTATGAGCGACTTGGCCGCCTCGATCCGGCCGCAGCCCACCGCATCGCAGCCACTGATCGCCAGCGAATCACGCGCGCCATCGAGCTGGTGCTGCTGGGCGCGTGCCGCGGCAGGCCGTGGGTCTCTGGCCGCGCAAGTCCGCGCGGCTGCGCGCCGTTGATCTACGTCTGTCTGAGCCGGGAGCGCGCCAGCCTGTACGCGCGCATCGACCGCCGCGTCGAGGACATGGTGAGGGCTGGCTTGCTCGACGAAGTCCAGCAGCTGCGGCAGCGCGGCTACGGTGCCGACGCGCCGGGGCTCCAGACTCTGGGATATGCAGAAGCACTGGCGCACCTGGAGGGAGCGACCGATCTGGAGACGATGATCCGCACCGTGCAGCAGCAGACTCGCCGGTACGCGAAGCGCCAACTCACCTGGTTCGGGCGCGACCGACGCCTGCGTTGGCTCGACATGGACCGCCACGGTCCTCGCGGTTGCGTGGAGCGGATTCTCGCCCAGATCGCGGCAGAGACCGGCGGATGATGGACCGGGCACTTCGGCAGCGTTGACAGGACAGGGTCTGAACTCTATCTTGTGCATCGCCTTGGCTGTGCTGCCGCGTGGCGGGCTCAGAGCCGTGTCCCTGTAGCCGGATGAGCGGGAGTAGTTCAGGGGTAGAACGCAAGCTTCCCAAGCTTGATGTCGCGGGTTCGATTCCCGTCTCCCGCTCCATCCTCTCCTTCCGTCCCGGGCAGGAACCCCTGCATGCACCGGGTCCCAGCACGCACCGCAGGTCTGTCTTGGAACGCGGCGTCTTCGGGGCGCCGCTGGCGCCGGCACAGCGAGTCGCCCGGGGTGGTTGACCCCTGGCCTACGTGGCGGTCGGGGCGGGTGAGATGGACTTCGGCGACCGTGCGAGGTTCGGCTGGGGGACGGTGGGTGCTGCGAAGGCCCAGGGTCCGGGGTGCGGCCCGGCAATCTAGGGAGTGATCAGGGCCCCTGGCTGGCGCGCCTCCCGTGGCTGCGGTCGGCGGGGACCGGTGGCCACCCGATGGCTCCGTATTCCGATGGGCAGGTGCCGAGGTGATCGTCGTCGCGCAGGTGGAGCATGGGCGTCTGGGGGCCGTATCCGGGTTGCGGCCAGGCGACCGCATCCACCGCGTCAATGGGGAGAGGATCGACGACGCGATCGATTTCCACGTGCGCGCCGCCGAACGCGATGTGCTTCTCGAGATCGAGCGTGGCAGCGAGTTCTACGCTGTCGAGATCGTGCGCGAGCCGGGCGAGTCGTTCGGTCTCTCCTTCGAGGAGGGCGCGCTGCGCCGGTGCAACAACCGCTGCGTGTTCTGCTTCGTGCGCCAGCTGCCCCAGGGCCTGCGCCCCAGCCTCTACGTCAAGGATGACGACTACCGCCTCTCGTTCCTGCATGGGTCGTATGTGACGCTCACCAACCTGCGCTCGCGCGACATCGACCGGATCGTCGCCCAGAGGCTGTCGCCCCAGTTCGTCTCGGTGCACGCCACCGATCCGGTGGTGCGCCAGCGGCTGCTCGGGCGCAGGGGTCCGGCTCCCATCATGCCCCTGCTGCGACGGCTCGCGGACCAGGGCATCCAGCTGCACGCGCAGATCGTGCTCTGCCCGGGCTGGAACGATGGACCCCATCTCGAGCGCACCGTCCACGAGTTGGCGTGCCTCCATCCCGCTCTTCGGTCGATCGCCCTCGTCCCGGTGGGCCTGACGCGCTACCGCCGGGCGCTGCCCCGGCTGCGGCCCGTGACTCCCGAACTGGCGGCGCGGTACGTGTGCAGCGCTGCCACGGCCGGCGAGGCCTTTCTCGCGGCGTACGGCGAGCGTCTGGTCTACTGCGCCGACGAGCTCTTTCTGCTGGCTGGCCAACCCATTCCCCCCGCCGAGTACTACGGCGATCTGCCGCAGCTGGAGAATGGCGTCGGCATGCTGCGCGCCACCGTCGACGGCTGGGAGCGCAGTTCGCGGCGTCTGGCAGCGGTGTCCCGTCCTGGGGTTCGCATCGGGATGGTGACCGGGACGCTGGCGGCCGCCTCCATGCGGGAGATCGCCGCGGAGGCTGCCGAGCGCTGCTCGCTGCGAGTCGAGCTCGTCGTGGTGCGCAACCGCTTCTTCGGCGAGACCGTCACGGTCTCCGGGCTCCTCACCGGCGGCGACATCCTGAAGGCTCTGGCTGAGCACGGCAGGTTCGACTGCGTGCTGCTGCCGCCCAACTGCCTGAATGACGACGGCCTGACGCTGGACGGCATGACCGTGGCAGATCTCAGCGCGCGCCTCGGCATGCCCGTGACTGCGGGCCGGCGCGACCTGGTCGCCAGCCTGCGCCTCGCCATCCAGACGGCTTGCCGGCAGCGTGCCGCTCGCAGCAGGGCCAGCGCCGCGGGAGGGCCGCGATGAGCGAACGCCCGACCCAGCCGGCGCAACTCGAGCGCCTGGCCGAGCTCCGGCCCATCGTCGCCATAGTGGGCCGGCCCAATGTCGGCAAGTCGACCCTGTTCAACCGCCTGCAGAAGGCACGGCGCGCCATCACCGACAACCGCCCGGGGGTGACTCGCGACTGCCTGTTCGCGCCGGTGTCGTGGGACGGCCGCCGTCTGACGCTGGTGGACACCGGAGGGTACCTGCCCGGCAGCGAAGACAGCCTCGCGCGGGCCGTTGCCGCCCGGGCCGAAGCGGCCATCCGCGAGGCCGACCTGGTACTGCTGGTGTGCGACGGCACCGCGCCGGTGACCGACCTGGACCGTCGCCTGGCCGACTTGCTGCTCCGCCTGGGACGGCCGCACTTGCTGGTCGCCAACAAGCTGGATACCCTTGAGAGCGAAGGAGCTGCGGCCGAGCTGCACGGACTGGGACTGGGCGCGCCGCAGCCGGTCTCCGCGGCTACGGGGCGGCGCTCGGGCGACCTTCTCGACCTCATCGTCAAACGGCTCGACCTGGCCGCGGCGAGTGCCGAGATCGTGCCGGCCGCCCAGACCACGGTGGTGCTCGCCGGGCGTCCGAACGTGGGCAAGTCCACGCTGATGAACCGCCTGGCCGGAGCCCAGATGTCTCTGGTGGACGAGAAGCCGGGAACGACGCGAGACACGATCAGCGTTCGCCTGAAGTGGGCGGGCCGGCAGCTCGTCGTGATGGACACCGCGGGACTGCGGCGTCGCGCCAAGGTCGAGGACGCGGTGGAGTACTACAGCAGCCAGAGGGCCGCCGACGCCATCGAGCACGCGGACGTGGTGGTGGCTCTGCTGGACGCCACGGAAGGGGCCACAGCCCAGGATGCGCGCATCATCGGGCGGGCGATCGAGGCTGGTTGCGGCCTGATCGTCGCTGCGAACAAGTGGGACCGCATCGGACACGAGACGGCGTGGCGGCGGTTCGCCGACGAGCTGGCGAGTCGCTTCCCGTTCCTCGGCGACTACCCGGCCCTCGCCATCTCCGCCGCCACGGGAATGGGTGTCGGGCAGTGCCTGGGCTGGATCGGGCGCGTGGCCGACAACCGGAGCACGCGCGTGCCCACGCCGCGCCTTAACGAGTGGCTGCAGCGCGTCATCCGCGAGCAGCCGCCGCTGGGCGAGGGTCGCCAGGTGAAGGTTCTCTACGCGACGCAGACAGCCACCGCGCCGCCGACCTTTGCCCTGTTCGCGACCAGACCCGACCTGGTCAATGGTGCCTATCGGCGCTTCGTCGAGAAGCGCCTCCGAGCTGAGTTCGACTTTACCGGCACACCTGTGCGCATGGCTTGGCGCGACCGTCGTCCGGGCTGAGCACACGCGCGGTTCAGTGGAGGGTGACGCCGTGGACAGCGCTCTGGGCAGCAAGCTCTACTACTCGATCAGCGAGGTGGCTGCACTCACCCAGTTGCCGCCGTACACTCTGCGCGCCTGGGAGAAGGAGTTCTCCTGCCTGCGGCCGAAGCGCGTCCGTGGGAAGAACCGGGCCTACCGCGAGCGCGACATCGGCATCGTGTTGCTCATCAAGCATCTGCTCTACGAGCAGCACTACACGTCGCACGGGGTGCGCCAGCGCCTGCGGGCAGAGCCCGAGCTGGTCCGCCAGGCCACGGCGGACGCGGGGAGCATACTCGACCCGGGCGCACGCGAGCGCGTCGTGGGGCGCGCGCCCGTGGGGCTGCGGGTCGCCGAAGGGGGAAGGAGAGCCGTGGGGTCGTCGGACCCGACAGGGCCGGCACTGCCGCCGGAGAGCGATGTTGGGCCTGGCAATGCCGCCGTGAGGCGTCAGGACGTGCAGGACTTGCTGCGCCTGCTCCGCCAGGAACTGCGGGAGGTCCTGCGTCTGTGCTGAGGGCGGCGACCGAGGCGGCTCTCTGCCCGACGGCGCGCTGGGCTACAACTCCGTCCGCGATGGCACCGGGACCAAGTTGTTAGCTTCGGTCTGTAACGCGCAGGGGAGCAAACCCTTAGGGGTGTAATCTAGAAGATTTCGTGACTCTGCCTTGCCTAACATCGTTGGGAGTCATATTTTCAGTTGTCTCAATGGCCAGACTGCCCGTTCCTGGTGTCCCTCTGGCCTTCTCGTCGGGCGCTGGTGCAGGGACGCGGCCCCGTGCTCGGCAGCGCCCGAGTGCCAGGACCCAGCGGCTCGATCAGGATGACCGTGGCTTGACGGAACTGAGGACCGCCATCGCCCACCTCGTCTGTCCGGTGGTCGCCGAGCACGGGGCGGAGTTGGTCGACGTCGAGGTCGCGGGCAGCGGCAGCAGCAGAGTGGTCAGACTGCTGGTGCACCGCCACCCTGCGGTGACCGTCGGTCTGTGCGAAGCGATCAGCCGCGAGGTGGGCGACCTGCTCGATGGCGAGGATCTGGTACCGGGGCGGTATCGCCTCGAGGTGACCTCTCCCGGGCTGGGGCGACCGCTGCGCACCGATGACGACTTCCGACGAGCGGCTGGCAGGCAGCTCAAGCTGGTGCTGCGCGACGGACGTTCTTGCTCCGGGACGCTCGTCGCCTGGGACAGCGAGACGATCGTCCTGGCGCCACAGGGCAGGCCAGTCGACGAGACCCGAGTCCAGCGCGATGAGATAGCCAGAGCCACGATCGTCCCGGAATGGCCCGGCCGAGCCACAAAGAATCGAGGACATGAATAACCCTACCGTTGTCGAGGCGCTGACGCAGATCGCGCGCGAAAAGAACGTCGACCGGGAACTGGTGGTGCAGACACTCGCGGACGCGCTGGTGTCGGCGGCGAAGCGGCGCTACGGGAATTTCGACAACTTCGAGGCCAAGGTCGATCCGACGACGGGCTCGATGGAGGTCTACCGCATGCGCGCCGTCGTCGAGCGCGTCGAGGAGGAGGCGCTGGAGGTGGGGCTGGCCGAGGCCCGGCAGATCGATCCGCAGGCCTACATCGGCGGTCTGGTCCGCGAAAGTCTCGATCTGGGCGGATTCGGCCGCAACGCGATCCAGGCCGCCAAGCAGATCCTTGTCCAGCGGGTGCGCGAGGCCGAGCGCGAGCGCATCTATCGCGAGTTCAGCGGGCGCGTGGGGCAGATCGAGTCCGGCACGGTGCAGCAGATCAGCCACGGCGACATCGTGCTGAACTTGGGGCGGGCGGAAGCGGTCATCCCGCTGCGGGAGCAGATCCGTCGCGAGCGGTACCGCCAGGGCGACACGGTTCGTGCGCTGATCTACGAGGTTCTGCAGGTCAGCCGTGGGCCCCAGGTGCTGCTGTCGCGGACCCATCCGGAGCTCCTGCGCAAGCTCTTCGCCATCGAGGTCCCCGAGATCGCCGAGGGCATCGTCACGATCCACGCCGTGGTACGCGAGCCGGGTGAGAGAGCCAAGATCGCGGTCAGCAGCAGCGATGAGCGCGTGGATCCCGTCGGAGCGTGCGTGGGGATCAAGGGCTCGCGCGTCCAGACGATCGTACGCGAGTTGAGTGGCGAGCGCATCGACATCGTGCCGTGGATAGACGATCCGGCCCTGTTCATCTCGCGGGCCCTCAGCCCTGCCAAGGTGTCTCGCGTCATCCTGGATCGCCGTCGCCAGCATGCTGCCGTCCTGGTCGCCGACGATCAACTCTCGCTGGCTATCGGCCGATCGGGGCAGAACGCGCGCCTGGCGGCGCAGCTGACCAAGTGGGGCCTGGACATCATCACCGAGGCGCAGTACCAGGAACGGCGCGCCAGGATCGATGCGACCCAGCAGGTCTTCCGGGCGATCGCGGGCGTCAGCGAGATCATCGGCCTGAGCCTGGCGACATCGGGCTTCCTGTCGGTCAAGGAGATCGTCGATGCACCGCCCGACATGCTGCTGACCGTCCCAGGCCTGGAGCAGCCGGGCGAAGTGGCCCGCTTGCAGGCAGCAGCCGCTGCGTACATGGCGGAGCATGCCGAGGAGCCTGGCGTCATGGCGCCCATCGAGCTGGCCTCGGCCTCGTCCGCCGGAATGGCCGGAGTCGGTGCAGCCGGTAGCCCGGAGGCGAAGGCTCCGGGGCCGGACGAGCAGCAGGCCGGCGCGGCAGCACAGAGCGCCGTGGCCGCTCCGGGCGAGCCGGAACAAGACGGCCAGGCGGCCAGCACGGGCACGGAGGGCGCGGGGCCCGGACCCGAGGCGCCCGTTCCCGAGAACGCGTCTGCCGAGGGCGGGGCCGCGCCTTCCGGAGGCAACGCGGCTTAGCC
>CAZPXM010000170.1:0-7087 GCA_964591015.1 uncultured Gemmatimonadaceae bacterium
GCCGTCCGCCGATTGACAAGCACCGCACCCCCAGCTATAATCCTCCGCCCTTTTTTCTCCCGTGGCAGCGCTGCTGGCGGGTCACGGACAGGAGCGGGAGGACCATGGCCAAGAAGCCGACTCTGACGAAGCGCGACAAGGAGCGGATCAGGAAGCAGCTGCTGGCGCGGAAGGCCGAGATCCTCAACGAGCTGGTGGGCACCGAGTCGGGCATCGACGAGCTGCAGGATCCCAAGGCCGACGACCTGGACCGCGCCGTGGACGCCGGCGCCATGGAGCTACTGGTGGCGCTGGGCGACTCCGAGCGGCGCGAGCTGGAGGAGATCCTGGTCGCCCTGGACAAGCTGGACAACGGCACCTACGGCATCAGCGAGGCCTGTCTGCACGAGCCGCTGCACCTGTGCCCCACGTGCCCCTACATCCCCAAGGCGCGGCTCGAGGCGCTGCCCACGGCCCGCCTGTGCGTGGCGTGCCAGGAAGCCGAGGAGAAGCACCAGATCCCGCAGTACACGCGCCTGCGCCCCCGGCGCAAGATCTTCGGCGAAGACGGCGAGGAGTTCTCGCACCCGCTGATGAACAAGAACGACGACGAGTAGGGGAGTCGCCCGCGCGGCCTGCGGCCAGCCCGCAGGCCGCTACCGCGCCGCCAGTTCGGGCAGCTCGGCCATGGTGGCCAGGCGCAGGTTCAGCAACTGGCGCTGGTAGTTGATGATCGCGTCCAGGGCGGCGATGCGGCTGCTGGTCAGCTCCGCCTGCGCATCGAGCAGTTGCTGGCTCTGCGCCAACCCCAGCTCGAAGCGGCTCTTCTCCACCTCGTACGTGCGCTCGGACACTTCCAGCGACGCCTGCCGCAGGGCGATCTGCCGCTCCGCCTCGGCCAGGTTGCGCACCGCGTCGCGCACCTCGCGGATCACCGCCTGCCGCGTGATGTCGCGGCTCAGTCCGGCCTGTTCGACCTGGATCTCGGCCTGGCGCACCTGGCCCCGGCGCTCGCCGCTGTCCAGCACGGGCATGGTCACCTGGATGCCCACATCCCAGGCGCTGCGGCCCAGGTTGCGGCTGATGTCGTCCAGCTGGTCGCCGCGGCCCAGCAGACTGACGCTGGCGCTGAGCGTGGCGTTGACGCTGTTGCGCCGCCGCACGTCCTGCAGGGACAGCCGGCGGACCTGGGCGCTGATCTCGGCCTCCCGCATGTCCGTGCGCCGCTGCAGCGCCAGCTCCAGCGCGCGCGCCGGCTCGATCTGGTGCGCCTCCAGCGCCACCTCCGTGACCACTTCGAGCGGCGCGTCCATGTCCATGCCGAGCACCTGTCGCAGCGCGTCGCGCCGCCGCTCGATCAGCGTCTGCGCCTGCGCGTAGTTCGCCTCGGAGTTCAGCATGGTGACACGCAGGCGCAAGGCCTCCACCTCCGCGATCAGGCCGATCTCGAACTTGCGCTCCGCCAGCTCCAGGTTCGCGCGCGACTGCTCGAGCCGCTGCTTCTCGATCTCGAGCTGGCGAATCGCCTCCACCAGGTCGAAGTAGGCCGTGGTCACGCGGCCCTCCAGCACCAGCGCCTCGGAGGCGTAGCGGTGCCGTGCGCCCGCGTAGTTCAGCTCGGCCTGGCGCAGCGACAGCTCCGCGGACGGGGTGTGCAGCAGCTCCTGCGAGTACGCCACCCGCATGTCGCCCATGATGTCCAGGTAGTCGGCTCGCAAGTTGGAGGAGAACTCCCGGCGCTGCGCGCTGCTCACCACGGACAGCTCGCCCAGGTGCCGCAGGCGCTGCGCCAGGCGCAACTGCCCGCGGTAGATGAAGTTCGACCGATCCTCGACCACGCGCGTGGCCAGCGCCACGTTCTCCTCCACGTCGCGGTACTCGCTGTAGGTCGGCACGTTGACGGTGGCGTCCACCTGCAGTCCGAACGGCGCCCGGGCGCGCTGCAGGGCCACGTGGCTGGACAGCAGCGTCTGGTAATCGCTGAGATATTCCAGGTTGTTCGCGCGGGCGATGCGGATGCAGTCGGCCAGCGTGAGCGGGGCTGTCCCGGCGGTCCCCGCCGGCGCGGCATCCGGCGCGGTCCCCGCCGGCGCGGCAGCCGCCGGCGCCGTCGGCGCGCCTTCCGCCGGGGGCGCCGTGGGCGCGGCCTCCGCCGGTGCCATCGGCGCAGCCACGGCCGCCGTGTCGGCAGCGGTCGAATCGGCCGCTGCCACCGGAGTCGCCGGTTGCGCCAGCGCCGTGGCGGCCGCCGCCAGCAAGACCAGTGCGAGCGCCGGCGCCATCCCCACCCGGGCGCCCAGCATGGCGGCCCTCGCCAGCCGACTGGACACCGCAGACGCGACGACCGGACGCCTGCTGCGCGCTCTCATGCTCGTCGTCCTCAGGCTGCCCGCGGGCGGAGCGCTGCTGCGCCCTGGCCGCCGCGCGGGCGGGTTGTTCTCGGCGGATTGTTCGTTACCTTTGGCGAACATACTAAGCGCCGAGGTGGACCAGGGCAAGGCGAGGCTCGCAGCGGCCAGCGGCTGCTGGGCTTTACCAGACATCGTAACAGGCGCGGGCGAAGGAAAACAGGGAGACGGCGTGGCGACCTTTCTGGTGACGGGCGGGGCGGGATTCATCGGCGGCCACCTCGTGGAGGAGCTGGTGCGCCGGGGCGAGCGCGTGCGCGTGCTGGACAATTTCTCCACGGGCAAGCGCGAGAACCTGGCGGCGGTGGCGGACCGGATCGAGCTGATCGAGGGCGACATCCGCTCCTACCACATCGTGCGCGAGGCCGTGGCCGGCGTGGACTACGTCCTGCACCAGGCCGCCCTGCCGTCGGTGCCGCGCTCGATCAAGGATCCCATCACCACCAACGACGTCAATGCGGGCGGGACGCTGAACATCCTCGATGCGGCGCGTGACGCCGGGGTGAAGCGCGTGGTGTACGCATCGTCGTCGTCCGTGTACGGGGCGAACCAGGCCCTGCCCAAGCGCGAGGACATGGCGCCCATGCCCATCTCGCCGTACGCGGTGGCCAAGTTGACCGGCGAGAAATACTGCCAGGTCTTCGCCTGGACCTATGGCCTGGAGACCGTGGGCCTGCGCTACTTCAACGTGTTCGGCCCGCGCCAGGATCCGCAGTCCGCGTACGCGGCTTTCATTCCCAAGTTCGTGACGGGGATGCTGCGCGGCGCGCCGCTGGTGATCGACGGCGACGGCACGCAGGAGCGCGACTTCACGTACGTGAGCAACGTGGTCGACGCCAACCTGAAGGCAGTGACCGCCCCGGGCGTCAGCGGCGAGGTCTTCAACGTGGCCTGCGGCACCAGCCTGAGCCTGAACGAGGTGGTGGCGCACCTGCGCCGCATCATCGGCGCGGATGGCAACATCGCGTACGGGCCGCCGCGGCTCGGCGACGTGCCGCGCTCGCTGGCGGCCATCGACAAGGCGCGCGCGCGGCTCGGTTACGAGCCGGCCGTGCCCGTGGCCGAGGGGCTGCGGCGCGTGGTCGAGTGGTTCCGCGGCCAGGGTTGAGGGCTGCCCCGCGCCGGACCGGCTCGCGCCGGCCAGGACGATCGCCCGGCAGCGTCGCGACGAGGCAGGGCCATGCGACTGGAAGACCTGCGGGTGAGGATCTACGCGGACGGGGCGGACCGGCAGCAGATGCTGGCCGCCTACCGCAACCCGCTCGTCCGCGGCTTCACCACCAACCCCACCCTCATGCGCGCGGCCGGGGTGGCGGACTACGAGGCCTTCGCGCGGGACATCCTGGCCGCGATCCCCGACCGCCCCATCTCCTTCGAGGTCCTCGCCGACGATTTCGCGGGCATGGAGCGGCAGGCCCGCCGCATCGCGAGCTGGGGCGAGCAGGTCTTCGTCAAGATCCCGATCACCGACACCCGCGGCCAGTCGAGCTGTCCCCTGGTGGAACGTCTGACGCACTCGGGCGTGCAGGTGAATGTCACGGCGCTGCTCACCCTGGAGCAGGTGCGCGCCGTGGCCCGCGCGGTGGCCGGCGGCGGGCCCTGCTACGTGTCCGTGTTCGCCGGCCGCATCGCGGACACGGGCCGCGATCCAGTGCCGCTGATGGCCGCGGCCCTGGCGCTGCTGCGGCCGTGCCCGGCCGCGCAGTTGCTGTGGGCCAGTCCGCGCGAGGTGCTGAACATCTTCCAGGCAGACGCGATCGGCTGTCCCATCATCACCGTGACGCCGCCCCTGCTGCAGAAGCTGGAGCTGGCGGGACGCGACCTGGAGCGGCTGTCGCTGGAGACCGTGGCCATGTTCCGGCGGGACGCGCAGGCCGCCGGGTACGAGCTGGGAAGCCCATGAGCTTCACCGCGAGCTACTTGGATGCCGCCGCGGCAGTGCTGGCGCGGCTGGACCGCGACGGGATCGAGCGGCTGGCGGCGGCCCTGGCCGCCACCCGGGAGCGTGGCGGCCGCGTGTTCGTGCTCGGGGTGGGCGGCAGCGCGGCCAACGCCGGCCACGCGGTCAACGACCTGCGCAAGATCGCGGGCCTGGAGGCGTACGCGCCCACGGACAACGTCGCCGAGCTGACCGCCCGCATCAACGACGACGGCTGGGAGACGGCGTTCGCCGCATGGCTGGCGGGCAGCCGGCTGGGGCCCCGGGACGCGGTGCTCGTGCTGTCCGTGGGCGGCGGGGACGTGGAGCGCGGCGTGAGCGTCAACCTGGTGCGGGCCGTGGCGTACGCGCGGGCCCAGGGCGCGACGGTGGGCGGGATCGTCGGGCGCGACGGCGGCTTCACCGCGCGGCACGCGGACGCGTGCGTGGTGATCCCGCCGGTGGCCGCCGAGCTCGTCACGCCGCTGACCGAGGCGTTCCAGGCGCTGGTGTGGCATTTGCTGGTCAACCATCCGCGGCTGCAGGCAGGTGCCGGCGGCGGCTGAGGCACGGCAAGCCAGCGGAGGCCCGGATGGCGCGCGCGCAACGGACGGGGACGGCGGCGCCACAGGAAGCAGGCACCGACATGCGCGACGACGAGCTGCAGCAGATCGGCGAGTACGTCAAGCGGCATCTCGGCGAGTGGCTCGTCGAGGCTGGACTCGGCACGCCGGCGCCAGCCATGGAGCACGACCTGCGCGAGCGCATGGTGCGCGTCGAGGAGGCGCTGCTCCACCAGCGCGAGCTGATGCAACAGGGCTTTGCCCTGATCGAGTAGCGCTTCGAGCAGGTAGACAAACGCTTCGAGCAGATCGACAAGCGGTTCGAGCAGGTCGACCGGCGTTTCGAACAGCTCGACCGCCGGTTCGAGGAAGTGACGCGCCGGATCGACCGCTTCATGATCTGGTCGTTCGGCCTGACGATCACCGTGGGCGGCCTGGTCGTGGGCGTGCTCAAGGCGTGGCCGTGAAAGCAATTCGCTGCGGTTCGCGGCGCGACGGCAGGGCGCCCCACGGGATGGCGCAGGACGCCGATGCAGACTGCGGCGCAGCCGTCGCATCCCAGTGGCGAGGAAGCGGTCTGGCGAGCGAACTGGCGAGCGAAGGAGACATCGCTGTGAGGATTCCGGAACAGAGCGGCCGCGTGTGGCCGCACCAGCTGGCCCTGGCCGCGGCAGCCGCAGCCCTGGCCCTCTGGCCGCGGCCCGCAGCTGCGCCGCCCAATGCCGCCGAGATCGCCCGGCAGGTCATGGCCTCGCCCGACGTGGTTTACTCGACCCACGTGGTGTGGGAGTGCTCGGCGCGCACCTGGGAGCGCGCGCTCGACCATCCCCTGGTCATGGGCGCGCTGTGGCGAGCGTACGGCTTCGCCCCGGCGTACGCGATCAGCGGCCGGCCGGACAGCCTGCATGTGTTCGATCCCACCGGCCTGGTGGGCGATGCCTTTCCGTGCGCCCGCACCACCTACAGCGTCCAGTACCTCGTCCTCGGCAAGCTCAACCACTGGGCCGTGCCCGTGCTCAACAAGGGCCTGGCCGTGTTCGCCGTGGTCTGGCGGGACACGGGCAGCGGCATTGACGCGGACGCCACCGTGTACGTGCAGGCCGGCAGCGGCATCGCCGGCCTGCTGCTGCGGCTGGTGCGCCCGCTGCTGGCCGCCCACGTGGAGAACCGCATCAGCCACAACGTGCGCGACGCCCAGCGCCTCGTCGCCGACATCGAGCGCGACCCGGCCCAGGTCGCCAGCCGCCTGGAGGGTGGCCTGCGCGACGAGTTCGCCCAGGCGTTCGGCGGGCGGTGAGGGGTGGGCGAGGCCGCGCTCGCGGCGGGCGCGCTCGCGGCATGCGACGCCGGCCAGGCTCCCCGCCGCAGTGACCCAGGTGACCCAGGTCACAGACGCCGGCGCGGGCGCGGACGATTTTCGCAAGCGAACTTGACAACAGGGGTGGTCGTTGGCCACATTTTGACGCACTCTCGACGAGACGCGGGCAGAGGCAACGAGGACCTCGCGGTCGCGCGCCGGGTGTTCATCCCGAGCCGGCCTGGCCGCGGCCCAGTGTCTGCCTGCACTCGAAGCATCCAGGGGGAAACTATCGCTCTTGGCTAACGGTTCACACCGCTAGCAGCCGATCTGCTGCGGTAAGCAGCGCCTGCGGGCCCTCGATAGACGGGGGCGGCAGTTCCGGCCGGCGAGCCAGCCCATGCCGGGCGAGGGCAGGAGCTGCGGAGTTCGGGGCGGCCAGCGCCCCGGACGCAGATGGCATGAGGGCGATGGAGCCGCAGGTTTCCATCCGTCCACGGTAACAGGAGTTCGACCCGGCGCGTCGCTCCGGCGCACGGCCCGGGTGCGCCCGGTCAGTCGCGGGCGCAGGGCGCGCGGGTTGCCCGGCCTCGCCAGCGGCAGGACGCAGCGCCGGTCGGGGCGAGGCAACTCACAGCGCTGCAATCACTTGCGCGGTTTTCCGCCGCGTAATTGACGGGGGCGAAGCACGGGATGGGGTGGGCCGCAGGCACCCGCTTCCGCCGCCGACGAGGGGCGTCGCCAGCGGCGGCGTCGGCCTGCAGCGCTCGCGTCGCGTGGGCCAGCCAGCGGCCGCACCCCGCAGCGCCTGCGTCGCGCGGGCCAGCGCGCCCCCGACACGCCCTCAGCACCCCTGACAGGCCATGACCGCTGCCGAAGGCGATGACTGCCGCTGACCTGGACCGCATGTGGTGCGTGGTGC
>CAZPXM010000171.1:0-6999 GCA_964591015.1 uncultured Gemmatimonadaceae bacterium
GGCATCTCCGGGGGCATCGTGCCGTGCCCCGGAGCCCTGGTCATCCTGCTCCTGGCCCTCGCCCTGCGGCGTGTCGCCTTCGGGATGCTGATGATCGTGTGCTTCAGCCTGGGACTGGCGGCGGTGCTGATCGCGATCGGGGTGCTCATGGTCAAGGCCAGGCCCCTGGTGGACCGCTTCACGGGCGAGAGCCGCCTCGGCCGCGCCTTGCCCTTCGTCAGCTCGCTGGTCATCGTCGCGGTGGGCCTGGCCATGGCGGTCCGGACGCTGGTCGAGTCCGGCGTCGTCGTCGTGCGCTGGTGAAGGCAACCTGCTCGGTGCCAGTGCGGGCGGGGCGCGCACCGCAGTGCCACGGCGGCGGCGCGCTGCCATGCCGGCGAACCCCGGGGCCGGGTTCTACCGTGGCCGCCAGTACTGCCCCTCCCGCGCCACCAGCTCGCGGTAGGCCTCGTAATGGCGGACCGGGATGTCCGGGCCGATCGAGTGGGCGCCGATGATCACGCCGCCGTCGCGGCCGGCGGCGACGATCTGGCGCGCCTGGGCCTCGATGCGCGCGACGGGACCCTGCGGCAGGACCTGGGAGTTGCACATCCCGCCGATCAGCGTCAGCCGCCGGCCGTAGCGGCGCTGCAGCGTGGGCAGGTGGAAGCCGGCGCGCGGTTCGAGCGGGTTGAGCCCGTCGATTCCTGCTTCCACGAGCATGTCCAGCAGGGGCAGTACGTTGCCGTCGCTGTGGAGGACCACGTGCGCGGCACCCGCCTGCCGGAAGGCCGCCACCATGCGCCGATAGGCCGGCAGGACCACGCGCGCGAAGGCCGCCGGCGACATCATCGGCTGGCGGTTGTTCCCCATGTCGTCGTAGATCCACAGGCCGGTGTCGTGGAGCTGGCCGCGGCGCAGCGATTCGAGGCCGATGGCGATCAGATGGTCCGCGACGCGGTCTGCCAGCGCGCGCGCGAAGTCCGGATCGGCGGCGATGTCCATGAGGAAGGCCAGCTCGCCGCGCAGGAACGTCGTGCGCAGAAAGGGGCCGCCGATCTTGCCGAAGACGCAGTGCTGAGCGGACCAGGCGCGGACGTGGCGCACAAAGCTGGTGTAGCGCTGCGGGAGAGACGCCGGCTCGAATTCGAGGCGGTCCAGATCGTGCGGATGGCGCACCGCCACGTCCAGCTCGCGGCTGAAGAAGGCGCCGTGCACGGACTCGGTGGTGCGGCCCCACCCGTCGCGGACGCGGCGCACGCGCCCATCGTCCGCCAGCAGCTCGGCGCGGCTGGGAAAGGGCGTCTCGTCGGCGGCGGCGATGCGCACGTCGATGGCGAAGTGCCGGGCGAGATCGACGTCGGGCGGCAGCCCGCGGTCGCGCACGATCTGGTCGCGGAACTCGACCCAGAACGAGTCGAAGGTGGGGATGCGGTCTGGCGGCCGGTGCTCCATGGCGGCCAGGACGCGCTCCTTGGGCGTCATCGCGCCGCTGGCTGCCAGGCTAGCCATAGCGGCCGTGTTTCTCCAGCAGGCTCACCGCGAAGCAGTAGTTGGCGAACGGGACGTCGGCGGGCACCGAGTGGTCGGTGTGGAAGATGTAGCCGGCATCGCGCATGCCCGCCGCCAGCTTGCCGCAGACCTCGGCCTCGATCTGCGCCCGGCTCCCGGCCAGCGCTCTGGCGTCGATGTTGCCGAAGCACACCAGGGCGCGCCCGTAGCGGGCCTTGAGATCGGCCACGTCCAGACCCGCCTTGACTTCCAGCGGATGCAGGCACGAGAAGCCGGCCTCCAGAAAGTGCGGGATCAGCGGCCGGACGTCGCCGTCGGAGTGCAGGATCGTGGGGATGCCGTCGGCGGCGAAGCGCTGGCAGGCGCGGCGGTGGTGCGGCAGGACCAGTGCGCGGTACAGGCGGGGCGAGATCAGCGGCGCCGTGCGGTAGCCCAGGTCGTCGGCCAGCCAGGCGGCATCGAAGCGGACCCCGCGGGCCTTGCAGCCCTCGTACAGGGCGATGATGAGGTCGGTGTGGGCGGCGAACATGGAGTCGATCCATGCCGGTTCCTCGAGCATGGCGACCAACAGGCGCTCCAGGCCGATCTTGTGCCAGGTCGGATGGAAGCAGGCGTGGGCGCGGAAGGCCACGAACTTGCCGGCCGCGCGCGCCGCCGCGTAGCGCGCGGCCACGTCCGCCGGCAGGCGCGCCGCCACGAAGGCGCTGCGCTCCCGGTACCGCTGCCAGTCCTCGCGGCTCTTGATGGCGAAGTCGAGCCACTGGGGCGTCCAGCCGTCGCCGGTCCGCAGCTCGCGGCGCGTGGCTCCGTCCGCGTCCACATACACCCGGTACCGAGCCGTCTCCGCCAGCAGCCGCGGCGGCAGGCGGAGCGTGTAGTCGCCCCCGATCCCCGCGATCTCGCAGCCGAAGTACTCGTCGGGCGAAACCGCGCTCGGCAGGCCTTCCCGGTGCCAGCGCTCGATCGTCGTCTGCCAGAACGCGTCCTGGTAGGGAACCCGGTCGGGTCGTTCGCCGCGCAGCACGGCGGCGAGGCGCTGCTGCGAGTCCATGGGCCTGGGACCTCCGGCTTGCCGGCGGTGGGTTGCGTGGCTTGCTTTCCGCTCCACGGCGAGCCGCCGGGTCCCGGCAACCGACTCCGGAGACGGGGCTCGCCTGCAGGAACGCCCCTAGATAACTGCCCGGCCGCCCCGGACACAAGGAGACGAAAAGATGGAGCACGTGTTGTCCTACCGCGTTGGCACGCTGCGCCGGCCCAACCTGCCCTTCGCTCGCCTGGCGGCGCTCGGCGTGGGCGGCGTCGAGCTGGCCTGGGACGACCAGACGACCGTCGAGGCGGTGCGTGCCGCCGTGGCGCCGGCGCACCTGCGGGTGACCTCGATCCAGGCGCCGGCATCGCTCCAGGACGCGGATTTCGCCGCCAGGCTGCGCTCCTACGCGGCGGCGGCGGCGGCTCTCGGCGCGGGCTACCTGTTCGTCAGCGTGCGGGCTGGCGAGCTGCCGCTGCCGCAAGCCTACGCGCGGCTGCGCGAAGGCGGCGATGTCGTGGGGGCGCACGGCGTGTACCTGGCCCTCGAGACCCACCCCGATCTGTGCCAGAACGCCAGCTCCATGCTGGCGACCATGGCCGGCGTCGAGCATCCGTGGATCGGCGTCAACTTCGACACGGCGAACATCTACTACTACAACGAGCGGATCGACGGCACGGCCGAGCTG
Organism: uncultured Gemmatimonadaceae bacterium; assembly: GCA_964591015.1. Taxonomy (GTDB): domain Bacteria; phylum Latescibacterota; class UBA2968; order UBA8231; family UBA8231; genus SLHA01. The sequence goes on from CAZPXM010000171.1 coordinate 3,207, forward strand.
CGGGCCGTGGCCAGGCACGTCCGCGGCGTGCACCTGAAGGACACGATGGGCGGCTTCCACGACGGCGACTTCCCGGTGTTCGGCGCGGGCATCGTGGACTTTGCCGCGGTCGGCTCGGCCCTGGACGCGGCCGGCTACCGCGGTCCGTACTGCATGGAGCTGGAGGGACGGAACTTCGATCCGGGACGCCCGGAGGAGCTGGCGGCCAAGGTCGGCCGCTGCGTCGCGCACCTGCGCTCGGTGGGCCTGATCCGCTGAACGGCTCCGCGCGGGCGACGAGGCGGCCGCACTGTCAGGGCTTGCCGAGGGCGCGGCCGGCCGCGCTCAGCTCGGCGAGGTTGGCCCAGGGAGCGTCCAGCGGCACGGCGCACTCGGGACCGAGGATGTCGATTCCCGCCCGCGCCTTCTCGGCCACGTCGCGGCGGATGTCCGGCGCCGTGCCGTTGCGGATCACCTCGATATTGGCCGTGCCGCCCATCAGGGCCAGGTGCGGCGCGGCCAGCCGGCGCGCCGTGGCTGCCGGCACCTTGGCGTCGAAGTGGAAGCAGTGCACGCCCGTCCGGTTGATGTGCGCGATGCGGTCGGCAGTGTCGCCGCAGATGTGCAGGACGATGGGGCAGCCCAGCGTCTGGACCAGTTCGCGGTGCAGGTCCAGCAGGAAATCGCGGTAGGCGTCCGGCGAGCACAGATCGCGCGTGGCGTGGTCGCCCAGGCACAGAGCATCGGCCCCCGCCTCGAGTTGCGCGCGCCCGAAGCGGATGGTCACCTCCTTCAGGCGCTCCATCGCGCGCCGGACCGCGTCGGGCTGCAGCAGCGTGTTGGCCAGGAACTCCTCGACGCCATACACGTGATAGCCCAGGGTCCACGGACCGAAGACCTTGCCGACGATGGCGACCTCGCCGGCCAGCCGCTGCCGGAGCAGCCGGATCGCCGCCAGCGGCACGGCGCAGGCCGGGTGCGCGAGCAGACCGGCGGGAATCCGGACCTCGTCCTCCAGCCGCGCCAGCGGCTGGCCGCAGTCCGGCATGCGGCGCCGGTCGCCCCAGTCCACCCGGCAGCCGAGCGCGGCGCTCTCGTGCCAGACGCTGAACAGCGGCATGACGTTGTCGAAGCCGAGCAGCTCGTGGCCGGCGGCTGCCAGCCTGGCCATGGCCTCGGCGTCCAGGTGGGCCGCGGGAAACCAGACGCCGACGCGGTCCATGAGGTCCGTGGTGACGACCGAGGTGGCGCTGCCGACCGCCGGTCGCGGGGTCGGCTGCCGGTGCAGGGCTCGCAGGAAGATCTCGCGCGGGGTCATGGCGAGGCCGGGGCGGCGCTCAGGCGGCCAGCTCGCCGGATTCCAGCCCGGCGACGAGCCGCTCGATGAGCTCGATGGCTGCGGGCGGGAACCGCCACTGCTGCTGCTGCGCGGGCGTCAGCAGACCGCGGAGCTGCGGCAGCACCAGCATCTCGGTGGCCTGCTCGCTGGTGAAGGCGCGGCGCACGTACGTCTCCTCGTCGAAGTTGTCGAAGAAGCTGCGCAGGCCTCGTTCGGCATCGCCGCCGACCAGCGCGAAGTCCTGGCCGTAGATGTGCAGGCTGGTGGTGTAGTCGGCATAGCTGCCCACCCGCACCGGGCGGCCAGCCTTGCCGGCGATCTGCTGCGCCAGGCAGCGCTGCAGGAACGTCAGGGCGAGCACGTTGTCCGGCCAGGCCTTGTACAGGTCGCGCGAGCGCCAGCAGGTGTTCATGTTCAGCACCAGGTCGCCGTGGGCGTCGACAGGGCAGCGCAACTGGATCTCGCGCAGGCACGGCACGTCCTCGCGGAGGAACGGATCGAGGTTGGGCACGGCGGTCGTGGCCACGGCGCGGCGGGTGTACGGCGTGCGCGCGACGCGCTCCACGGCCAGCGCCAGCTGGTCCACGGTGCCGCCCGTCAGGTCCGGATGCGCGCACAGGCGCTGGTGGTAGGTGTAGGGCCACTCCGTGGCCGCCAGCTCGCCGCCGATCGCCGCCAGCAGCTGCGCCATGGGCACGACCATGTGATCCTTGGCGCCCATGATCTCGGCGATGTACGTGCCGATCTCGCAGAACGACGAGGCCGGATAGCGCGGCTGGGCGAACGGATCGCGCACCTCGATCAGCACCCGGGCATCGCGGCTGGGCGGATCGATGTAGCGGCCCTCGGCATCGTGCCGGTCGTACTCGGTGCGGATCGGCAGGCCCTGCTCCCAGACGGCCTTCATGGCGCGGAAGTGGGCCCGCGGCACCGAGTCGGCGACGACGTGCAGCGTCGGTATGCGGCCCTCGGCGGCGTTCGCGTCGGTCATGGCATCCTCGCTACGCTCCTGGCGGTGGCGCGGGTCTCCCGGTCCGTACCGGCACGGGCCGACGGCGGGGTCAGTCGGCCAGGCCGCGGCTCACCTTGGCCACGGCGGTGGCGATGTCGGCCAGATCCTGCTCGGTGTAGTTCTCGTTGAGCATGATGACGGTCATGTGCCGGAGGCCGGCATCCGTGCGCGGGCACAGGCCCTCGGTGTACCGGTACTCGCGCTGCACGTACGGGCTGCCGAACGGGAACCCCGACTGCCCATACGTCTTGAAGCTGGTCAGCGCCTCGGTGCACAGGTAGATGGGCCGGCCGATGTAGCCGGGCATGTTCGGGATGCCCTCCTCCCGCAGCGCCTCGCCGAACCGCACGCCGTCGTGCCGGCCGGTGCGCAGGGGATAGGCCCAGTAGGAGTGCTCCGATCCCGGCGTCACCGCCGCGGGCTGCACGCCCTCGATGTCCGCCAGCATCTCGGTCAGGCGCGCGCCGAGCCGCATGCGTCGCTCCACCACCGCGCGCGCCTTGCCCACCTGCGCCAGGCCGACGGCGCCCTGCAGCTCCGCCATCCGGTAGTTGGGCGCGAGGAACAGGTAGGCGCGCGGCCCCCAGCCCTGGCGCCGGAAACCCTTGTCGACGAAGAAACGCAGCCGCTCCCAGTACTCGGGGTCGCTGGTGATGGTGACGCCGCCGTCGCCGGTGGTCATGTGCTTGCTCTGCTGCAGGCTGAAGCAGCCGAGGGCGCCGAAGGTGCCGAGCCAGCGGCCCTTGTAGCGGGTGGCGTGCGCCTGCGAGCAGTCCTCGATGAGCGGGATGCCGTGGCGCCGCGAGAGGTCGACGAAGGCATCCATGTCGCAGGCGTTGCCGAACAGATGGACGACGAGGATGGCGCGCGTGCGGCGCGTGATCAGCCGTTCCGTGGCCTCCGGATCCATGGTGAACGTCGCCGGGTCGATGTCGGCGAAGACCGGCACGGCGTTCTGCTGCAGGATCGGCGTCACCGAGCCCAGATCCGAGATGGGCGCGGTGATGATCTCGTCGCCCGGCTCGGGGTCGATGGTGCCCACGGCCAGATGGATGGCGGCCGTGCCCGAAGTGGAGGTGATGGCGTGCGGCACGCCGTACAGCCGGGCGAAGGCCGCCTCGAAGTCGGCCACCATCGTGCCGGACCAGCGGAACAGGGTCTGGGAGCGGATGGCCCGCGTCACCAGCTCGATCTCCTCGTCACCGAACGGCGTGCGCTTGGGAAAGGGGGTCCGACGGACGGGGGTGCCGCCGTGAATCGCTAGTTGGTCCATGGCGCGTCTCTCCGTTGGCTGCGACCATCGCGCCGTCCGAGACGGCGCGGCGGGCAAAGATAGGTGGCCGCCGCCCGGGGCGGCAAGCAGGCCCGACTCCCGGGGCGCGCCGCTCGCGCCGGCCGCACGCGCTTTGCCGCCTGCCAGGCGGCGGTGGTATATTCGGACGCACAGCGGGCCGGTTTTGTCA
>CAZPXM010000172.1:0-6826 GCA_964591015.1 uncultured Gemmatimonadaceae bacterium
GCCGCCGCGCGGCGGCTGTCGTCCACCCGTCAGGCCCAGGACTCCATGCGGCGCGCCCTCATCGCGATCATGTTCCTGTGCGCCAGCCAGGGCCCCACGGCTGCCGCTACCGGGTACGCGGGGGAGTTCCTGGCGCTCGGTGCCGGCGCACGCGCCCTCGCCCTGGGCAGCGCCGTGGTGGCGTTGGCCGACGACGCCACCGCCAGCTACTGGAATCCGGCCGGCCTGCTTCATGTTGCGGCTCGCCAGCTCCATCTGACCCACGCCGAACGCTATGGCGGCATGGTCGCCCACGACGTCCTGTCCGTCGCCGCCGCGGGCGACGGCCGGCGCGGCCTGGGAGCCACCCTCGTCCGCGTCGGGGTGGCCGACATCCCGTTCACCGCGCTCCCCGATCCCAGCCAGCCGCCGGCGAGCACGAACCGGCCGATCGTCGTCTCGACCGAGAGCAGCGCCGACTACGCGCTGTACCTGGGGTACGCCCGGCGCCTGGGCGCCCACCTGGATGTGGGCCTCACGGCCAAGGGCATCTACCGATCGATCGCCTCCTATTCGGCCCACGGCCTCGGCGCGGACCTGGGTCTGCTCGTGCACCTGCACCCGGCGGTGACCGTGGGCATGGTGGTGCGCGACCTCACCACGACGCCGGTCCTGTGGAGCACGGACACCACCGACCGCATCCGGCCGTCCCTGCTGGGCGGCGCGGCAGTGGCCCGGCCGCTGGGCAGCGGCCGGCTGACCGCGCTGCTGGCCGCGCGCACCGGCGGCGACGCGGCCCCGGCTGACGACGCCACGCCCGTGCAGGTTGGCCTCGAGTACGCCTACCGCCAGGTGGCCGCCCGGGCCGGGCTCGAAGAGGGGCGCCTGTCCGTGGGGCTGGGCCTCTGCCCCCACGCACGGCTGCGACTGGACCTGGCCTACGCCCAGCACGATGACCTCGAAGCCACCCAGCAAGTCTCTGCCAGCTTCCGCTTCTGAGACGGGCGGCTTCCGGTGCGGGTACGTGGCCCTCGTGGGGCGGCCCAACGTCGGCAAGTCGACGCTGTTCAACGCCCTGGTGGGCCAGCGCCTGTCCATCGTCACCCCCAAGCCGCAGACCACCAGGGACCGCATCGTCGGCATCCTGACGCGCCCGGACTTCCAGGCCGTGTTCCTGGATACGCCCGGGCTGCTGGAGGTCGAGGACAAGCTGCAGGAAGGCATGGAGCGCCAGATCGAGTCGGCGCTGCGGGAGGCCGACCTGGTCCTCCTGCTGCTCGACGCCACGCGGCCGCGGGACCGCGTCCAGCTGGTGCGGCAGTTCCTGGCCGCCAACCGCGTACCGCTGCTGGCCGCGCTCAACAAGATCGACCGGCTCGCGCCGGCGCAGTGGAGCGGCCTGTGCGCCCAGCTGGCCGGCGAGCTGGGCCTGCCGGCGCTGCACCCCCTCTCGGCGCAGCGCGGCGACGGGCTGGAGGAGCTGCTGGCGCGCCTGGTGGCCGGGCTGCCCTGCGGGCCGCAGCTCTATCCCGAGGACATGGTCGCCGAGCAGCCCGAGCGCTTCTTCGTGGCGGAGCTGATCCGCGAGGCGGCATTCGACCAGCTCGACGAGGAGCTGCCGTACGCGCTCAGCGTGACCGTCGATACCTTCCGCCAGGCCGCCGGCAAGACCTACATCGCCGCCTCGATTCACGTCGAGCGGGACAGCCAGAAGGGCATCGTCATCGGCCGCGGCGGCACGCGCCTGCGCGCCATCGGCGCGGCGGCGCGGCCGCGCATCGAGGAGCTGCTGGACCACCCGGTGTATCTGGATCTGTGGGTGAAGGTGCGCCCCGACTGGCGGCGGCGCGAGCGCGATCTGAGGGAGTTCGGGTACCGGTGAGAGCGGCCGGCGCGCCCGGGCCCGCGGCCAGTCCGCGCGGCGCCGGCCCCCGCGCGGCCGAGGCAGAGGAGAGCGCAGCCATGAGGGTCCTGGTGGTCGGCAAGGGGGGCCGCGAGCACGCGCTGTGCTGGAAGCTGGCGCAGAGCCCGCGCGTGGCGCGCGTGTACGCGGCGCCGGGGAATCCCGGCATCGCCCAGGTGGCCGAGTGCGTGCCGATCCGGGCGGATCTGGATCCGGGCCCCGAGCTCGAGCGCCAGATCGCCCGGCTGCGCGACTTCGCGCTCCGCGAGCGCATCGACCTGACCGTGGTCGGTCCCGAAAGCGCCCTCACCGGGGGCCTGGTCGACGCCTTCGCCGCCGCCGGTCTGCCCGCCTTCGGGCCCACGGCGGCCGCGGCCCGCCTGGAGAGCGACAAGGCCTTCGCCAAGGAGCTGATGGCCCGCGTCGGGGTGCCCACCGCCCGCCACCGCACCTTTGCGGACAGCGCCGCCGCTCGCCGCTACGTCGACGAGCAGGGCGCCCCGATCGTGGTCAAGGCCAGCGGCCTGGCGGCCGGCAAGGGGGCCATCGTCTGCGCCACCGTGGCGGAGGCGCACGCGGCCATCGGCCGGATCATGGACGAGCGGGTCTTCGGCGCGGCCGGCGCCACGGTCGTGATCGAGGAGTTCATGCGGGGCGAGGAGGCGTCGTTCTTCGCCGTCACCGACGGGAGCGCCTGCGTGTTCCTGGCCAGCGCCCAGGATCACAAGGCCGTCAACGACGGCGATCAGGGCCCGAACACCGGCGGCATGGGCGCGTACGCGCCGGCGCCCGTGCTGACCGCCGAGCTCGTCGCGGCCACGGAGCAGCGCATCGTGCGGCCGGTGCTCGCCGAGATGCGGGCGCGCGGCTGCCCGTTCACCGGCGTGCTGTACTGCGGCCTGATGATCGACGCCTCGGGACCGCGCGTCGTGGAGTTCAACTGCCGCTTCGGCGACCCGGAGGCCCAGGTCGTGCTGCCCGTGCTCGATGCCGACCTGGCCGAGCTGCTGCTGGCCGCGTGCACCGGCCGGCTGGCCGCAGTGGCGGTGCCGCCCGCCGCGCGGGCGGCGGTCTGCGTCGTGCTGGCCTCGGGCGGGTACCCCGGAGCGTATGCCAAGGGCGAGCGCATCGAGGGGCTGGAGGAGCTGGCCGGCTGGCCGCAGGTGGTCGCCTTCCATGCGGGCACCGAGTTGCGCGACGGCGAGCTGGTCACGGCCGGCGGGCGAGTGCTCGGCATCACCGCCATGGCGCCGACCATCGCCGCCGCCATCGACCAGGCGTACGCCGCCGTGGACAGGGTGCGCTTTGCGGGCATGCATTTCCGGCGCGACATCGGGCATCGCGCCCTGGCCCGGCTGCGCGCCTCCGGGGGCCATCATGCCGGCTGATGTCCTGCGCCTGCGCAACATGCGCTTCTACGCCCACCATGGCGTGGTGCCCGAGGAGAATACCCTGGGCCAGTGGTTCGCGGTCGATCTGGAGATCCACATGGACCTGGGGCCGGCGGGCCGCAGCGACGACGTCGGCCAGACGCTGGACTACCCGCGGCTCTACCGGCTGGTCGAGGCGGTGGTCACGCAGCGCCGCTACAAGCTGGTCGAGGCGCTGGCCGAACAGATCGCCCAGGCCGTGGGCCAGGCCTTCGCGCCCATCGACGTGACGGTGCGCGTGCGGAAGCCGCACCCGCCGCTGGCCGCGCAGTTCGACGGCCTGGAGGTGGAGATCCGGCGCCAGTATGCCTGAACTGGTCTTCGTCGGCCTGGGCTCCAACCTGGGCGACCGCGCCGCCTACCTGGCCGCGGGCCTGGCCGCCCTGGCAGCGGCCGCTGGCGTCCGGCTCGTCGCGGTGTCCAGCGCGTACGCCTCGGCGCCGGTGGGACGCGCGGACCAGCCGGAGTTCCTCAACGCCGTCGCGCTGCTGCGCACCGAGCTGGAGCCGCGGGCCCTGCTGGGCCTGCTGCAGGCGATCGAGCGCGCCCACGACCGGCGGCGCGACTGCCGCTGGGGCCCGCGCACGCTGGACCTGGATCTGCTGCTGGCAGGCCAGCAGCGCCGGCGCGAGCCCGATCTGGAAGTGCCGCACCCGCGCCTGCTCGAGCGGGCCTTCGTGCTGGTGCCGCTGCTCGAGCTGGCCCCCGACCTGTGCCATCCGGGTACGGGTCTGCCGCTGCGGCGCCACCTGGCAGCCATCGGCCGCGGCCAACGGCTGGCGCGCGTCGGCCCTCTGGTCCCGGCGGCGGGGCAAACGCCGGACGTCCAGCTCCAGGCCGCTCGTCCGGCCTGAGCGAGGAGCGAGCGAACGATGCAGACACCTCCGGTCTTCACCACCCCCCAGGACATGCAGACGCAGGCACGCGCCTGGCGGCGCGCGGGGCGCCGCATCGGTCTGGTACCGACCATGGGCTACCTGCACCAGGGCCATCTGTCGCTGGTCGAGGAATGCCACCGCCACTGCGACTGCACCGTGGTCAGCATCTTCGTCAACCCGCTGCAGTTCGGGCCGCAGGAGGACTTCGCCGTGTACCCGCGCGACCTCGAGCGCGACCTGGGGCTGCTGGCGCCGCTGGACGTGGCCGCCGTCTTCCACCCCACCGCGGAGGCCTTCTACCACGCCGACCACAGCACCTTCGTCGAGGTCGAACGGCTGACGGCAGGGCTGTGCGGGGCGTTCCGGCCAGGCCATTTCCGCGGCGTCACGACCGTGGTCGCCAAGCTCTTCCACTGCGTGCAGCCTGACGTGGCGGTATTCGGGCAGAAGGACTACCAGCAGGCCGCGGTGATCCAGCGCATGGTGCGCGATCTGAACATGGACGTGCGCATCGTCACCGCGCCGACCGTGCGCGAGCCCGACGGCCTGGCGATGAGCTCGCGCAACACCCGGCTCAGCCCTACCGAGCGGCAGCGCGCGCCGGCCATCTACCGCTCCCTGGCGGCGGCGCGCGCGCGCATCGCCGCGGGCGCGGCGACGGACGCGGCGCAGGTGCGGCACCAGGTGCGCGCCACGCTGGCAGCCGAGCTGAGCCCGGACATCGACTATGTGGAGGTGGTCGATCCGCAGACTCTGGAGCCGGTCGAGCGCATCACGGGCCCGGTGGTCATCGCCGTGGCGGTGCGGCTGCCCGGCGCGCGGCTGATCGACAACGTCCGCGCCGAGCCGCCCCCGCGCGGCGCCGAGGCAGCGGCCAACACCCCAGAGGCTCGCGGCACCTGAGCCGCGGCCACGCTGGCGGGCGGACGAAGGCCGCTACCTGGCCACGCTCACCGTGCGGGCCAGGCTGGTGCCCCCGGCCTGCAGCGAGACGATGTAGGTGCCGCTGCCGACCGCGCTGCCCGCGTCGCTGCGACCGTCCCAGGCCACCCGATAGACGCCTGCCGGCAGGGACTCGGCCAGCAGCAGGGCCACCCGCTGGCCGAGGACGTTCAGCACGGCCAGTTCCACGTGGGCCGTCCCCGCCAGCCCGAACGGCACCACGGTGCCGGCGTTGAACGGGTTCGGGTAGGCGGGCAGCAGCACGGTGCGCTCGGGCACGACAGCGGCCGCGGCGACCGCCACGACGCTGGGCTCGTACGAGGCGGCAGACATCCGGAACGAACCGCCCAGCGGCGACGTCCGCCCCACCAGCACCGCCACGCTGTCGACGTCCGGCACCACAAGCTGCCCGACCTGGCGGCTGTCGAGCGGCACGTACACCGCCTCGCCAACGGCGCCCCGCATGGCGTAGCCCCAGACGCGCAGCCGCCCGTTCTCGTCGCCTGCCACGTCGACGCGGATGTTCTGCCGGCCCCCGGTGGTGGGGCGCACGACCACGCCGACCGTGCCCCAGCGCCGGCTGACCATGCCCTCGATGTCGGCGAAGGGGAGCGCGGGCGCCCGGTAGGTGCGGATCCGCCGGCCGCGCAGCGCCGCATAGCCCCAGTAGGAATCGGTGGAGGCGTAGTTCGCCAGGATCCAGTCCAGCCATACCGCGTCGAAGTCCAGCCCGTGACCCGCCGCCTGCAGGGCGGCGGTCACCCCGAAGGTGCCGTTGCGCGGTTCGGCCACCAGCGCGCGGATGAAATCGACCCCGAAGCGCTCGCCGAGGTAGGCCACGAACAGGTAGGTGCAGCCGTAGTTGGCGGCGCTGACGACGACGGGCCAGTAGGTGAGGTCCACATCGGGGTTGTCCAGGAACGCCGGCACCATGCTCGTGTCGGTCTCGGGGAAGCCGGCCAGCGCCTCGGCGTACCCGGACAGCCCCTCGTTGAGCCACTGCTCCTCGTCGCTGTCGGCGCCGAAGTGCACCAGGTGCTGGAACTCGTGCGCCAGCGTGCCGCGCGTCAGGTACGGCCGGCTGCGCAGCATCCCGGCATCCAGGTAGATGGTGTCGCGGCGCAGCCCGGCGTCCGGCCAGGTGGCGACCCGCGGATCGAAGAAGCCCACCACGCGCGCGTCGGCGATCTCGACGACGAAGATGAAGATGCGCGCGTGGCCGTCCACGTCGGGCGGCGGCCCGAAGGCCTCGGTCAGCAGGGCGTACATCCCCCGCCCCGGATCGGCGGGAGTGGCGCGGTCGAACAGCGCCCCCAGGTCGTCGACATGCGCCTGGTAGATGGGGCCGCCTTCGGTGTCCCACTGCGCGTTCTCGACGAAGATGTAGCAGTGGTCGCCCACGTACCGGCACGTGCCGGCGCGCAGGTGGGCATCCCCGGCCACCAGGAAGTCCAGCTCGGTGCCCACGGAGACTATCGCGGGCGTGGGCTGCGTGTCCGCAGCCCTGCCGCGCGGCTGCGGGGGCAGCGTCGCCCCGGCTCCGGCCAGGTACTCGGCGCCGCCGATCCAGTCGCCCGGTGCAGCGGCTGCGGCGGCCAGCGGTGCCGCCCAGACTCCCAGGCACAACAATGCCAGCCACGCCCCGCGGCCGGTGCGCATGCCTCGCCTGCCCCCCACCCGGGCACCTCCTCGCT
>CAZPXM010000173.1:0-6815 GCA_964591015.1 uncultured Gemmatimonadaceae bacterium
GCGATCTCCACCTCCGGATCGAAGCCCCCCGGGCCGCCGTCGCGCAGCTGCGCGATGGTGCGATCGGCCGGCAGCGGCGTCTCCGCGATCGGGCCGGTCAGGGTGCCGCTCACGTAGGCGGTGGACACGTGCACGTACACCACCTGCTTGCGGCACTGGCGGGCGAACTCCAGCAGCCGCAGAGGGCCCAGCGTGTTGACCTGGATGGCGCGGTCCAGCGGCTCGTCGAACACGACGGTCGCGGCGGCGCCGATGATGCAGTCCACCTCGTCGACGAGCTCGGCGCGGACGGCCGGGTCCAGGCCCAGATCGGGCGCCGACATGTCGAAATCCACCGCGCGCGTTCGCTCCCTGGCGGAAGCGAAGCCCGGGGGATCCTCGCGGCGAAAGCGAGCCATCACCGCCGCGCCGAACAGCTCGGTCTCCAGCCGCTCGGCCGCGGGACGCACCACGCCACCCGGCAGGCGCCGGGGCCGCACCAGCACGTAGAGCCGGCGGATCCCCGGCAGGGAGCGCAGGATCTTCGCCGCCAGGCCCTGGCCCAGGAAGCCGGTGCCACCGGTGAGCAGGATGGTGCGCCCCGCGTAGAACTCGGCGATCATCGGCCGCCGCCTCCGCGCCCGCGCCCGTCCGGACGGCGCTGGCAGCGGCGCCGCGGGTGGGTCTCGTCTGGCTGCCGCGACTGCCGGCCGCGGGCGCCGCAGTCGCGGTTCGAGGTAGGGTCTGTCGGCGTGCGATGCATGGTCCTCGACAACAGCCCCAGAGGGCGGCGGATCGGGGCGCGACGCGGCCGGAGCACGATGGCGGCGAGGAGGGCGTCGGCCCGCCAGCCATGGCGCTGGCCGCGCGCTGACCGGCGCCGCACGGGGGCAGCACCGGGGCACGGTACGCGAACGATGGCGCCGAAGATACGGCGACGCCGCGACGCCGGCCAGACGGCCCGGCTTGCCACCCGCCGGCGGCGCCTCCATATTCCGCTCGGCCCTCGTCCCGCAAGCGCACGCGGAGTCAGCGTTCCCCACATGGCAACCCGCGCCCAGAAGGTTCGCCTGGCCCTCTTCTTCATCGTCGCCACCACGATCCTGGCGGCCTTCCTGCTGGGCGTCGCCGGGTCGCACGTCTTCCAGCAGCGGGATACCTACACGGTGGAATTCGCGGGCGTGTCGGTGGGTGGACTGAACACCGGCGCGCAGGTCAAGTACCAGGGCATCACCGTCGGCAGGGTCGAGAACACCTACATCTCGCCGCACGACATCGCCACCGTGGTGGTCGAGATCTCGATCGATCCCGCCAAGATCCAGGGCGCCCTGCGCCGGGACACGCGCGCCGTGATCTACAACCTGGGGATCACGGGCCTCAAGTACATCGAGCTCATTCCCGGCACCAATGCCAGCGAGCCGCTGCCGCCGGGGTCGACGATCGCCGCGGGCGAGACCTTCCTGGCCGACCTGGACCGGCAGGCCGAGATCCTCTCCGGCAAGGTCGAGCTGCTGCTGGACCGCATCGCTCTGGTGCTGGACGAGCGCAACCGGGCGAACTTCGCCGGCGCGCTGGCCTCCGGCCACGAGCTGGCGAACACGACGGCGGCGATCGTCGCGCGCAACGAGTCACGGCTGGACACGACGCTGGCGAACCTCGAGGCGGCGTCGGCGGCGCTGGCCCAGGCCAGCCGGACGGTGGCGACCACGGCGGACTCGCTGGCGCGGCTGGTGGGCAGCGAGCCGGTGCGGCGCACGGTGCGCGACGTCCAGGAGTCGGCCGGCCGGATCCGCGCCCTCGTTTCGGGGCCGCTGCCCGAGCTGGTGGCCAGCGTGGCGGCGCTGACGGCCAACGCCGACAAGGCCGTGGTCCACGTGGACCAGACCGTGCTGCAGAGCCGCAGCAGCCTGCTCAACGCCACGCAGGACATGGAGGAGGCGCTGCAGAACCTGCGCGAGTTGTCCGAGCTGGTGCGCGACAACCCGACCATCCTCATCCGCGGTGGAGCGCGCGCCGATGTCGAGTAGACTGACAAGCCGGCGGGCGGGCGCCGGTCTGGTGCTGCTGGTGGGGGCCCTGGTGGGCTGCGCGCAGTTGCTGGGCGGCCAGGCGGAGATCCGCCAGAAGCGGCGCTTCGCCATCGTGGCCGAACCGATCGACCACGCGTTCGGCCAGTCGCTGCGTCCCTATCCGGTGACGGTGCAGCTCCAGCCGTTCAGCATCGCCGCTCAGTACAACCAGCTCGAGATCGTCACGCGCCGCTCGCCGTACGAATTCCGGCGCGATCCGCTGCACGTCTGGGGGCTGCGCCCGCGCGACATGCTCACTCAGGTCATCGCGGACTACCTGCGGGGCAGCCAGCTGTTCGTCCGCCTGGTGACCGAGCGGGAGCTGCTGGAGCAGCGCCCCGACTACACCATCGGCGGCTCGATCAGGGCGCTGGAACGGCTGGACAGCGGCGACCGCTGGTTCGCGCGCCTGGAGCTGTCCATGCAGCTGGTGCGGCAGAGCGACGGCATGGTGCTGTGGCGCGGCGAGATCCTCCCCGGCGATCAGCTCGAGGTCTACAGCGCCGACATGCAGTATGTCGTGCAGGCCCACAGCGAGATCCTGCGCCGGAAGATGGAGGGGTTCGTGCGCGAGCTGGACGGCGTGTTCCTGCGCCTGACCGCGCCCGGAAGCTGGCCGGCGGCAGCCGCCGCCGCGGCCGCCGACAGCGCGAGCGCCACGCCCGCCGTCGCCCCGGGCGACACAGCCGCCGCCGCGCCGCTGGCGGTGCCGGACTACTACGAGATCATCCCCGGCAAGCTGGCGCCCTAGACGGCCTTCGGGAGACCCGCCCCATGAGCGCTCTGACGAGGACGTGCCTGGCCCTGGCGGCGCTGCTGCCGCTGGCCGGCGCGGCGCAGGAGGAGACCTGGATCAGCCAGCGCGCCCGCGCCCAGCTAGCCATGGATCCGACGCTGATCCCCGAGGGCAAGGGGCTGCTGTTCGTGCCGGCCATGTCGGCTGGCTATCGCGAGCCCAACTACCAGGTCCTGGCCGACGGCCGCGAGGTCGCCAGCGCGCAAACCGGCGCCGGCGTGCTGCTCAGCCCGGGCGAGTACGAACTGCTGGTCGGCTCCGGCACCAGTGCGCAGATGACCCGGCGGCCGATCGAGGTCCGCGCGGGCCACACGACCCTGGTCCGGCCGTGGTGGTCCGGGCTGGTCATCAACGTGATGGACGAGACGCGCACGGCCGTCAAGGAATCCTACGAGCTGTTCGACGAGGACCAGGAGAACTTCGGGATCGGCTACGGGGTCGAGGAAGAGCGCGGCGAGGCCGTGCACACCTGGCTGCTCAAGCCGGGGACCTACACCGTCGTCAGGGTCGGCGAGAACGTGGCGGCCCCCCGCAAGTTCAGCGTCCGCCTCCTGCCGGGCGAGCTGGTGCAGCGGAACCTCATCGTCGACGAGAACGGGGTGTTCGTCGGCTTCTACGCACCGGGCTACCTGCAACTGAGCGACCGCGAGGCCGCGCGCCTCGTCAGCCGGTGGGAGCTGAGCATGTCGCCGCAGTTCGGCGCCACGCAGAACACCGCCGGCGAGGATCGAGCCAGCCTGTCGTTCGCCGGCGAGATCCGCAACAGCACCCGGTACAACAGCCGGCGCCACTTCTTCGACCTGCGGACGGTCGTCGAGGAAGGCTTCACCAAGGAGCAGGGCCACGCCTTGCGCAAGGCCGTCGACGAGGTGGAGGTCCGCAGCACCTACATCCTGCGGCTGTCGCGGCGGCTGGGGCCGTACCTGCGGGGGGTGCTCAACAGCAAGCTCTTTGCCACCAAGGTGCACTTCGACGCCCCCCAGACGGTCGTCTTCCGCAACGCTCGGGGCGACGTGCTCGAGACGCGCGCGGGTATCATGGCGTTCACCCAGTCGCCGTCCCTGTACCCGCTGCAGCTGCGCGAGGGTCTGGGCATCAACTCGCAGCTCTACCGCAGCTACCCGCTCAACGTGGACCTGCGCCTGGGCATCGGCGCCCGGCAGACCTACAACCTCGACACCTACGAGCTGAGCCAGGACCGCCGGACCGCCACCGAGCTGCGCAATGGCTCCAGCTCGGGGCTGGAGGCGCTCATCGTCACGGACGCGCGCCTGGGCCGGCACATCGGCCTGGATGCCGAGGCCGACCTGCTCATGCCGGAGGCGCGGGCCGACTCCTGGGAGTTCGCCTGCGAGGGGCGCATGCGCACCTTCCTGACCCCGTACGCCAGCATGGACATCGTGACCGAGATCAAGCGTCAGAAGCCGCTGCGGCGCGTCCAGTCGGCCGAGCAGGTTCTGTTCCGCGTGCTCAAGTTCTTCTGAGATGGCAGCGACTCACGAGGGGGCAGCGACGCGGGCGACCATCGGCGCCGGTGGCATCTCGATCGCAGGGCCGCTCTCGGTGACGCACCTGGGGGCGCTGACAGCCCAGCTCGAAGGCCTGCTCCGCCAGACCACCGCTGACCGAGTGGCGATCGATCTGGAGCAGGTCACGGCGCTGGACACGGCAGGCGTGGTCTTCCTCGAGGACCTGCCGGCCTGGGCGGCCCGCAGCGGCCGGCAGGTCGAGATCGGTCCGCTGCCGCCGCGCTTCGGCCGCTTCCAGCGGTTCGTCGCCCAGCGCCAGCGCCGCCGCCCGGCCGTTGCCGCTCCTCCTGCCGGCGCGCTGGAGCGGCTCGGGGAGTGGGTGCTGCAGTCGTGGCGCCGCACCGGCGACCTGCTCTTCCTCGCCTCCGATCTGACCTGGTCGGCGCTGCGGGCCCTGGGCCGCGGCCCGACCGGCATCCGGGCCGGCGCGCTGGTCGAGCAGGCCAGCGCGCTCGGCTCGTCCGCCCTGCCGATCGTCGCCGTGATCCTGTTCCTCATCGGCGCGGTGTCCTCGCTGCAGGCCGCCGCCCAGCTGCGGAAGTTCGGCGCCGACATCTTCGTCGCCGAGCTGCTGGCCATCGGCATCACGCGCGAACTGGGGCCGCTGATGACCGCGATCATCGTGGCGGGCCGCAGCGGCTCGGCCATCGCCGCCGAAGTCGCGACGATGAAGTACAGCGAGGAACTCGACGCGCTGCAGACCATGTCGCTCGATCCGCTCCGCTTCGTCGCCGTGCCGAAGCTGTGGGCGATGGTCCTGTGCGTGCCCCTGCTCACCATCATGGCCGACCTCATCGGCATCCTGGGGGGCCTGACGGTCGCCGTCACGCTCATGGGGCTGGCGCCGGAGGCCTTCCTCGACCAGCTCCTCGGCGCCCTGTTCGTCCGCGACGTGGCCAGCGGCCTGATCAAGAGTCTGTCGTTCGCCTGGGCGGTCACCATCGTCGGCGTCTACGAAGGTCTGGCGTTCCGCGGCGGCGCGACCGGTGTGGGCCGCGCCACGACGGCTGCGGTGGTCATGTCGATCGCCGCCATCATCGTGCTGGACAGCTTCTGGGGCCTGGTCTTCTACCTCGGCTAGAGCCGCCATGGACGGACCGGTGATCCGGGTTCAGGACCTGCGCGTGGCGTACGGCGAGCGGCTGGTGCTCGACGGGGTCCAGGCCCGCGTCGAGGCCGGCGAGATCGTCGCCATCATCGGCAACAGCGGCTGCGGCAAGAGCACGCTGCTGAAGGCCATCATCGGCCTGATCCAGCCCCGGGCGGGGCGGGTGGAGCTGTTCGGACAGGAGACCGGGGGGCTGGCGCCCGAGCAGCGCGCGGCGCTGCTGCGCCGCTGCGGCGTCATGTTCCAGTACGGTGCCCTGCTCAACTCGCTGACCGTGGGCGCGAACGTGGCGCTGCCGCTCGAGATGCACACGGACCTGCCGGCGGCACTGCGGGCCGAGCTGGCGCAGGCGCGCCTGGAGATGGTCGGCCTCGCCGACGCCTACCATCGGTACCCCGCCGAGCTGTCGGGAGGCATGCGCAAGCGCGCGGCCCTGGCGCGGGCGATGGCGCTGGACCCCGAGATCCTGTTCTGCGACGAGCCGGGCGCGGGCCTGGATCCGGTCACCGCCGCCGAGATCGACGCGCTGCTGCTGGCGGTCAACGCCAACCTGGGCACGGCCGTGGTGGTGGTCACGCACGAGCTGCTGAGCATCGGCCGCCTGAACGGCAGGGTGGTCATGCTCGAGAACGGCACCGACGTCTTCAGCGGCTCGGTGGCCGCGGCGCAGGCCGCCAGCCACCCGGCTGTGCACCGCTTCTTCCACCCCACCGCGCGGCGCGGCGCGGCGTAGCCGTGGAGATCGTCCTCATCGCCGCGCTGAGCCCGACGGGGGTGATCGGGCGCGGCGGCCGCCTGCCGTGGCAGCACCCGGCGGATCTGCGCTTCTTCCGGCGCTCGACCTGGGGGCATCCCGTCATCATGGGGCGCGCCACCTACGCGGCGCTGCCCCGGCGACCGCTTCCCCACCGCCCGACCATCGTCCTCTCGCGGCAGGCGGCGCTCGCCCTGCCCGCCGGCGCGGTTCACTGCCGCAGCCTCGCCGAGGCGCTGCGCTGGTGCGCGCAGGCCGGGCACCAGCGCGTCTTCGTGGCGGGCGGCGCGCAGGTGTACGCTGCGGCGCTGCCGTTCGCCACCGCCATGCTGCTCACGTGGGTGCCGGACAGAGCGGCGGGCGACGCGCACTTCCCGGCATTCGACCCGGCCGACTGGACGCTCGTTGGCACGCGGACCGAGCAGGGCCTAACTTTCGCCGCCTACCGCCGCGCGCTGCCGGCGCGCGATCCGCACGCACCTCTTCACGCAGGCGAGGACAGGGCGATGTTCGCACGGCTCGAGCTGGCTCCCCCCGACCCCATCCTGGGTCTCACCGCAGCCTTCAAGGAGGACCCCAA
>CAZPXM010000174.1:0-3608 GCA_964591015.1 uncultured Gemmatimonadaceae bacterium
GCGAGCGAAAGTCGGGCTGCACCTCTTCCCATCCGAGCCGCAGCGCGCCGGCGGCGAACACCTGGTCCAGCTCCGCCGACCAGGCGTGGTCCTCGCTGGAGGCGTCCGTGTCCTGGTCGACCAGCCGCGAGATCGCCAGGTCCGCCCGCAGGCGCGTGCCGCGTCCGGCAGCCAGCCCCAGCCCGACTCCGAAGACATGGTTGGTCAGGGGGACCAGCCCGGCGTGGTCGTCGATGCTGCCGGCGTCGTCGCGCGCGTTGGCGTACCCGGCCTCCAGGCTCAGAGCGCGCACCAGCCGCTGCTGGAGGCTGCGGGTCCAGGCCACGCCGCTGGCCAGCAGCATGCGGCGGTACTGCACTCCCTCGACGGCCTGCTCGAGCCGGCCGTACCCGGCGTACCCGCGCCCGTCTCCGCCTGCCACGGCGGTGGCGCCCTGATAGCTGGCGCCGAGCAGGCTGCGCTGGCACACGTGCCGCTGGCCGTGCAGCGCGATGTCGCCTGCCTGCAGCCGGTGGGCGGGGCCGTGGCCGTAGTCCAGCATCCAGCCGGTCAGTTCCACCGCATCCTGCTGCAGGCGGCGGTCCTGGGTGTTGCGCAGGTTGGCGGTGAGCTGGAGTTGTCGCTCGGCGCTGGCGAACGGGTGCCGGTAGGTCGCGCTGACCACATTGGCGTACTGCCAGTCCTCGCTGCGGTAGGAACGGGCGGCGTTGCCGCTCAATGCGGTCCCATAGAGCTGACTGCGCAGCCGGACGTGGACGGCGCGCTGCGCCGCCATGGCGGGCGCCGCCGCGCCGGGGCCGTGAGACGGGATGCGGGTGAACTCGCCGGCGTAGTTGAGATCCAGAGCGATCGAGGCAGAGGCAGCGCACAGCAGCGACACGACCGCAGCGCAGACAGGGTAGGCTCTCATCGTGTCAGTCTCCTCACTCGACCACTGTCACTTCGCTCACGGTGAGTACGTACCCCTCCGTGGCCGGCGTGGCCACGAACATGACCCGCACCGTCTTGGGGGGATCGACGGAGCGCAGCCACACGGTCTGGGGCGTGCTCGGCGGGAACTCGACCGCCACGCCGGGCCCGCCCGGTGGGCTGGGCGGGGTGAACTCCCAGTCCTTCACCAGCCGATCCGGGAAGGCGGCGAACATCTCCCCGGGCCGGTACGCGCCCACGTCCGGCGGCGTCTGCACGATCAACGCGTTGCCGCCGCCGTCGTCGCGCAGGCGGGCGGGAACCGCCCGCGCGTCCAGTTCCAGGCCGGCGAACCACCGGTGGATGGTGCCGTCGGTCCAGTGCCGCAGCGGGATGGAGGCGGCGAAGCCGGCGAAGGGCTGCAGGGGGCCCCCGCCCCCGCCCGGACCCAGACCGCCCTCGACCACGGCGGCCGGCGCCGCCACCGGCACGCCATCCAGCACGCTGCCCGCAGGCACCCCGATGCGGCCCGACGGCCCGCTGATGCCGAAGAGCGGATCGCCCTCGACCGACTCGAGCCAGTACCCGGACCCGTCCGCCCGGCGGCCGAACGCGAGCACGGACGCGCGGTCCCGCAGCACCCACTCCTGGCCGGTGACCGCCAGCGTGGCGCGGCGATTCCAGCGCAGGTTCAGGCGAACCCGCTCGGCGTCCCCGACGGGCGGCTCGGCGTCCACCGCGAATTCGATCTCGTTCAGGCTGCGGAAGTCCTCGGTCAGGGCGACCTCCAGCTCCGCCAGGCCGTATGCCGTGCCCGAGGTATCCGCGCTGCGGAACGCGGGGGACACGTGCTCGAGCACCGCGGCGGCGTCCTCGCGCTCGTACCCGGCGAACAGACCGATCAGCGCCTGGCGCACGCCGTCGCCTCCGGCGGGGACCCGCGGCGACCGGCCGGCGTATTCGGCTGCCACCTGGCCGTCCGGGTCCAGCAGCCTGACCGCGCGATAGTCGAACTGCGGCCGCGCCACCTCGCACAGCCAGCGGCCCGCACCGGCCGCCGCGAACGCGGCCGGCAGCTCCTCGCCGGATTCGAACTGCCACACGGGGACATACCGCGTCATGTCGGCCGGACCCGACACTGCGAGCCGGTACCCACCGTCGGTCGCCTGCAGTTCGAGCACGTTGCAGGTCACCTCGACCTCGTTGGAGGCGAGCAGGCGGGTCTCGCCCTGCCGGAGGAAGTAGACCTGCTGCGGCGAGCGAGTCAGGGTGGCGGCGAGCGTGGCGCGCCCTGGCGCGGCCCGCGGCGCCAGCGTGCCCCGCGACAGGGAGAAGACGTTCTCGTCGCCGGTCAGACGATACTGGAGTCCCTGATACCCCGAGATGTCGGCCCCGGCGCCGGTGACCGACTCCGAATGGGCGCGCCACAGCAGCCTGGCGCGCGCGCCGCCCGGATAGAACAGGTCGTAGGCAGCCGCGCGGACGAAGGCTCCTGGAGTCTGGTCGCGTTTGGCGCGGATGTGGAAGCGCTCCACTCGGGGCGGGAACACGTCGATCTGGCGGGACACGATCTGCACGAAGCGCCGGCCAGGCTCCGGCACGGCCGGCACGATGGCGATCTCGGTGCGGAACCAGTGGTCGCCGCGCGCGTAGCTGTCCAGCGGGTAGCGCACGGTATTCCGCGAGACCCAGTTGCCGCCGGGACCCCGCTCGAAGCGCGTCTGCGCGCGCCGCAGTTCCACCGGCAGGTCCTCCCGCGCGTTGGCGGTCCACCTGCAGTAGTACTGGCGCATGTCCGCGTCGCCGGCCACCTCCACGAGCAGCTCCAGCGGTTCGTCCGCCGGGACGCCGATCACCTTGTCGGCGCGGTGCTGCCACACGTGCTCTTCGTCATCGGCCGTGCGCACCTGGACGTAGCCGAAATGGACCGGCAGTTCGGCGCTGGCCACCGCCTCGCCGGTCGGGCTGTCCAGCTCGAAGCGGACCGAGCCACTGCCCGGCTGGAGCGGGGTGACCCAGAAGTCGAAGCCGCGCTCGATCTCGTCCCGGATCACGCCGGGAGCCAGGTTCCGGAACTCCAGCCGGCCGCGCGGCGCGTTCCCGAGCAGCTGGTTGTGGCCCCACCACCTGTCCCAGCGGTCGCGGTAATTGGCGGCGTGCTCCGGCGGACCCAGGATGCGGAACAGGGGATCGATCCGGTACCGCCGCGGGTGGTCCTCGTCCTGGAACAGCTCCAGCCACCCGGACGGCTCCTGCTCGTCGCCCTCGGGCAGGCTGGCACCTGGCTCCATGGAGTTGTACCGGGCCACGAAGCCGCCCCAGGCATATACGTCCACGTCGATGGACGTGCTGAGGGGGGCCCATTCGAGCGCCTGGTACTGCTCCAGGGACATGACGGTGCTGGCCGGCAGGCGTTGACCCGCGACTCCGGGCATGTTGGCAATGCCCGGGACGCTGAGTGTGACCGTGGCCTGCCCGGGTCCGCCGGCGCGCAGAGCGTCGCCCGCGACGAGGACCGCCTCGCCGCTGGACTGGGCAGTCGGCGCCACCAGGCTCTGGGAGAAGCTCACGTCGAAGTAGCGGCGAACCTTCCAGACCTCCCGGCCGTCGCGGTCCGTGCGCTCCAGGATGCGTTCGGTCCGGGGCCTCAGCTCGGCGGAGAGCACGCGCAGGCCGCGCAGGTACACGCGGGCAGGCAG
>CAZPXM010000174.1:3618-6617 GCA_964591015.1 uncultured Gemmatimonadaceae bacterium
GGATACAGCCCGGCGACGCGCTCGTCGGCCAGCACCACCCGCCCGCCAGCACGGTCGCGCTCGTCGGGCTCGATCTCGGCAGCCAGGATGCGCACCACCGCCGCGGCCGGAGACGTGGCGGCAAAGGCGTCGGCCTCCAGCGCCGCCCGGGCGCGGGCCTCGAGGTTGTAGATGCGCAACTCGAGCGCGTGCCGCTCCCGGCGTCGCTCCTCCACCTCCCGGTGCAGGCCACGCTCCTCCAGCTCCGCCGCGGAGAACTCGGCAGCGGCCTGACGAGCCATGGTCTCCGCGGCTTGCACCACGGGACGGATCTGCTGCAGGATCTGCTCGCGATGCTGCCCCGCCGACTCGTGCAGGCGCCCGAGCTGGCGCTCGAGCTGCCGAGTCTGGTTCTCGAACAGCTCCAGGCGCAGCGCCTGCAAGGCCGCCGGGTCCTCCAGGCCCGCCGCGGCTGCCGTGCGCCGGTCGAGCTCCTCGGCCGCCAGGGCCACCGCATCGAACTGCTCGCCGAAGCTCTCGCCCCACTCCAGCTGCAGCCGCTGGATCTCTTCTGGCCGAACGGCGCTCACCTGGGCAGGCGCGAGGCTGTTCTGGTACAGGGTGAGGGCCAGATCGCGGGTCTCGGCGCACGCCTGGGCGATCGGTCCTCCCACCCCCGGCGCGGAGGGCTGCGGCACCATCTTGATGGCCAGCCCGCCTAGCTGCGCCAGCGCCTGCGCGAATGGTACCGTGGTGCGCCGGGACGCCTGCTGCAGCTCCGCCAGCAGCATCTCTTCGGTGTACGCGTCGCGGCGGCCGGTCAGATCCTCGTACAGCTGCTGCCGGTCGCCCGCGGAGAGCCGATCCAGGAGCGCCGCATCCAGGCGACCGGCCTCCACCACGCCGAGGTTGTACCGGGCCAGCACCTCCCGATCGAAGGCTGCTCCCCCCAGGGTGCGCCGGTACTCGCGCAGGGTCCGCCTGCTGCGTTCCAGCTCGCCCTCGAGCGCGGCGAACTGCTGGTCCACGCGTCCCAGCTCGGCGCGAAGGACCTCGGCGCTGCGCTGCGTCCGCGCCTGCCGCCGCCTGGCTTCGGCCAGCGAGTCCTGCGCCACCGCCAACCGGTTCTCCAGGCCCTGCAGCTCCGCGGCCAGCCCTGCCAGCCGCTCCCGCGCCACCGCCAGTTCCGCTGCCGGAGCTTCCTGAGCGCCGGCCCAGCCGGGCGATCCCAGGGCAAGGCACAGCCAGATTCCCTCGATCGCCGCTTGCAGCCGACGCGGGACTCTGGCGCGAAGGTGAGTGGCGATGCCCGCTGGCGTCATCTGTGCACCTCCCGCGAGGAGATCGGACGAGGCGGATCGAACCTGGAATGCCCCCTGCTGGCATGCCCTCGCCATGCCCCTGGGGGCGAGAGGACTGCGCCAACATAGCGCGAGTCGGTGGCCGGTGCGCACGGAAAAGAGCCCGCACAGGCGCCGGACCGGCCCCGCGGCGATCGGCTCGCGGGCCCGCCGTCTCGCCGCGCCGTCCTGCGCGTTCAGGATGGCGCAGGCCTGTGAGCCGGTGGGCGAGTGCCGGTGCCTTTGCGTGGCCAGCGGCGCGTGACCCGCTGGTCAGTAACCGACTACGAGGCGGTATTCGTCACGCCGTTCGTAGGTGCCGACGATGACGAAGTAGGCTCCCTTCTCGAGGGCGAGGGAGAGCGGCGAGTCGTGGTCGCTGATCAGTATGAGGTCGAAGTCCTGGCCATGGCCCGTGACCTCGACGAGAGCCCAGAGGATGTCGTCGTCACCGTCGAGCGTGCTGGTCACGGCGCGGGACGATGCGAGGGTGAGCTCCTATACGTGCATATGCGTGCGCGTACGCCTCCATGGCACCTATCAGGACACGGGTGACAGCCTGCCTCGATTCAAGGCGCCCTTTGGAGACGAATTCGCCCTCGCCAGCGCCGAAGATCAGCTTGTCGAGCTCAGGAATGTCCACGTCGGAGGCGGGCAGCGGATTGCCTCGCCCTGCGTCTCCCGCACCCCCGCACCCCGCCAAGGCCAGGCAACTCGCTGCGATCACGAGCAGCGGTCCGCGCCGATTCTTGACCGAGAAGACGCGAATGCGACACGCGCGAGCCATCTGGTGCACGCACAGTGCGGCGACATTACTTGCCGGCATGCACCGGCCCGCACGGAGCCGCGCCTTTGCTCGCCATGGTGTCGCCTCGCGCACGCTCGCGCTCGATCTTGCCCCTGCCCGGTGGCAGCGCCGCCGTCGTTTCGGAGCGCCTGCCGGCGATCCTCGCGCGTCTGGGCGTGGAGCGGCAGGCCCCCGTCGCTGGCTTCCTCGCCTCGTTGCCGTTCTCGGTCGACGACGTGACGGCGGGCAGCGAGACCGAGAGGCGAGGAATCAGGTGAGTCCTGGCTGTGCCTGCCGATCAGCTACCTGCTGAGCTTGGGCCTGGCGCAGTTCGCCGGGGCAGCCCCCGCACCCGGGCCACGGCCGTGCGCCGGCCGGGACAGGCATCTTTGCCTGCGCCTGTGCCACCAGGTGCCCAACTGCCGCTACCGATCCAGGCAGTCACGGCGACGCTCTCTGTCGCGACCGGCCTTACGAGCCTGACCCTCTTCCTGGCCACACTCTGGGATCTTCTGCCGATCCTGATGCTTCCGGGTCTGTCGGTGGCGGCCTTCATTGCCACCGCCCGGAGCATGGTCACCGGCCTCTTGCTCTCGTTCTCCATGCACTGCGCTCGCCTGTGAACACGTATCGCCCGTGACCAGGTCCCGGGCGGTGAGATCGGCAGTGCCCCGCGTCTTGGCGGGCCGGGCGTCCCTGGTCGTCCCGCGCGATGGGCCGCATCCCGGGGGAGCGCGAACCGGATGACGGCAGGGGGCCGGGTACTGCTCCTCCGGGCCCCTCCCGTTCACAGCGCGCGTCGGGTGCAACGCCGCGCCGCCTGGGCGCGCCGTGTTGGCCGCGTCAGGCCAGGACGTGTACACTCGGGCCCACACCGGGATTCGCCCCTTGTG
>CAZPXM010000175.1:0-6564 GCA_964591015.1 uncultured Gemmatimonadaceae bacterium
GCACCTGACTACGGATCAGACGGTTGGGGGTTCGACTCCCTCTGGGTGCACCAGTCGAGACAAGGGGTTACGGAGAATCGAGAGACTTCGTAACCCCTTGTTCGTTGCCGGCTGTGCGCATTCTGTTCCGCGCCGCCTGGGCTGCGTACCGCGTTGACAGGCCAGTGACCCCTGGTTAGCTTGTCGCACCCTGGTGTCTTGCCCCAGGTGCGCCTCTCGATCGCGCCGAGAGCGTCGCCGGGACGCGTCATGGCCGTGCGCGCCCACATGCAGGTTGGGCGCGTCTCGGCGGGCCGCCGCGGGACCGCTTCCTGAGACCTGCCAGACGATGCTCGTCGACCCGTTCACCGCGCCGATCCGCCGCGAGTTGCGCCTTTTCGAGGAGCGGCTGGACGCGGCGCTGCGGGCTGACGTGCGGCTGGCGCACGAGATAGCCCGGTACATGGCCACTCTGCGGGGCAAGCGTCTCCGGCCCGCCCTGGCGCTGCTGGGTGCGCAAGCGGTCGGCCTCGATGACGGCCGCATCATCGACGCCGCCGTCGCGGTGGAGATGATTCACGCCGCCACGATGGTCCACGACGACGTGGTCGACTCGGCGACGATGCGGCGAGGCAAGGCCTCCGTCAGCTCGGCATGGAGTGGACAGCTGGCGGTGCTGATGGGCGACTTCCTGCTGTCTCGGGCTCTGGGCATCCTCGTGGGGCTGGGCGACCTGGAGGCCCTGGCGGTGGTCGCCGAGGCGACCCAGCGCCTCAGCATGGGCGAGATCTTCGAGATCCAGATCGGGGCCGAATGCGATACGACAGAGGAGTCCTACATCAGGATGGTCGGCGACAAGACGGCGTCGCTGATCTCCGCCGCCGCTCGCCTGGGCCCGATCCTGGCGCGGGCCGACGGAGCCATCGTCGAGGCCATGGGTCTCTACGGAGAGTCCTTGGGGCGAGCCTTCCAGATCGCCGATGACGTGCTCGACTACACCGGCGACGCACGCGCTCTGGGCAAGCCGGTGGGTATCGACCTGCGCGAAGGGAGGATCACGCTGCCGCTGATCCGGGCCCTGGAGGGAGCTCCGCCGGCAGTCCGTGCGGACATCCACCAGCTCCTGCGGCGAGCGGACAAGGCCGAGTTGGAGTGGGCGCGGATCGTCGCCTTTGTCGAGGACTACCGCGGCGTGCCTGCAGCGCGGCGCACGGCCCTGATGCACGCTGACCGAGCCCGCCAGTGCTTGCGGGCGCTGTCCGACTCGCCGGCGCGCGCTGCCCTCGAGATGGCGGTGCACCTGGTGGTGGATCGCGACAACTAGCTTAGTTGCGCTGCCGGTTGCCGCGCGCTCGGGCGCCGGCGTTCGGCGGCGATCCTCGACGGGATGAACGGGTGGTGCGTGCCTGAAGCGAGGCGCAGTGCCGTGGCGGGATTGAGGCGAGCAGGCGCAGTCGCGGTGCCGGTTCTCGCCGTGGTGGCCGTGGCCTGGCTGCTGCTGCACTCGCCCGCAAGCGCCCCCATCGAGGCCCGCCGCGTCGCGATGGGCACCGTCGTGACCGTCAAGCTGCATGCAGGGCGACGCCTCAGCGAGGCGCTGGTTGACTCGGCCTTCGCCGAGATCGAGCGGATCGAGTCGCTGATGAGCCGCCACGTCGCTGACAGCGAGGCCAACAGGATCGAGCGAGAGGCCGTGGCCGGCGACTTCGTCTGCTCGCCGGAGATGGCGGCCGTGCTCGCGAGATGCCAGGAATACGCCGTGCGCACCGAAGGAAGGTTCGATGTGACGGTCGGCGCGCTGACGCGGCTGTGGAACTTTCCGGAGGCGCAGTACCCGCCGGCACCGGCCCTCATCGATTCGGCCCTGGCCCACGTCGGCTACCGGGATCTGGTGGTCGAGGGACGGCGGGTCAGACTTGGCCGGGGCGGAATCCGTCTCGATCTGGGTGCTGCGGCCAAGGGGTATGCCGTGGACCGAGCCGTCGCCCGCCTCCAGGAACTTGGCGTGACGGCGGGCCTGGTGGAAGCGGGCGGTGACCTGCGCTACTGGGGCAGCAAGCCCGACGGGAGCGGCTGGCGCTTCGCTGTCCAGCACCCGCGCGCGCCGAACGAGTACTTGCCCGTGGACGACATCGGGCTGGTGGCCATCGCGACCTCCGGCGACTACGAGCAGTTCTTCGAGCACGAAGGACGGCGCTATCACCATATCCTGGATCCGCGTACGGGTTACCCGGCGGCAGGCGCAGTGAGTGCCACGGCCTGGGCCAACTCGGCCCTGGAGGCCGATATCGTGGCCACGACTGCCTTCATCCTCGGGCCCCTCGAAGGGGTGCGGTTGGGGGAGGACCTTCCGGAGGTGGAGGTGTTGGTGCTGTACATGGACGGAGGCCGGCTGCTGCACCGCAGAACTTCGGGTCTGGCAGGTCGCGGGCGCTTTCCGGGCGATGCTGAGTGATTATCTTAACCCCCCCACAGGGAGACCTGCGGCGCGAGGACCCACAGCCTGCTAGGCAGGCGGGATGGGGTTGCGGTTCCTGGAGCGTGCTCGGCGACGGCACGACGAGCATCCTCCATGGTTGCGATCGGCGCATGGTGGCGGGAGGACCTCGCTGAGGCGCATCGCTGCTCGCTCGGCGGGCCGTCGCCTCGACGGGGTGTCGGCGGCCTGTTTCTGCCTCCCGCTCCTCGTCGAGCGTGTGCGCTGGCGACAGACTCCCCTCGCCGTCGAGGGCAAGCGAGAAGGGTTCATTCGATGAAACGACACTGGGAGCCGCTCCTCATACTGGCGCTGATCGGAACAGCCGCCTACTACCTCTACCCGTCGGTCCGGTACTACGGGCTGTCGCCCGACGAGCGGGCGGCGATGGAGGTGTCGGCTGCGGAGCGGTTGGCGGACCTGCGCAGCCGGGCGCTGAACCTGGGCCTCGATCTCCAGGGCGGCATCCACCTGGTCATGGAGGTGCAGGTGCAGGAGATGCCCGCTGCGGAGGCTGCCGACGCGGTGGACGGGGCGCAGGAGGTGATCCGCAACCGCATCGACCAGTTCGGCGTGGCGGAGCCCATCATCCAGCGCGAGGGGAGCAACCGGATCATCGTCGAGCTGCCCGGGGTCCAGGACGTGCAGCGGGCGAAGAACCTGATCGGCCGAACCGCGTTGCTCGAGTTCAAGCTGGTGGAGCCGATCGCGGAGCGCAACCGCGTGGTGCAGCGCCTGGACAAGCTGGTGCGACGGACCGGGGCGCGGGCCGACACGAGCCGCACTGCGGAGGCCGCGGGCGATACCGCGGCGACGGCGCAGCGCGAGGCAGCCTCGTTGTTCGAGGAAGGGAGCGCGGAGGCCGGTCTGTTCGAGGAGTCCGCGGAAGCCGCGGCGGACGAGTCGAGGCGGACGTTGACCGACTACCTGGGCGCCGTGGGCGACGAGCTGGTGGTACCCGCGCGCAATCTCGAGGCAGTGAAGTCGATCCTCGCGAGCCCCGAGGCGCGGAAGCTGATCCCGGAGGATGTCGAGTTCGTCTTCTCGAGCAGGCCCGAAGGAACCGAGCCCAACACCTACTACTTCCTCTACCTGGTGCGCCGCAAGGCGGAGATGACCGGCAGCGTTGTCGGCGAGGCCTATGTCTCCATCGGCCAGGACGTCGCCTACCTGGGCAAGCCGATCGTCAACTTCAACACCACGGAGGAGGGGAAGCGCCTGTTCTCCCGCATCACCGGGGCGCACGTGAACGAACGTCTGGCGATCATCCTCGACGGGGCGGTGTACTCGGCGCCCGTGATCCAGACGCGCATCCGCGACGGGCGCTCGATCATCACCGGTTCGCGGACCCAGGAAGATGCGAAGGATCTCGCCATCGTGCTGCGGGCCGGAGCCCTGCCGGCGCAGGTCGAAGTGATCGAGGACCGGACGGTCGGGCCCTCGTTGGGGCGGGATTCCATCGAGCAGGGGCGGCGCGCGGCCCTCTTTTCGCTGCTCGTCGTGGCGCTGTTCATGGCGTTCTACTACCGCCTGGCCGGGCTGGTGGCGGACGTGGCGCTGGTGCTGAACATGGTGTTCATCATGGCTGTGCTGGCCGCCTTCCACGCCACCCTCACGCTGCCGGGCATCGCCGGCATCGTGCTGACGATCGGCATGGCGGTCGACGCCAATGTGCTCATCTACGAGCGCATCCGCGAGGAACTCCGGCTCGGCAAGACGGCGCGCGCTGCGATCGACAGCGGCTACGAGAACGCTCTCTCGGCGATCATCGACTCGAACGTGACCACGCTGCTCGTGGGGATCGTGCTCTACCAGTTCGGCACGGGGCCGGTGCGCGGCTTCGCCTTGACGTTGTGCATCGGCATCGTCAGCAGCCTGTTCACGGCGCTGTTCGTCACCCGGACGATCTTCGGGCTGCTGACGCGGCGTCGTGACCAGACGTCGCTGAGCATCGGCGCCATGCAGGTGGCGTCGGCGCGCGCCATCGACTTCCTGGGGCTGCGGAATGCGGCCTTCGGTCTGTCCGGGGCGCTGTTGGGCGTCGGCTTGCTGGGCGTGCTCCTGCTGGGGCTCAGGTCGAGCATCGATTTCGCCGGCGGGACTCTCCTGGAGGTGCATTTCGATCCACCGGTGAGCGTGGCGCAGGTGCGCGAGCAGCTCGCGCGGGTGCCGGTCGGCGGGCGAACGATGAATCTCGCATCCAGCGAGATCAAGCAGTTCGGTTCGCCCAACGACATCCTGATCCGCGTGGCGGGAGACCCCTCCGGCAGCGACATCGGCGAGAGCATTCTGGCGGTCGTGCGGGCCGGCTTTCGCGCTAGCGTCCACGAGGAGGACTTCATTCGCCGGCACGAGAAGGTCGGTCCCAAGATCGGCAGCGAACTGACCGGTGCGACCGTGCGCGCGGTACTCGTGTCGCTGGGGCTGATCCTCCTGTACATGGCATGGCGATTCCACCGCGTGCTGTACGGCTTCGCGGCGGTGGTGGCTCTCTTTCACGACGTCCTCATCACGCTGGGCCTGTTGTCGTTGCTGCGCGTCGAGATCTCGCTGGTCGTGGTGGCCGGCATCCTGACGCTCATCGGCTACTCGCTGAACGACACGATCGTGGTGTTCGACCGCATCCGCGAGAACCTGCGCGTGCGCCGCCGGCAGGAGTTCGTCGCGGTGCTGAACACCAGCATCAACGAGACCCTGAGCCGGACGCTGATCACCTCGCTGACGACGCTGATGGCCGTGCTCATCCTCCTGGTCTTCGGCGGCGGGGTGAACCGCGACTTCGCCATCACGCTGCTCGTCGGCATCGTCGTGGGGACCTACTCCTCGATCTTCGTCGCCACGCCGGTGATGTACCTCGGCCATCTGCGCGACGTGCGCAGAGAGGCGAGCGTCCAGGCGCAAGCGGCGGTGCGCTGACCCCGGCGGCAGCGGCATGACCTCCAGGGGGTGTGCCTGGAGATCTGCTGCGCGTGGAGCGGAGTGGGGGGTCTGCGGCTGCCATGCCAGCGGCAGCCAGGCCGCGGGCGTGCCTGCGCCAGAGCCGGGAGGCCATCCGCCAGCGCAGTCAGGGGCGAAGCCGGATGAAGGAGCTGGGGGTAGCCGCAGTCGCCCTGCTGCTCGTCCAGGTGGGGCCGTCCTTTGGGCGCCCGCCTGCGGCTCAGCTGCTGTGGTCGGTGGGGCTGGTCCTCGTCCTTGCGCATGCACTGCAACAGGCTGCCGGACGCCTGCGGTTGGGCTGCGTCACGGCCTGGCTGCTCGCCGGGCTCCTCGCCGGGCACACCGGGCTGAGACTCGTCCGGCCGCTCGAGTTCCCGCCGCTGCTGCTCGCCTGGAAAGCCGCTGCCGTGTGGGTGGGCTTCGTGGCGGGCGCCCATCTGCCCGCGCGGACCGCGCGGACCCGCATCGGTTGGCGGGCGCGGGCCCTCCTGGGCGGGGTGACGTTCGTCGCGGCTGGTCTGGGTGCGGCGGTGCTGGTACTTGCTGCGGGGCTGCCCTGGTGGGTCGCGGTCCCTGGAGGCGCTCTCGCCTCGTTGTGGGGGCCGTTCAGCCTTGTCCCGAGACCGGCTCGAAGCATGGCGGTCCGCCTGGCAGCCACCGGCACCATCGCGGCGCTGCTGCTGCTGGGGTTCTCGCTGTCGCTGCTGGGTGCCTGCGGTCGGCTCCACGGTGCAGCCACTGGCTGGTGCGCCAGGCTGCTGCTGTCGGCGCTGTTGGGGGCGGCTGGAGGCGCGGCGCTGCGCTGGGCGGCCAGGCTGGGGCTGGGGTTGCCGGCGCAGTCCGTGGGCGCGGGCGGCATGGTGCTGGCGGCGACGGCGCTGATCGAGCGCTTCGGGCTGTTCGCCTTGCCGTGCGGCTGTTGCGCCGGAGTGATGGCGGCGGGACGTCATGGGCCGGCGCGGCGGCTGCTTGTCTGGCTGCAGCCCGTGTCGCTGGCCGCTTTCATGCTGTGCTTCGGTCTGTTCGGGGCTGCGGTTGACCTGCGCAGCGGGTGGGCCCCCCAGTGGCTGGTGGCGCGCGCCGTGCTCCTGCTGGCCGTCGTCGGGGTCATCGCCAGGACGGCGGGGCCCGCCGTCGCGGCGCGTGACGCTGACCGGCAAGGCGGTGATGGG
>CAZPXM010000176.1:0-6465 GCA_964591015.1 uncultured Gemmatimonadaceae bacterium
CCGCCGGCCGCGTGCGCCTCGGCAGATCAACGCCCACCGAGGTGGCCGGCGGACCGATGCCAGCAGTAGCCGCGGAACACACGGCCAGCACAGGGGAGTGGCCAGGCCGCAGCAGGAGCCTGGCGACTGCAGGGGAGAGAGCCTTGCTCAGACTCCTGACGGGGGTCCGGAAGTCGCTCGAGAGCGGCAGCGCAGGACCACCGGCGTCACAGGCGATGCGAACGATAACGACCTTCGGCAATGCCGTCAAGCACCGGCGCTTGACCAGGGCGAAGGCCCGGCGTAAACTGACGCCGCGGGGGTCCGCTGGCGGCGATCGGCAGGCGGCCGGCGGCCGGAGCGCCGGCCGCAGGATTCGGTCTGGAAAGGAGTGAGCCATGGCACGTTCGGGCGTGAACAAGGTGATTCTGATCGGCAACCTGGGCGCTGATCCCGAGGTCCGGCACACGCCCGACAACGTGGCGGTGGCCAATATCCGCCTGGCGACCAGCGAGCGGTTCAAGGATCGAGCGGGCAAGATCCAGGAGAAGACCGAGTGGCACCGGGTAGTCCTCTGGCGCGGGTTGGCCGACATCGCCGAACGCTATCTGCGCAAGGGCAGCATGGTGTACGTGGAAGGACGCCTGGAGACGCGCTCGTGGGAGGACAAGAGCGGCCAGAAGCGCTACACGACCGAGGTGATCGCGACCGACATGACGATGCTCAACTCGCGCGCCCAGGCGACCATGGGTGGTGAAGACAACCTCCAGCCGCCCCCGCTGCCCGACGCCGATGGGACGCCGGCGAGGGGCAAGGCTCGGGACGAGGAACTCGATGCCCCCAACGAGACCGGCGACGACCTGCCATTCTGAGCGCAATCGGTCGAGGCGTGGGGCGCCGTCGGTGGCGGCCTGCGACCAGGCGTCGGGCCCGGACACTCGCCTGGCCCAGCCGGGCTGAAGCAACCGCGGATGGCGGGCAGCTTCTGCCATCTCTGGCTGGCGTGTCGGCTCGCTGAGCAGGCGCCTGGACTGGCGGCCACTGCCTCCGCCCGAGCCGCCCTGCTGGCCGGCGCCGTGGCGCCGGACCTCGGCCTGTTTCCCGGGGGACCGCGGCGCATGTCCGAGCTGGTGCATGGCGGGCCTGGCTGTGCCTTCGCGCGCCGACTGTGGAATGCCCGGCAGACGGCGGCCGAACGGGCCTTCGCCGCTGGTTGGCTCCTGCATCTGCGCGCCGACGCTGCCACACACCCCTGGATCGAGCGGCGCGCGGCCGCGCTGGCGACGAGGGGCGGTGCCCGTGCGCCGCTGGCTGTGGAGCTGGCCCACCTGCGGGTGGAGTGGGGGTGTGACTGCCGCCTGCTCGAGGCGCCGCAGGGCCGACTGCTCTGGCGCCCGCAGCTGGTGTTTCCACAACGAGGCGCCGGCCACGACTGGCTGGCCGAGGAGGCACGCTCCGCCTTTGGTGATGCCGTTGCCGCAACCGGCATCCGGCGCGGCGAGAGATCGCTGCGGCGCTGGCTGCGATGGCTCCCGGCGCTCCTGTGGTTGTGCGGCAAGGTCGACCAGGGACGCGCCGGCCGGATGTGGCCGCTGCGCAGGCTGCTGGACCGGGTGACAACATCGCTGGTTGGCGGCAGGGCAGCGCCCTGCCGGCGCCTGCTGACCACGTTCGCGCTGGCCGCGCCGTGGCGGCCTGCGCCGGCGGACCTCGATGCCCTGCTGGACTGCGGCCGGCAGGCTCTGGAAGGCGTCACGGCGGCGCTGGAGGACGCCTGCGCGACCTGCCGCGGACTGCCGAGTGAGGCCGCATGGACCTGAGCGCAGCGGACCCGTTGCGGACGCTGGTGGGCGTGCTGCCGACCGCCGCCATGGCGCCCGGGGTGGGTCGGCGCTCCTGGAGACCACGCAGTCGGCTGCTCGCCCGCCTGCTCAGAGCGCGGGCGCACTACCTGCTGGCCGGCGCCGTCGCTGGCTTCTCCACCGCTGCAGTCCTGAACCCGCCTTTCCGCATCGGGACACGGGCGCTCATCTACCTGCTGGCTGCCTGGAGCGGCCTGAGCTTCGGGCTGAACCTGGACCTGCGCGCCAAGAGGCGCCCCGGCCGGAGCAGTCCGCTCGCCGAGGGACTCGCAGCCGCGGCGGCGGCGCTGCCAGTGCTGGTGCTCGCCTATGTCCTGTGCGCCATCCTGCTGGGAGGCAGGCTCCGAGTAGAGGGGGCACTGGCCGTGGCAGGGCTCAGCGCGGCGATGCTGCGGACGGCGCGCCCGCGCCAGGCGCCAGGCAGCCGAGCCGGCGGCCACGCGCGCCCGCTGGTGGCTGGCTGCCTCGGCGTCGGACTCGTGGGGCTGGGGCGCCTGTCGACACAGCGTCAGCCGGTGGCCCTGGGCCTGCCCTACGGCTCGAGCGCGCACGTCATCCTGGCGCAGAGCCTGGGGGACGTGGCGCTGCGGTGTCTGGCGCTGGGCATCGCGGCCGGCATGGTGCTCGACCTGGCCAGCCGGGGCCCCCAGGCTCGGCAGCTGCCGCTGCTGGTCCTGGCAGCGCTGGCGCTGGGCCTGGGCGCGGGCGTGGGCGGCGGCCCGGATCCGGTCTTCATCGGTCTGGTGGCCGGGTGCTGGTGGATCAACTGCACGTTGCGGCGCGCCGAGGTTCTGCGCGCGCTCGGGAAGGCGGACCCGACGATCATGGCAGGCCTGTCCTGCATGGCAGGGTGGCAGCTCGGCGACGGGGCCGCGCGGGTGGGGCTCCTCCCGGCGGTGGTGGCGGCAGTGGCTCTGCTGACAGGCGTCGTGGCTCCCGTCGGCGCCCGTGCCGTGGCGGTGCTGGGGCGCCGGTGGCGCGGCACGGGCGCCCTCTGGGCCGATGTGCCAGAACGGTCCTTCGGCCCGCGCGCCCTGGGTGGCATCGGGATGGGGCTGGCCGTATGCCTGCCCGAACTACTGGGCGATGCGATCGGGCCCTCGGTGTTGGGCGGCCTGTTGGCGGTCCATGTGCTGGCGGCCCCTGGAGGCGAGGAGCCAGCGCCGGGGGCCAGGGCAGGATGAACGGGGATAGCCGATGCCAGTCAGCGTGCGCACGGTCCTGACCGGCCTGGTGGTTGCGCTGGGCATGGGCGCGCTGCGGGCGCGAGCCGCAGACCTGACGCCCACCGTGCCGCTTCAGCACCGCGTGTACGCCTTTCTGGAACGGTGCGAGGCGCGCGGCTTGCTGCCGGGGCTGCGCGACGGCGTGCGGCCCTTCAGCCGCCTGCAGGTTGCCCAGGCCCTGGGGCGCCTCGATGCGGCGACCGCGCCTCTGCCGCGCAGCGACCGCGAGATCCTGCGCGAACTGGTGGTGGAATTCAGCGAGGAACGGCGCGGACCGGACCCGGCGGGCTGCCAGCAGCAGTGCGCGCCCGAGGAGGGTGCCGGCGGCGCGCGGCGAACAACGATGCTGGTGCTCGCGGGCAGGGAGGCCACGCTGGTACTGGAACCTCTGGCAAGCCACCGCACCGACCTGTACACGGGCCTCGGCAGGAACGAGGCGGAGCGCATCCACCGGTCCGCAGGGGGCGCCGCGGTGCGGGGCTGCCTGCGGGGCTTCCTCGGTTTCTCGTCGAGCTTCGTGCAGAGCATGGAATACGGTTCGCGGACCTACCGGATCCGTGACGACGTGCACACGCAGCGCCTGGAGCTGCCGCAGTTGAAGGGCGACCGGGCGGATTTCCACGAAGGCAAGGCCGCGGCGATCGTGGCTTTGCCGTTCGCGCGGCTGGAGGTGGCCAAGGACGACGCAGCCTGGGGCGCCGCGCCGGCTGACAACCTGGGCCTGAGCGGCAACGCGCCCTCGTTCGCCATGGTGCGGCTGACGGCAGACTGCGGCCCCGTGCGCGCGGTCAGCGTCCACGGAAGCCTGAGAACCTGCCCGGGACGACCCGACTCGCCCGCCTGCTGGGGCACCGTGGACAGCGCCCGCAGCTACATCGTCAACGGCACGGCGCGCACGCTCGAACGGCGCAAGTTCCTGGCAGCCCACCGCCTCGAGTTCTCGCTCGCTCCCTGGCTCGACGTGGGGTTGCAGGAGGCGGTGGTGTACGGCGACCGAGGTCCAGAGCTGCTGTACGCGATCCCGACGATGTTCCTGTGGGCTGCCCAGAGCTACCTGGGCGACAAGGACAATGTCGTCATGGGCATCGACCTGGACATCCACCCGGGCCGTGGCCTCAGATTCTACGGCGCCTACCTGGTCGACGACATGAAGAAGCTGAGGATCCTCTCCGACGACTTCGC
This sequence comes from uncultured Gemmatimonadaceae bacterium, assembly GCA_964591015.1. Lineage (GTDB taxonomy): Bacteria > Latescibacterota > UBA2968 > UBA8231 > UBA8231 > SLHA01. The sequence goes on from CAZPXM010000176.1 coordinate 4,250, forward strand.
CAACAAGTTCTCCGCCCAGCTCGGGGCGCTGTGGACGGACCCGGCAGGGATGGACGATACCGCGCTGCGGCTGGAGTACGTGCGCCTGGAGCCCTGGATCTACACGCACAGGTACCCGATCAACACCTTCTCGCACTTCGACCTGCCGCTGGGAAACAGCCTGGGACCCAACAGCAACCGCTGGCGGGCCTGCTGGGAATGGCGCCCGCACCCGAAGACCGAGATCGGCTTCGAAGCCCGGCGCACGCGCCACGGCGACAACGTCCTCGAGGCGGACGGCACCGTGGTGAACGTGGGCGGCGACCTGCATCTGGGTGCGCGCGCGCAGGACAGCTGCGACCGCAAGCGGTTCCTGGCGGGTACCGTGGCGAAGCGGACCGAGCTTTCCTGGAGCGGCCGCTGGCGGCCTTGGGAACAGCTCGAGATCGGCCTGGAAGTCGGGCGAGAGTGGGTGTCCAACGTGCCGTTGCCGCCCTACTGGGACCCGGACACCAGCGTGGCGCTGCGCAACCGCACCGGGCGCGGCGACGGCCAGCAGACCCGCCTCTGTTCGACGCTGGCGCTGGGCGTCTTCTGAGCCATGGGCCCGGACCAGCTCCTGCTGGTGAGCACGGGGGCGGTGTACGGCGCAGCCCTGCTGAGCCTGCGCTGGGGGCTGCATCGCCTGCGAACGGCCACCAGCGAGGCACGCCCGCCAGTCAGCGTCATCGTCGCCGCGCGGGACGAGGCGGAGAACATCGACGCGTGTCTGGCCGCCCTCGCCCGCCAGGACTACGGCGGCTGGTGGGAGATCGTGGTGGTGGACGATCGCTCACGCGACGACACGGCGACGCGCCTGCAGCGTTGGGCCGCACAGGACGCCCGGATCCGCTGGTGCCGCGCGCCCGATCCGCCTCGGTACCGCTGTCCGAAGAAGAGCGCGCTGGCCAGCGGCATCGAGATCAGTCGGGGAGAGATCCTGCTGTGCACCGACGCCGACTGCCGGCCGCCGGCAGGCTGGATCGGCTCGATGGTGGCCTGCTTCGGCGCCGAAGTGGGTCTAGTGGCCGGGTACGCTCGCCCCGAGGGAAGCGCGTCGTGGATCCAGCGGGTACTGGCCCTGGACAACCTGGCGGTCGGGGCGCTCGGCGCAGGGGGAATCGGGCTGGGCATGGCCTGGGCGTGCACCGGCCGGAATCTGGCCTACCGGCGCGCCGCGTACGAACAGGCGGGCGGCTTCGCCGCGATCGGCCATCTCGTCGGCGGCGACGATGTGTATCTCGCCCGCCGCGTGGCCAGCGCCACGAACTGGCGCCTCGCCTACAATCGCAGGAACGACGCAGTGGTGCTGTGCACCGCTCCGCCGCGCGCCTGGCGGGCCATCCTCCAGCAGAAGCTGCGCCACGCTGCCAAGGCTGGCCACTACCGAGGCGGCGCCCTGGCGCTGGGTGCCGTCGTCTATGTCTTCTACGCCGCGCTGGCGTGGGGCACGGGTCGAGCGCTCGCGGGGCAGGGGGAGCTGGTGACCGGAAGCGTGTGGGTGGCCAAGGCGAGCCTGGACGCGGTTCTGCTCGGCGCGATGGCCAGCGCGCCGGAGAGGCGGCTGCTGCGCTGGCTGCCGGTGCTGGAGCTCCTCCACGCACCCTACGTGCTGCTGGGTACCATCGCTGGACGGCTGGGCTGGTTCCGCTGGAAGAGGTGACCCGCGAACGGGGCTGAGCCGCATGGCATTCCTGGTCTCCGCCAACAGCCTGACGCGCTACGTCTGGCGCTATCGCCGGCTGTTCACCTGGGCGCGTCTGGCGAACTTCGCGCTCGTGGTGGCCTCGCTCGCGGTCAGCCGCGCCCTGCGACGGCCGCTGGTCTGGGGGCGCCCGTGTCTGCTCATGGTCGAGCCGAGCGCCTACTGCAACCTGCGCTGCCCCCTGTGCCCGTCGGGAAATGGCTCGCTGACGCGGCCGCGCGGCCATCTCCGCCTGGAGGATTTCCGGCGGCTCATCGACCAGACGCACCGGCACGCCTTCATGGCGATGCTGTGGAACCAGGGCGAGCCGTATCTCAACCCCGAGTTCAACGCCATGGTGCGCTATGCCCATGCGCATCGCCTGTTCACCTTCACCAGCACCAACGGCCACTTCATCGGCGACGACGCCCAGGCCCGGGCCATCGTCGAGTCGGGCCTGGACGAGATCATCTTCTCGGTGGACGGGGTCGACCAGCAGACCTATGCGCGCTAC
>CAZPXM010000177.1:0-6435 GCA_964591015.1 uncultured Gemmatimonadaceae bacterium
GCTCGAGACGAGGGTTACCAACGAACGCGCCGGCGGCGCACCCCCGCAAGGGCCCGGCCGCGCGCCGGCGCGGAGAGAGCGGCGCCGACTGGACGACGACCGGGCCGTGCCCGACACTACTGGCCGTGACTGGACCGTCTCGCGGTCGCGCCCGGACGGTGGCGCGACACCGGGCCGGGATGACGAGGAGAGAGGGAGATGACAGCGGCACCCACCGTGATCGGGGACCGGCGCGAGCTGTTCGTCGACGACGCCCTGATCGCCCGCCGCGAGGGCGTGGAGCTGGTGCTGCAGAGACCCGTCCCGCGCGACGTGGCCGTGGTCCACGACGCGCCCTGGGAGGGGAATACCTGCTGCTACCACACGGTCTTCCAGGATGGCCGGCTCTACCGCCTGTACTACCGCGGCTCGCACTTCGACGAGGAGCGCGGGACCAACGATCATCCGGAGGTGGTCTGCTATGCCGAGAGCCGCGACGGCATCCACTGGGAGAAGCCGGAGCTGGGCCTGGTGGACTTCATGGGCTCGCGGCGCAACAACATCGTCTGGAACGGGTACGGGTCGCACAACTTCGCACCGTTTCGCGACCGGAACCCCGAGTGCCGCCCGGGCGAGGAGTACAAGGCGCTGGCGGGCAGCGGCCGGGAAGGGCTGAAGGCGCTGGTCTCGCCGGACGGGGTGCACTGGCGGCTCCTGCAGGAGGCGCCCGTCATCACCCACGGGGCCTTCGATTCGCAGAACCTGGCCTTCTGGGACCCCAATCAGCGCTGCTACCGGGAGTACCACCGGCACTTCCGCGAGCACGAGGGCCGCAAGGTGCGGGACATCATGACGTCGCTCTCCGCGGACTTCCGCACCTGGTCGGCGCCCGAATGGCTGGCGTATCCCGGCGCCCCGGTGGAGCAGCTCTACACCAACGCCATCCTGCCCTACTGCCGCGCGCCGCACATCTATCTGGGCTTCCCCAAGCGCTTTGTGCCCGAGCGCACGGTGGTCGAGCACCGGGCGCACGGCGTCTCGGACGGGTTGTTCATGACCAGCCGGGACGGGCAGACCTTCCGGCGCTGGGGCGAGGCATTCATCCGGCCCGGCCTGCAGCCGGAGCGCTGGGTGAACCGCAACAACATGACGGCCTGGGGCATCGTCAGCACCGCGGCCTTTCTGGACCACGCGCCGGACGAGCTGTCGCTCTACAGCACCGAGCACTACTACCGCGGTCCGGCCAGCAAGCTGCGCCGCTGGACAGTGCGGGCCGACGGCTTCGTGGCCGCGCACGCGCCGCTGGCCGGCGGCGAGCTGGTGACCGAGCCGGTGGTGTTCGCCGGCAGGCACCTCGAGCTGAACTTCTCCACCTCGGCGGCCGGCAGCGTGCGCGTGGAGCTTCAGGACGCGGCCGGGGCCGCCTGCGACGGCTTCGCCCTGGCCGACTGCCCGCCGCTGTACGGCGACAGTCTGGGGCAGCGCGTGCGGTGGCGCGGCGGCGACGACGTCGGCGCCCTGGCAGGAACGCCGGTGCGGGTCCGCTTCGCGCTGCAGGACGCGGATCTGTTCGCCTACCGGTTCGCCGGCTGACCGGCGCCGCCCGGCGCTGCCGGGGGCTGTTGCGCGACCAGGTCGGCGTAGCGCACGCCGGTGCCGCCGAAGATGTCCAGGGCGCTGCCCACCGTGTAGTCGAGGCGGTCCTGGCCGAGTCTGCGGATCGCCTCGATGTCGTCCATGCTGCGGACGCCGCCGGCGTAGGTCGTGGGCAGCGGTGCCGCGTCGGCCAGCAGGCGCACCAGTTCGGTGTCGATGCCCTGCCGGAGGCCCTCGACCTGGGTGGCGTGCACCAGGAACTCCGCGCAGTAGGGCGCCAGTTCGGCCAGCGTCCTGGCCTCCACCACCAGCTCGGTGGGCCGCTGCCAGCGGTCGGTCATGACCACGTACCGGCCGCCGCGCCGGGCGCAGCTCAGATCCAGCACGAGCCGCGCGCGCCCGACCGCGGCGGTCGCCCCTTCGAGCCGGTCGCGGCGCAGCTTGCCCTCGGTGAACAGGTACGACGTCAGGATGGCATGGGAGGCGCCGCGTGCCAGCCAGGCAGGCGCGTTCTCGGCGGTGATGCCGCCGCCGATCTGCAGGCCGCCGGGAAAGGCCGCCAGCGCGGCGGCGGCGGCCTGTTCGTTCCCCGGCCCGAGCATGATCAGGTGGCCGCCGACCAGACCGTCGCGCCGGTAGCGCGCCGCGTACTCGGCCGCGCTCGCCTCGCTGCTGAAGTTGGTCTGCGGCTCCTGGCCGTCGCGCCACGAGCTGCCGACGATCTGCTTGACCCGACCCCGGTGGAGGTCGATGCACGGGCGGAAGCGCATGGGACTAGGCTCCCTGGCTGGGCTGAGTTGCCGGCTGGCAGGAGGCCGGCGCATACAGGCTGAGGTGGGTCGTGCCGTACGGCCGGCGCTGCCGCAGGACGAGCGTGCCGGTGGCCTCGGGCAGGGCCATCGCCGCCGGATGCTGCACGAGCACCAGCCCGCCGGAGTTGAGCACCGGTGTCCGCCCCAGCTGCTCGAGCAGCGCCGCAGCCAGCGGCAGGCCGCGATGGCGCGCCTCGTAGGGAGGGTCCACGTACACCACGTCGAAGCGCTGGCCCGCGGTCGCCAGCACCGGCAGGAGTCCCTGCGCCCGCATCCGGTACAGCGCGACGCCCTGCAGGCTCCAGGCGCGCACGAGCGCCTGAATGCGCGTCCAGCGGCGAGGGTCGGGCTCGTTGAGGGTGACCACGGCGCCCCGGCTGTAGGCCTCCAGGCCGATCTGGCCAGAACCGGCGCACAGATCCAGGAAGGACCGATGGTCCAGGTCGGCGCCGAGCAGGGAGAACACCGCCTCCTTGAGCCGCGCGCTGGTCAGCCGGATGGCGGCCAGACAGCGGTGCGGGGGGATCGGGCGACCCCGGAGTTGCCCGGCGACGATGCGCATGGCTTCCTGCCGGCCGCACGCGCGGGCCGCTGCGGCGGACGCCGGCGTGTCTGGCGCCCGTTGTGCCGTCGCGGCCCGTCCTCGGCTCGGGCGGGCCGAATCTAGGCGCGGCAGGTCGGGCTGTAAAGATGGCCCGGCGCGGCGCCTGGGTGCGGGCGCGCGCCGTGGCGCGTGCGGCCGGCCGGCGCTGCGCTTTGCCGCGCCAGCGCTCGGCGGCGGGCTGCTTCGCCAGTTGACGCGCCGTGCGAGGCCGGGTACCGTAGTCACCTCGACACTGCCGCGCAGCGTGGTCAGGAGAGGGATCGATGAGCGAGCCGACAGCACCGGGAGTGCGCGCCGCATCGCGGCCGTCGCAGCTGCGCATCACGGACCTGCGGGTGGCCAGCCTGACGGGCACGCCGTTCCACTCGACGCTGATTCGTCTGGACACCAATCAGGGCATCTGCGGCTACGGCGAGGTCCGCGACGGCGCCAGCAGGACCTATGCGCTGCTGCTCAAGAGCCGGCTGGTGGGCGAGAACCCCTGCGACGTGGACCGGCTGTTCCGCAAGATCAAGCAGTTCGGCCATCACGCCCGTCAGGCCGGCGGCGTCTGCGCGGTGGAGATGGCGCTGATGGATCTGGCCGGCAAGGCGTACGGCGTGCCGGCCTACATGCTGCTCGGTGGCAAGTTCCGCGACCGGATCGCCTGCTATTGCGACACGCCGAACGAGGCCGACGGCCGGGCGATGGGCGAGAAGCTGCGCCAGCGGCGCCGGCTGGGATTCGGCTTCTTCAAGATGGACATCGGCATCGGCCAGTTGGGCGGCGTGCCCGGGGCGGTGTCCGCTCCCCCCGGCATGCTGTCCACGCAGAACGTCATGCACCCGTTCACGGGGATCCAGATCACCGACCGCGGCATCGCCGCCCTGAGCGACTACGTGGCCGCGGTGCGCGAGGTCCTGGGGTTCGACGTGCCCCTGGCCGCCGATCACTTCGGCCATCTGGGCCTGGAGTCGTGCATCCGGCTGGGCAAGGCCCTGGACCGGTTCAACCTCGCCTGGTACGAGGACATGATTCCGTGGCAGTTCACCGACCAGTACGTGCGCCTGTCGCAGGCCGTGGACACGCCCATCTGCACCGGCGAGGACATCTACCTGAAGGAGGGCTTCCGCGCGCTGCTGGAGCGGCGCGCGGTGGGGGTGATCCATCCGGACCTGGCCTCCGCCGGGGGCATCATGGAGACCAAGAAGATCGGCGATCTGGCTCAGGAGCACGGCGTCGCCATGGCCCTGCACATGGCCATGTCGCCGGTGGCCTGTCTGGCGGCGGTCCACTGCGCGGCCGCGACGGAGAACTTCCTGGTGCTCGAGAACCACTCGGTGGACGCGCTGGACTCCTGGAGCCGCCTGGTCCGGGGCGTGCCGCAGCCGCTGGTCCGCGAGGGGCACATCGACGTGCCCGAGGGGCCCGGGCTGGGGTTCGAGGATCTGGACGAGGACATCGTGCGGCAGCACCTCGATCCGCGCTTTCCCGGCTATTTCGCGCCGACGCCGGAGTGGGATGCCGAACGGGCGCACGATCGGCTGTGGAGCTAGGCGCGGCGCCTGCGGCGCGCGGTGCGCGCGGTGCGGGCGGCCGGCGCCAGGCGCGAGCGGTCAGCCACCAAGGAGCGGACGGGACGAGAGTTGGCCAAGGAATGCTATGAGATCGCCGTGCTTCCCGGCGACGGGATCGGGCCCGAGGTCGTGGCCCAGGCGGTGCGGGTGCTGGAAGCCGCTGCCGGGTGCGAGGGGCTCGGGCTCGACCTGAGGCACCATCCGTGCGGCGCCGGGTGTTACCGCCGGTGCGGGGAGCCGCTGCCTGCCAGGACGCTGGCGGCATGCCGGGAGGCCGACGCGGTGCTGGTCGGCGCCATGGGCCTGCCGGAGGTGCGCTGGCCGGACGGCACCGAGATGCGGCCCCAGGTGGATCTGCGCCTCCAGCTCGATCTGTATGCCGGGGTGCGCCCGATCTACCTGTACTCGGCGGCGCACTCGCCGCTGAAGGGACTGGCTCCAGGCGATATCGATCTGGTGATCCTGCGCGAGAACGTCGAGGGCCTGTTCGCCTCGATGAACGGCGGCATCCAGTTGCGCGACGAGGTGGCGGTCGACTCCATGGTGATCACGCGCAGCGGCACCGAGCGGGTGGCGCGGTACGCGTTCGAGCTGGCGGTGCGGCGCCGGCGTCAGCCCATGAAGGTGACCTGCGTGGACAAGGCCAACATCTTCCGCTCGATGGCGTTCTTCCGGCGGGTCTTCGATCGGGTGGCCGGCGAGTACCCCGGCGTGCTCGCCGACCACGAGTACATCGATGCGCTGGCCTTGCATCTGGTGCAGCGGCCGCAGACGTTCGATGTGCTGGTGATGGAGAACATGTACGGCGACATCGTCTCCGATCTGGCGGCGGCCCTGGTCGGCGGCATGGGCATGGCCCCCTCGGCCGACATCGGCGCCGACACCGCCGTGTTCCAGCCGTCGCACGGCACGGCTCCCGACCTCGCGGGGCGGGGAACCTGCAACCCCGTGGCCACCGTGCTGTCCGTGGCGATGATGCTCGAGTGGCTCGGCGAGCGGCACGGCGACGACCGCGCCGGGCGGGCGGCGGCGCGCATCCGCCGCGCGGTGCAGGCGGTGCTGGTGGTGCCGGGGAGCGGGACTCCCGATCTGGGCGGGTGCATGACCACCGCGGCACTCGGCGACGCGCTGGTCGCGGCGGTCGCCTAGTGGCCCGCGTCGAGGCGGTGCTGGCATCGGGCGGCTGCGCGGGTCGCGCTGCGGAGCCGGCGGTCGCAGCGCCCGCAGTGCCCGCAGCGCGGGCGCGCGGGCCGGGTGCACCGGCGGGGCCGCCGGCGGTCGAGGCGTGGACGGCCAGCGCCCGGCGCCGCGGTCGCTTCCAGCAGCGGCTGCTGAGCTGGTACCGCCACCACCGGCGACATGTGCCCTGGCGCGACAGCGCGGATCCCTACCGCGTCTGGATCTCCGAGGTGATGCTGCAGCAGACGCGCGTCGAGCAGATGGGCCCCTATTTCGCTCGCTTCCTGGTGCGCTTCGCCACTCTGGCCGATCTGGCTGCCGCCAGCGAGGACGAGGTGCTCAAGGCCTGGGAGGGCCTGGGCTACTACGCGCGCGCCCGGAACCTGCTGCGGGCGGCCCGCTGCGTCGTGCGCGAGCACGGCGGCCGGCTGCCGGAGGACCGGGCGGCGCTGGCCCGCCTGCCCGGGATCGGACGCTACACCAGCGCGGCCATCGCCAGCATCGCGTTCGGGCAGGACCATGCGGTACTGGACGGCAACGTCACGCGGGTGCTGTGCCGCCTGCTGCAGATCGGCGACGACCCGCGCCGGGGGGCGGCGCGTGCCCGGCTCCGGCAGAGCGCCGAGCTGCTGCTGCCGCGCGGGCGGGCGGCCGAGTACAACCAGGCGATGATGGAGCTGGGCGCGCGCGTGTGCACGCCCGCGCGCCC
>CAZPXM010000178.1:0-6420 GCA_964591015.1 uncultured Gemmatimonadaceae bacterium
CCACTCGCCCTCCACGTCGAAGGCGAGGCCGCCGTCCTGGCGGCGCACGGCGGCCAGGCGCAGGTGCCGGCGCAGCAGCACGTAGTCGATGACGTCGTCGGGCCGGGCGGCCCACAGCCGTCCCGCGGAGACCGCCTGCAGCTTGTCGAAGCGGCGGCAGAGGTACTCCGGAGTCACGCACTTGTGCGCCTGGGGCACCTCCCACAGGCACAGGTGCGTGGTCTCGTACAGCCAGGAGTCGCGGAGGAATTCCAGCGTCAGGTTCTCGGTGCGCAACTCCTCCGGCCAGCCCGGCCGCGGCAGGAAGCCGCCCGCCGCCACCAGGCAGTTGCCGATCCGGTACAGATCGAACTCGCCCCGGCACGGCGCGCCCTCGACGTGCACGCAGGCCAGATAGTGCTGTCTCACCAGGTCGATGACCGGGTCGTAGTTGTAGGCGTCGTTGGGCAGCGTGAAGATGCGCACCGGCGTGTCGAGCATGTCCTCCAGGCGGTACTTGCTCCAGACGACCTCGCGGTACAGGTCCAACCCGGGCTGACAGGGGAACACGAAGTGGCTCCAGCTGTGGTTGCCCACGCCCCAGCCGCGGGCCAGCAGGTGCCGGAGCTCGCCCACGCCCATATGGACGAAGCCGTTCAGGCTGCTCTGGAAGCAGCGGCGCTCCTGCCCTAGCTGACCCACGACGACATTGACGTGCCCGGGGAACCCGTACCGTTCATGGATGGGCAGGGCATTGGCCAGGGTGTCCACCGTGCCTTCGTCGTAGGTCATGGAATAGGCCAGCGGCGCGTCGTGGCGCCACCGGCAGATCTGCACCGACGGTTGGCCGATCGTGCTCATGCCTGTCTCCGTTCTGCCAGGCCGCCGTGGCTGCACGCCGGTCAGGGCGGCGGCACCTCGAGGCGACAGCGGGCCGCGGCGGCCTCGGTCGCCAGCAGCGCCAGCAGGTTGGCGCGCAGCGAGTCCTGCTGGCTCACCAGCTGGCCGCCGGCCAGCCAGTCCGCGACCACGGCGCAGGGCGGCGGCAGATCGGTGACGGGAGCCGCAGCGGCCTGCGCCGCGGTGACCAGCAGCGTGCCCGCGGCCATGTCGAGTTCGGCGTAGCCATGGGTGCCGGCCACCAGCATGCGGTAATCCGCACCCTTGCTGGCCGGCATCAGCCGCTGCCCCTCCACCACGGCGCTGCCGCCATTGTCCAGCTCGCAGAATACGGCGGCGTGATCCCGCAGCTGCACGTCGGCCGGATCGCTCAGGTTGCCGGTGGTGGCCGTGAGGGCAACCACCCGCGCTCCCGTGACCCACTCGACCTGATCGAGCCCGTGGATCAGCAGGTCCAGGAACAGGCCGCCGGAGCGGCGCACGTCGAGGAACCAGGGCGGCCGCTGGGCGCGCTTGAGCTGCACGGCCATGCGCACGTGGCAGAAGGCGGGCACGCCCACCTGGCCGCTCTGGACCACCCTGCGCATGCCCGCCCACAGCGGCTGCCCCCGCAGGGTCAGCAGCATGAGCAGGCGGCGCCGGGGATGGGCGCGCAGGGCGGCCTCGACGCGCTCCTGCTCGGCCCTGGCGATGGCCAGCGGCTTGTCGACGATCGCGTCGCACTCGTGCTCGAGGGCGGCGAGGATGGCGGCGGCCTTCGCATCGTTTTCGTTGGCGATCGCCGCCACCTGCGGCGCCGCCTGCCGGTAGAGCGTCTCCTCGTCGGCGTACAGGGGGGCGCCGAACAGGCGCTCGGCCTGCTCGCGCTGGTCGGCGCGCACCAGCACCCCCGCGATCTCGAGCTGTCGGCCCGCCAGCTGGGTGATCTCGCCGATGTGGGTCTCGCCGCCGACGATGACGATGCGCCGGGTCATGCTCCTTCTCCTGTCCTGGCGTGAACGGCGCGCCTCAGCGCCGCCGCACGCGGGTTCGGTGCACGGGCGCGGGCGTCGCCGGTTCCAGGCAGCAGGTCTCCAACCAGACGGTCGCCGGCGGCGGCTGGACGAGCGCGATGGCGATCGCGGTCTCGTGCAGGCCGCGCACCCGGGCGATGGTGTGCCCCAGCTGCCGGGTCTGCAGCGGGGCGGCGGGCGCGGCCAGCGTGCCGCGCGGGTCGGCCGGCCGCGTGGGATCGCCGTCGAAGGCCACCACCAGGACGCGCTCCGCATCCAGCGCGCCGCGATTGCGCAGGCGGGCTTCCAGACGCCACCTGCCGGCGCTGCGCCGGACCCGCACGGTGGCGGCGCGCAGGCGGACGGCCGGCGGCAGTCGCTCGGGGTGCAGCGACACCGCCCGACCCGCGTCCAGCAGGCCGTAGCCCAAACGGGGATCCCACCCGTCTGCGTCGGGGACCACCCCGCGGGCCGGGCGCGCCGTGTTCTGCAGCACCTGCCGGAGCTGCTGCTGGCCGAGCCAGGGGAAGCGCGACCAGACCAGCGCGGCGACGCCCCCGGCAAAGCCGCTGGCCATGCAGCCGCCGGTGAACGGCACGTAGTCGCGATCGCCGCCGCACCCCCAGATGGCGCCCCGGCGCGGGGGTACGTCGCGCTGCCCGGCAGGCGCTCCCACGGCCACGTAGGCCGCGCTGGCGCAGATGTCCGCAGGCTCGCCCCGGCGGTTGGCGGAGCCCACGGCCAGCACCATGCTCAGCGCGGCCGTGGCGCTGGCCACGCAGCGGCCCCGGTTGTCCGCCGTGCCCTTGACGATCAGGCAGCCGCGCTCGCCGGCCTCGCGCATGGCCGCGATCAGGTCCGGGTTGTCGTCCGGATACGCGAAGTCGGTCCCCTGGTAGAACCGCGGCGTGCCGGTGCTGGCCTCGCCGGCGATGTAGTCGTGGGGGATCACCAGCACGCGCGCGCCGTGCGCCACCGCCCAGCGGATGCCGCCTGCCCAGCTGGCGGGCTGGCCGTAGGCCACCCGGACGATCATGATCGGGCAGCAGGGCGCCATGGCCGCCACTTCGCCGGCCACGAAGACGTGGTGTCCGCGAAAGTACGCGCTGGTGCGGGCGCCCGGGCCCCGGTACTCGAGGCTGGCGTCGTCATCGGCGCAGTCCCAACCGGGCGCGCCCCGCCGCGCCCCCGGAGGGCGCCACAGATGACCCTCCAGGTCGGGATGATGGCGGTACCCCAGATCGATCACGGCCACGACGACCTCGGCAGCGCCGCGCGTGATCGCATGGGCGCGGCAGACGCGCAGTTGCGCCAGCGCCCAGTCGTAGGGGCGCACGCCGCGCGGCAGGCCGGGCAGCTGGGCTCCCTGCCCGGCACCAACCGCTGGCTGCACCCGGCGCCTGGTCATGTCCCGGCTGCCATCCAGATGGAGCGCAGTTCGCGCACCCGCAGCTGGCGCAGGCAGGCTGTGCCGCCGTCGGCGTACGCCTCCAGGGGATGGTCGGCCGCCTCGGGCAGAAAGCAGCACGACAGCGACTGCTCGCCCTGGCCGGCGAAGACCTCCAGCGAGGTGCGGTCCACCAGGCACCGGAGCCGCAGCCGGCCGTCTCGCAGCGGGATCGCCGCCTGCGCCTGCTGGAACGACAGCGTGCCGGACTCGCGCCCGTACTCCAGGCGGATGCCGCGCACCTCCAGGCCTACTCGCGCGGCGCCGCCGGGCTCCAGCTCCAGCTCGATGTCGAACAGCTCGCCGCGGCTGGCGGGCACCAGCGGGGCGCCCGGCGCGAGCCGGACATCCTGCCAATGCTGCTCGGCGGCGTACAGCCGCTCGATCTCGCGCACGGGCCAGCGGCACAGCCGCGGCCCCTCGGCAGTGGTGCGCAGCGCGAGCGCCACCGGGAAGGACATCTGCTGGTTGAACGGCATGGCGGGGTACCGGCCGCCGCGCATCCACGAGATCTGGATGCGCCGTCCGTCCTCGGCCGGGATGTCGCTGAAGGTCTGGGCAGCGTAGCCATTGGGGCCCAGCTCGGCCTGCAGCACGCCGGTGAGGGGCTGGAAGCTCTGGCCGTCGAAACGGCCCAGGCGGTACCCGCCGCTGGCGCCCCAGAATACCCACAGTTCGCGCCGGGGATCGTCGTCCACCGGCAACGGGAAGAAATCCGGACACTCGCTCACCCCGGGCAGCGTCAGCTCCTGCAGCAGCTCCCAGCGCCGCAGGTCGGCCGAGTGCAGCAGCGCGTACGCGTTGCCGTCCAGGTACAGTGCCATGAGCCAGCGCCGGCTCGGCGCGTGCCAGATCACCTTGGGGTCGCGGTTGTGGCCGCGCAGGTGCCCCACGACGGGGTTGCCCGGGTACTTGGTCCAGGTGCGGCCCCGATCGGTGCTGTAGGCCAGGCACTGGGTGAACGGCCGCGGCGGGTCGGCGTGGACACCGGCCGCCGTGTAGAACGCGACCAGGGCCTCCCCGTCGCCCTGCCGGAAGCCGCCGGTGTCGTGCCAGTCGACCACGGCGGAACCCGAGTAGATGGTGCCCAGCTCGTCTGGCTCGATGGCATTGGGCAGCTGCGTCCAGTGCACCAGATCGGTGCTGACCGCGTGCCCCCAGGTCATGTTGCCCCAGCGCACGCTGGTCGGGTTGTGCTGGAAGAAGAGATGGTACTCGCCCGCGTAGAACACCAGCCCGTTGGGATCGTTGGTCCAGTGGCGGGCCGGGGTGAAATGGAACTGGGGGCGGTGCGTCTCGGCGTACAGCACGGTGTCCGTCATGGCCTGGTTCGCTGGAAAGACGGGGCGCCCGCCGGCGCGCCGCGGCATGGGCGTCCCCGCCGCCAGCCGGCCTGTCCTGGCGGGGAAGACCCGCCGCAGCGCCCGCCGGCGCGCTGCCGGGTGGGCCGGTCCATGCCCGTGCGGGCCCGTTCCTTGCGGGCAGGATAGCCCGGGTCCGCGCCGGCGTCAACCATGCCGGCGCGAACCGCCAGCGGGGCAGCGGGCCAGCGAAGGGTGGCTGCAGGCCAGGCCGGGCGCCCGGCGTTGGCCGGGGGCGCCCGGCCTGTTAGCTTAGCGGCCAGCACCAGGCGCCGGCCGGACCGCCAGCGGGCGGTGTCTCCAGTGGCCGCGCCGAGTAGCCGTGCCCCTGGCCAGCCGGGCCCCCGGGCAGCCGCGCTGGCCGGCGAGCCGCTCCACGCAGGAGGACCAAGCCATGCGCGACCTGCTGGTCATCGCCACGCTGCTGGCGCCCCTCGTACTGGCGCAGTGCGCTGTCCCGCCGCCGCCCGTGGCGCGTGGAGCGCGCCAGCCGCCGCCCGGCGGCGTCCTCGGCATGCATCTGCTCGGCTGGACGTCGGACGAGTCGCTGGCCGAGCTCGGGCAGGTGATCCCCGACCTGGCCGCGCGCGGCGTCAACCTGCTCTTCCTGGAGGTGGACTACAGCTTCGCCTTCCAGTCGCATCCGGAGCTGCGCCAGGGACCGCCCTACATCACCCCGGAGGGCGCCCGGCAACTGGCGGCCATCTGTCGCCGGCACGGCATTCGTCTGGTGCCGCAGTTCCAGTGCGTGGGGCACCAGTCCTGGGCCCAGCACACCGCTCCGCTGCTTACGGTGTATCCCGAGCTGGATCTGACCCCGGGCGCCTTCCCCGGCAACGAGGGGCTGTACTGCCGCGAGTGGGACGTGGCCAATCCGCGCGTCAACCAGATCGTCTTCGCCCTCATCGACGAGATCGTCGCCGCATTCGCGGCGGACGGCATCCATGTGGGCATGGACGAGATCTTCCTGCTGGGATCCGAGCACTCGCCCAGCACGCGGGGCCAGGATCCGGGCGAGCTGTTCGCGCAGGTGGTCAACGAGTTCCACGCCTACCTGGTGGAGCAGCGCGGGCTGGAGATGTTCATGTGGGGCGACCGCCTGATCGACGGGACGAAATACCCGTACGGCGAGTGGGAGGCATCGCTGACCGGGACGGCTGCAGCCGTCGACCGCACCCCCAAGGACATCGTCATCTGCGACTGGCACTACGAGCCGATGGCCGCCTATCCCTCGGTGCCCATGTTCCTGAAGAAGGGCTTCCGGGTCCTGCCGTGCAGCTGGCGCAAGGTCGAGGGCGTGCGGGCCCTGGTGAAGCAGACCTACCGCCTCCAGCACCCGCGCATGCTCGGCCATGTCTTCACCACCTGGCGGCGGCTGCGCGCGGATGAGGTGGCGGAGTACCCGCCGATGGTGGCCGGCATCGAGACGATCCGCAGCGGGCGCTTCTACGACGTGGGGTTCGAGCTGCGCGACGTCTCCGCCCAGGGAGTGCTGCGGGTCGCCCTGCGGGCGCCGGCCAGCGGGCTGCAGATCCACTACACCACGGACGGCACCGCGCCCACGCCCGCCTCGCCGCGCTATGGCCGGCCGCTGCGCCTGGAGCGCACCACCACGGTGCAGGCCATCGCCTGCCGCCGCCAGGCCGTCGTGTCCGATATCACCGAACAGCGATTCCTCGTCCACCTGGCGACCGGCCGGCCCGTGGCGCTGGCGACCCCGCCCAGCCCCAAGTACCCGCCG